>CAWCEB010000038.1:0-8811 GCA_963794105.1 uncultured Actinomycetes bacterium | reverse complement strand
GAGGTGGGCGGGGTACTCGTCATCGGTGTACTGGCAATCGTGGATCAGCAGCGAGGCGTCGCGCGCGAGGTCCAGCCCGGAGATCCAATCCTCATCGAGCTCGGCCAGGGAGGCACCGAGCCCGGGCTCGTGGTCCGGGATGTAACAGACCGAGCTGCCGTCGGCATCGATCCGGTAGCCGAGCGTCGGCCCGCGATGCGCCACCGATCCTGCGCGGATCGAGGCCGAGCCGATCCGCCACTCGGTCGTCTCCGCCTCGCGGAACGACGGGTGGCAGGGAAGCTCGCGCACCTCGACCGGGGTCAGCGGGGCCGAGATGTAGCGCGCGATCCTGTCCTCCAATGACGCCTCCGGCGACGCCGGCCCCCAGATCACCACCTCGGACTGGGGCCGGAACATCGGCGCGAAGAACATCAGCCCCTGGATGTGGTCGAGATGCAGGTGCGTCAGCAGGATGTGCAGCGGCCCCTCGCTGGGCGCCAGCGCCAGCCCGAGACCGCGAATTCCGGTCCCGGCGTCGAGCACCAGCACGCTGCCATCCGCCAGCGTGAGCTGCACGCACGACGTGTTGCCGCCGTAGCGCATCGTCTCCGGGCCGGGGGCGGGAATCGAGCCCCGAGCGCCCCAGACCTTCACCTTCACCGCGCCGGGCTGCTCCCGGACAGCCAGAAGAAGACCATCGCGCCGTTGAATCCACCGGTGCCGATGAGTGGCATCCCGCTCACCTCGACGTCATGCACCTCGCCGGCGAGCGAGCGGATCCGGTGACGAGCGTGCGCAGCGCGGTTTGCCCGCAGCGCGAGGGTCAGCGGCTGGTTCTCGAACGGGATGGGCTCGCCGAGCTCGTCCAGCGGGCCGAAGTCGTTCAGCCACGCCTCGGCCGACATCGGCCCGCTCTCCTCGAATCTCCGGCCCAGGAGCGTGCCGGCGGCCTCGTTGTAGAACACGATGTCGTTGGTCCGATCCGCGAGGAACGCCGGCGTCGACAGGCTCGAGAGCAGGTTCCTCGCGAGGATCAGCTCGAGTGGTCTCTGCGACGGCGCGTCCACGAGGCAACTCTATGCCAACCCGTGTCCGCGACTTCGTGCGCAGCCGGCTCGCCGTCCCGGCCTCGGATCCGGTGCTCCTCGCGCAAGCGCATCGCCTATCTGGGAGCTCACCCGGCCGCGGCGACGTCGTAGACCTCGTCTGCCGGGCGGGCCATGACGTGGTCGGCGAGCTGCTGCTTGAGCAGCGTGAGGCGGAGCTCCTGCGCAGCGTCGCGTGTATTCGCGCGCGCGAGATCCAGGAACTCCGCGGTCACGAACCCTTCACGGAGCAACAGGGTCACCTCGCGGGGTCCGACGCCCAGCCGGAACACGAACCGCTCCAGCAGGCGACCGCGCTCGGGCCGCACCAGCGCTTCATCGAGCCTGAAGCGATCGCCCGTGACGGCGCGGGTGACCAGCTCGAACGCATCGCGGGCGCCGGGGCCACCGAAGGGCGTCTCGATGACGATCTCCCGGCGCTCGGGGATCCCGTCCTGCGCGAGCCGCGGCAGTGCGCACGCCATCGCGGTGAACCCGATCGCCGCACCTCCCGGCGAGCCAGGCCCGCTGTACCTCAAGACGTCGGCGAACGAGAATGCGAGGTGCGTTCCCCGGTCGATGACCTCAACGGTGGCCTCCATGCGAGCAGGTTCCCACCGCAGGGTCAGCCGAAGCACTCACGAAAGACTCACCATGGACACCGCCCAGGCCGCCTCCAGTTATCCCGCGACGCTCGACGTCGACTACCCCGACCGTCCGCTCAACCGGCTCACGACGTTCTTCCGCGTGTTCACGATCATCCCGATAGCGATCGTGCTCGGGACCGTGTCCGGGGCCACCCAGATCTACTCAGGCGGCTCAGGGTCGGGCAAGACCCTGATCGTCGTCGGAGCCGGCGGAGTGCTGTTCGCCGGGCCGCTGCTGATGATCCTGTTCCGCCAGAAGTTGCCGCGCTGGTGGTTCGACTGGAACCTTGAGCTCACGCGGTTCTCCTCCCGCGTCACCGTCTACGCCGCACTGCTCGACGACCGGTACCCGTCCACCGACGAGCAGCAGTCGCTGCACCTGGACGTCCAGTACCCGGACGTTCCGCGTGACCTCAACCGCTGGCTGCCGCTCGTCAAGTGGTTCCTGGCGATCCCACACTTCGTGGTGCTCGCGTTCCTCCTCCTCGGCGCGTTCGTGAGTGTCGTGATCGCCTGGTTCGCGATCCTCTTCACCGGGCGCTACCCGCGCGGCCTGTTCGATTACGTCGTCGGCGTCGGGCGCTGGGGACTGCGGGTCACGGCGTACGCGTTCCTGCTCACCACCGACCGCTACCCGCCCTTCTCGCTGAAGCCCTGACGAGAATGCGCCTGTGACGCGCAAGCAGCTCCGTGATTTCTGCCTGAGCTTCCCGGGGGCCGTCGAGGAGTTCCCGTTCGGGCCCGAGACGCACGTCTACAAGGCGCGCGCGAAGATCTTCGCGATCAGCGCCATGGCCACTCCGCTGAAGGTGTCCTTGAAGTGCGACCCCGAGCTGGCCGATGACCTGCGCCGGTCGTATCCCGACGTCGCGCCGGGCTACCACCTCAATAAACGCCACTGGAACACGGTCACCTGCAACGCCTCGGTCCCTGACCGGCTGGTCAGGGACATGATCGAGGACTCCTACGACCTGGTCACGAAGGGGCCGCGCGCCTACTTGCGCCGGACGGGCTCGACGTAGCCCCCGGTGTAGACCGATCCCGCCGGGGCCTTCTGCAGCGCCGGCGGCAACCTGAAGTCGGCCTGCGAGGCGGCGAGCGTGTCAGCGGGCACCGAGACGGTGTCGCTCAGGTAGCCGTCCAGCTGGACCCCGGGGTCGCCCTGGATGGTCTGCGTGCGCCGGTAGCGCAGGAAGGGCAGCGCGACCGTCCCACCGGTGACCGTGACCGTCTGCAGCGACGGTGCCGCCAGCAACCACCAGTCCTGGTTGTTGTCCGTCACGCGTACGCCGATGCGGTGACCGGCTGCGAGCTTCCAGTCGGCCGACCACAGCTCGAGCCGGATCGAGGAGCTGCCCGGGTTGCGAACCAGGTGGCCCTGACGGGTGATGAGCGGCCCGGTGCCGTTGGCGTCGAGGTCGTACACGTCGACCGCCAGGTTGGCGTTCGGCAGCGTCGTCGTGACGTTGACCACCATCGTGCCCGAGCCCGCGAGGTGCAGGTCGTAGGGCAGTGGCTTGGAGATGGTCCAGACGCCCGAGGTCGCGGTCGGGTCGTCGGAGGACCCGGTCGAGTAGGACTGGGCGTTGTCGCTGTAGCTGCCGGCCCGCAGCGCGGTCGTGTAGTCGGCGCGGTCGGCGGGCGGCCATTGGGCCTCCGAGCGCCACTTGCCGTCGTTCGTCTGCACGGCGATCGGCGGATCACCGACCGTCGGCGAGACGCCGCTGAGGAAGCGGTCGTAGAACCGCATGACCTCGTCGAACCAGCCGGCCCGGCCCATCTTCAGCCTGCCGGTTTCGTCGGTCTCGTTGCCGCGCACGTGGTCCCACGGCCCGAGCCACGCGCGCTCGTACCCGCTGTGGTTGGCGAGGTACTGCTGGAGGCCGTCGGACACGGTGTTGTTCTCGGTCAGGCCCTGGGTGAGCAGCAGCGGCACCTGCGATCCGGCGGCGCCCGGGATCAGGTTGCGGGCCTTCCAGAAGTCCGAGTCGTGGTTGTCGTTGTTGGCCTGCGCGTTGAAGTTCAACGCCAGGCAGGCGGGGTCGTTGAGGCTGTTGACGTTGTAGTTCGGGTGAGTCGGTCACCGGCCCGGGCGTGGCCGCGATGCCGTCGTAGAGCGCGGGCGTCGCGACCGAGTTCTCGCGACGCATGCCGTCCCCGTACAGGTACCGGTAGTCGTCGTAGACCGGTTCCTGGGAGACGACGGCGCCGAGGCCCGCGGGGCGCCTGTCGACACCGATCAGGCCCGTCAGCGCGTCGTAGGACTTGCCGTACATCCCCACGCGTCCGGTGGACCACGGCCGGCTCGCCGCCCACTGCACCGCGTTGACCACGTCCGCCTGCTCGCCGGGCCCCGACCAGTCCAGACAGCCGTTCGACCCACCGAACCCGCGCAGGTCGACCATCACGAAGCTGTAGCCCTTCCGCAGCAGACCCGAGCCCTCGACGAAGTCCTGGAAGCGCTCCGACGGTCCCGCGTCCGGGCCGACCGGGTCGTACTGGGTGCCCTCGGCAGGCCCGGCCGGGCCGGTCTGGCCGGAGTGGTTGAAGTAGGGGCCGATCGACACGACGACCGGCGTCTTGGTGGCGTCGGTGGCGCCCTTCGGGCGAAGAACGTCGGCGTGCAGCGTGACGCCGTCCGAGGACGGGATCCACGCTTCGGACCAGTCGGCATCGGGATAGGCGACGCCGGAGGCCGCAGCCACGGTGGGCGCGGCGCAGAGCGCGGCAAGGGAGAGAGCGAGTGCGAGCGGGCGACGGTGCATGGATCTCCAAACGCAGGCGGTACGCAAAGCTTGCGGAGGAGGAGTCACTCCGCCACAGCGCGCTGGGCGATGGCGTAGGCCGCGTTGGCAGCCGGCACGCCCGCGTAGACCGCGGCCGAGGTCGGCTTGAAGCGCAGCCACTACGCGGAGATCCGCGACACCGCGCAACGCCACGCGGCGCTGCGCCACCAGATCGAGGAGCGGGCCAGCGCGTTCGACGCGTACGAGCCGATCACGCGACCGCCACACGTGCCGGTCTAGACGATCGAGCGCAGGGGTACGGATTCGCCCACGGGGTCGATGCGCGTGAAGTACGAGCTTGTGCCGGTGAGGTCCAGCAGCCGTTGAACCTGGTGGCTGGTCGCCCCGAGCACGAAGCGTTCGGGCTCGCGCCGTCGAGCGTCGACAAGCGCACGCAGTCCCGTTGAGTCCATGAACGTGACCTCGGACAGATCGCAGATCAGGAGGCGATGACCGTTCGAGCATCGGCCAAGAGCTGCAGACAGCTCGGGCGGTAGCAAGGTCAACCTCGCCCTGCGGCTGGACGAGCAACGTGTCTCCGCTCTGGTATTCGGTGATCACCACGCAGAGGCGGGCGTTTGTCGCGGGCGGACGGCGGGAAATCCGCGGCCAGGATGTCGACGCGATCAACCCCCACGCCCGAGCCTCAGGACCATCCCGGCTCCGGATTGGTTGTCGAGCAAGAGGCCGGCGACAGCGTCGTCATCGCGGGCGACATCGAGATCGTCCTGCTGGGGGTGAAAGGCGACCGAGCGCACATCGGCGTTATCGCCCCGAGGGCGTCGCGGTTGCCGCGGCGAGGTCTACCGCGAGGCATCCCGCGACTACCGACCTGAGCGCAGCGACAGGTGGCGAGGGGACCGGGAGGTTCGCTGCCCCGCCCCGCTACGGTCCTTGATGAGCCAGGTCGAGCGCAAGTTCGTTGTTGACGAGCCCCCGCCCGAGCTCGAGCGCCACCCGAGCTCGGAGATCCGCCAGGGCTATCTCGCCGTCGACAAGGACGGCACCGAGGTGCGCGTGCGCAGCCGTGACGGAAGCGCGGTGATGACCGTCAAGCAGGGCGCCGGCCGCGAGCGCGCCGAGGAGGAGTTCGAGATCGGCGCCGAGCGGTTTGACCGGCTCTGGCCGCTGACCGACGGCCGGCGGGTCGAGAAGTGCCGGTATGTCGTGCCCTTCGAGGATCTGGCGATCGAGGTCGACGTCTACGAAGGACCCCTCGGCGGGCTCGTCGTCGCCGAGGTCGAGTTCCCGGACGCGGCTCGCGCGGACGTGTTCACGCCGCCGGACTGGTTCGGCCGCGAGGTCACCGACGACGGCCGCTACAAGAACCAGTCGCTCGCGCGCAACGGATTGCCCGACTAGGCAGCGTCGGGCGCGGGGACCATTGCGGTATGGCACCAGGCATCCGCCTCGAGACCGACGAGCCGGTTCCCGACGGCGTCCGCCGGATCGCGCGCGAGCAGCTCGACCTGATCGCCCGGCAACTCGCCGGTGAACCCGGCGACCGCGAGGTCCACGACGCGCGCAAGGCGTTCAAGCGCCTGCGCACGGTTCTGCGCCTCGCACGCGAGGACGTGGGCGAGCACGTGCGCCGGCGCGAGAACGTGGCGTTCCGTGACGCCGGGCGCACGATGTCCGACGCGCGTGACGCCCGCGTCCTGGTCGACACGTTGGACGACCTGGTCGAGCCCGGCGCCTTCGAGCGCCTGCGCAACGAGCTGGGGTCCGAGGCCACGCAGGCCCAGGAGCATGTGGACACCGCCGCAATCCTCGCGACTGTCGAGGATGCGCGTGGGCGCGTCGCGAGCTGGCCCTCCGGCGACGACCCCATGGCGGCACTGGCGGCCGGGCTCAAACGCATCCATCGCCGCGGCCGCCGCGCCTACGAGACGGCGAAGGATGAGCCCAGCGCCGAGCATCTGCATGAGCTGCGCAAGCGCGCCAAGGACCTGCGTTACGCGACGCAGATCCTGCGGCCTGTCGCACCCGGGCGCATGCGCAAGCTGAGCCGCCGCGCCAAGAGGCTCTCGGACGTCCTCGGCGAGGATCACGACCTCGCGACCCTGCACGCCGCGAGCGTCAGGCATCCCCAGGCGCTCGCCCCGGCCGAGCGCGAGCTGCTCGACCGCCTGATCGACCACCGGCGCGGGGACGTGCGCGACGAGGCGCTGCGCCGCGCACGCAAGCTCTATGCGGCCAAGCCGCGCAAGCTCGCGCGTCTGGTCGCCTGAGTAGCGCGGCGAACGCGCGACAGGCAGCGGCGCGGACGCGACCCGCGGGTGCCGCTCAGCGCCGCAGCAGGACGGCGGCGGCTCCGGCCGCGATGCCGGCCGCCCCCGCTGTGGCGGCGCCGCGATGGCGGCTCAGCGCGGCCTGAGGGCTGTGCTGCTTGGCCTCGTCGTCGAAGCTGCCATGCGAGCCGTGATCGCCGGGGACCGGCTCGTAGAGGTAGTCGGTGTGCCTGCGGTGCTCGTCGGCGGGCTGGTCGGTCTGCTGCCCCGAGACCGCCGTCCGGGCGAGGTAGCGATCCGCGACCCACGGCGCGAGCCGGTTGCCGATGATCGCCAGCGCGGTCGAGCCGCCCACCCAGTAGGCGCGGCGCGTGGGGTGCGCGGCAGCGTGGACGATCGCGCGCGCGGCGATCTCCGGCTGGTAGACGGGGGCCACCGGGCGCGGAGTCCGCGGCAGCAGCGTGCGGACGAGGCCGAACTGGGTCGTGTTGAGCCCCGGCAGCTGGACCATCGTGACGTGCACGCCGCTCTTCTCGGCGAGCAGCTCGGTGCGCAGCGACTCGGTGAAGCCCTTGATCGCGTGCTTGGAGCCGCAGTACGCCGACTGCAGCGGGATGCCGCGGTAGGCGAGCGCCGAGCCGACCTGCACGATCGCGCCATGGCCGCGCGGGCGCATCCGCCGCAGAGCGGCCATCGTGCCGTGCACGGTCCCGAGGTAGGTCACCTCGGTCACGCGGCGAAAGTCCCGCGCGTCGATCTGATGGACGCGCCCGAACACCGACGCCATCGCGTCGTTGACCCACACGTCGATCGGCCCGAGGTCGCTCTCGGCGCGCTCGGCGGCGGCCTCGACCTGCTCGGGGTCGGACACGTCGGTCGGGACGACAAGCGCGGTCCCGCCCGCTCGCCGGACCTCCTCGGCCGCCGCCTCGAGCCCCTCCCGGCTGCGGGCCAGGAGGGCGACCCTGGCCCCGTGGCGGCCGAACTCGCGCGCCGCCGCGCGGCCCACGCCGGCGCTGGCTCCGGTGAGGACGACGGTCTGACCCACGGTCAGGACTTGCCCGCGCTGGAACCGTGATCTTGGGCCATGGCACTGGGTTTACCCGCGTGCAACGGCCGGATATTCGCGTTCGAGATCTCCCCGGGTCGTCTCCGTCTTCTCCGCTACGAATGCGAGCTTGCGGACGCGTCCTTCCCGCAGCCAGTCGCTCCAGAGCCGGTGGGCCGTCAGCAGCTCGTCCAGTGCGCGGCGTCCGATCTGCGCGGCAATGTCCGCAGCGTCGGCCGCAAATGCGTCGATCAACGAATCCGCCACGGCACGGTGGGACCGACTGTGATCAGCCTGCCAGCGGACACGCAGCCCGGCCCGCTCCAGGACGGTGAGCATCTCCGGCAGCGGGGTGAGCCAGACCGTGTCGGCATCAGGCATGCGCTCTCGCTCCGCCTCCGTGAGAGGCGCGCCCTCCTCCATGGTGAAGGCGAACCGTCCGCTGTTCGCGAGCGCCCGGGATATCTCGTGAAGCAGCGTCTCCTTATCGGGAAAGGCGAGCATGGTCTCGAACAGGAGCACCACGTCGAACGGGCCGGGACGGATCGGGGGGATCCGCGAGACCTCGAAGCGACAGGGAAGGTCGCCGGCGCTCTCACGTGCGATCTCGATGGCGCTCGAGCTGACGTCGACCCCCACATAGGTGCAACCCAGCTCCCGAGTGATGAACCGTCCGGGACCCGCAACTCCGCAGCACAGGTCCAACACGCAGACGCCGGGCGCGATGCCGGCCGCAAGCGCCAGCGCCCGTATCTCTCCCGCACGCATGAAGCTCTCCTGCCCGACGAACTCGCCGGGCGCGTACGCCGACACGCGGGCTCGCTGGAGCGCCTTGACGAACGGAGCGCGCTCGTCCTGCTTCATGCCTGTCCCACGGGCACACAGTACGTCCACTGACCGCTCGGGAAGGCTCGGCACGGCGCAAGCGTCATGAAAAGCACGATGCGAACGGTTCAGGCCGGTCCGCTTGCCGGGCTGATCGCCCAGGTGCTGCTGCTGACCGCCCTCGCAGCGACCGTCGGCCTGCGCGGC
>CAWCEB010000037.1:0-16957 GCA_963794105.1 uncultured Actinomycetes bacterium | reverse complement strand
ACGGACGGGCGTGCGCGGGAAGCACGACCTCGACACGGGTGCCGGGGTCGTTGCGTTCGATGGCCAGCCGGCCGCCCGCGAGGTCGATGCGCTCGCGCATGCCGACGAGGCCGAAGCCAGCTCGCCGGCGACGGCGGGGTCGAAGCCGCGGCCGTCGTCGGCCACGCACGATCCGCAGTTCGCCGCTCGGCGGTCGCCACAGACACGCTCACGCGAGCCGCATCCGCGTGCTTGACGACGTTGGACAGCGCCTCCTGCACGACGCGGTAGTGCGACGGTCTCCTGCTCGCCCTCGAGCGGCGCCAGCCGATGTCGATTGCCGTCGTCGACCTCGAGGCCGCTGGCGGCGCCGACGCGCGTGGCGAGCGTTGCCAGCGCGGGCTCGAGGCCGAGCTCGTCGAGCGCCGCCGGCCGCAGCTCGGTGATGATCGAGCGCAGGTTCTCGATCTCACGTCGAGACGTGCTCGGTGGCGTCGCCGATCGCCGTGCGCAACACCTCGGGGTCGCTGCTGCGGGCGGCGCTCGTTGAGCAGCACGTTGAGGCCGGCAAGCGCCTGCAGCGTCTCGTCGTGCAGCTCCCGCGCCCAGCGGCGGCGCTCGGCCTCCGCCGCCTGCAGCGAGTGGCGCAGCCGGTCCTCCTCCACCGTCCTCGCGGTCGCGACGGCGGTGGCCGCGCTGGCCGCGAACGACCGCAGCACCTGCTCGTCGTCCCTGGTGAAGCTCTCCTCGCCGGTCAGGCGATCGAACGCGGCGAGCACGCCGAGCGCCCGCCCGCGGTAGATGAGCGGGACGAGGAGCGCCACGGACGCATCGGTCACCCCGAGACGGTCGGACGGGATCCGGAGCTGCTCGTCCACGTCGTCGCGCCGCCGCGGCCGCTGGCTCTCGAGCACGTCGCCGGTCGTCGAGCCGGCAACCGGGACCCGCCGGACTTGGCCGGGCGCCACCTGGCCCGCCGCGGCTGCGAGCACCAGGTCGTCGTCCTCGCGCAGCAGGACGACGATGCTGCGCGCCTCGACGAGTGCGCGGGCACGCTTGACGACGAGCTCCAGGACGCGCTCGAGGCTCGTCTCGGTCCCGAGCGCCGTGGCGATCGCCGACGTCACCTCGAAGCCCCGGACGGCCCGCTCGAGCTCGACGCTGCGCGCCTCGAGCGAGGAGTACAGGCGAGCGTTCTGATCGCGATCGCAGCCCAGTCCGCGAGCACCATCCACGGCGGCCTCGTCAGCCTCGTCGAACCGCTCGCCCGCGTCCTTCTCCGTGAGGTACAGGTTGCCCCAGGCCTCGCCGCGGATGAGCACGGCACGCCGAGGAACGTGTGCATCGGCGGGTGGTGAACAGGGAAGCCGTAGCTGCGCGGATCGGCATTGACGTCGGGGAGGCGGAGCGGCCTGAGGCTCGCGGATCGGCGCGCCGAGGATCCCGCGGCCGTGCGGCAGGTCGCCGATCGCGCGGTGGGTGTCCTCGTCGATCCCGCGGGTGATGAAGCGGCCCCGCTTCGACGCGATCGCTGTCAAGGACGCCGAGCGCGGCGTACCGAGCCCGGTCAGCTCGGCGGCGGTCTCCAGCAGGCGGTCGAGGATCGCCTCGAGGTGAAGTTCAGCCACGAGCCCTCGCCCGACCTCGAGCAGCCGGGCCAGGCGATCGGCGTCAAGTCCGCCGTGAGGGATCCCCTCCATGTCGCGCATTCTGCCTTGGCCGCTGCATGCGGCGCGGTCCCCATACGTCGGGAAGCAGATCCGTGACGACCAGCGTCAGCATCGCTCCCGCGGCGAGCGCGAACGCCGTCGGCAGCAGACCGTCGATCTGCTCGACGGCCAACCAGGCGATGAGCGCGCCGGGAACCTGCGGAGCACTCGTCAGCACGGCCGCCCAGATCTGCGCCGCGGCGCCGTACCCGGCGGCGCTCATCGGGATCGCGGTCGCGGTGCCCTCCGGGATGTTCTGGACCGCGATCGCTGCGATGACGAAGGCGCCGAGGCCGCTGCGCGTCGAGGCGTACGCGCTGCCGAGCGCGAGCCCCTCGGGCAGGCTGTGGACGAACAGGACGCCGAACACGAGCGCCGAGCGCCGCCCTGCGGCGGTCGACAGGAGGCCGGCCCGCGCCGCGCGCCGGGTCAACGCCGCGCGCGAGACCAGCAGGGCCACGGCGCCCGCCGCAGCGGCGGCAATGACGATGGCCGTCCGGCCCTCGTCGAACGCGGGCACGAGCAGCCCCCAGATCGCCGCCACGGCCATGATCGCCGCAGCGATCCCGGCCAACAGCGGCTGGAAGGCCGCCGCCCGCACGCCGAGCAGCGCGACCGGCACGGCTCCGAGGCCGGTGGCGAGCGCCGTCCCGGCGGCAATCAGCGTGAGCGCCGAGCGCGTCGGTCACCGTGTGATCATCCGCCGATGCGGGCCATGGTCCTCGAGCGTGTCGGTGAGCCACTCCGGTTGATCGAACGACCCGCGCCGGAGGCCCGCCGTGGGCAGCTGCTCCTGCGCGTGCGCCAGCCTGCGGGGTGTGCCGCACGGACGTCCACCTGGTCGACGGCGAGGTCGATACCCGCGGCTGCCCCGCGTCCTCGGCCACCAGATCGTCGGCGAGCGCCAGGGACACCGATCGTCGGCGTCCCCTGGCTGGCGTGACCGACGGCGATGCGCGTACTGCAGCGAAGGCCGCGAGAACCTCTGCGTGAGGCGCGCTTCACCGGCCGCGACGTCGACGGCGGCTTCGCCGAGTACGCGGTCGCCGACGCGCGCTTCTGCTTCCCGTTCCGAGCGGTTACCGGCGCTGGAGGCCGCGCCGCTGCTGTGCGCCGGGCTCATCGGCCACCGCGCGCTGCGCCTCGCCGGCGACGCGCGGCGATCGGCATGTACGGCTTCGGCGCAGCGGCGCACATCCTCTGCCAGGTCGCGCGCCATGAGGGCCGCGAGGTCCATGCCTTCACGCGCCGGGGCGACGAGGCCGCCCAGGCGTTCGCGCGCGAGCTCGGCGCGACCTGGGCCGGCGGCTCCGACGCGGCCCCGCCCGAGCGCTCGACGCCGCGATCATCTTCGCGCCGGCCGGCGCGCTCGTCCCGCTCGCGCTGCGCGCGGTCGCGCCGGGCGGCACGGTCGTCTGCGGCGGCATCCACATGAGCGACATCCCGTCGTTTCCCTATGCGGCCCTGTGGGAGGAGCGCACGCTGCGCTCGGTCGCCAACCTCACCCGCGCGACGCGCGAGGAGTTCCTCGCGCTGGCGCCGCGCGTGCCGGTCACGACGCACGTCCACACGTACGCGCTCGAGGCGACGAAGACGCGCTCGACGACCTGCGCGCCGGCCGGTTCAGGGCGCGGCGGTCGTCGTGCCCGGTCACTCGTAGGCGAGCACGTCGATCACGTCGAGGCGCGCCGCGCGCCGCGCGGGCAGCGCCGCGGCGATCACGCCGAGCAGCACCGCGGCGATCGCGATCGAGGCGATCGCGAACACCGGCAGGTGGGAACGCGATGCCGGGCATGAAGGAGTCGAGGCTGTGCACCCACGACCATGCGATCACGAGGCCCAGCCCGATCCCGGCGAACGCCCCGGACGTCGTGATCAGCAGGCTCTCGTCGAGCATGCTGAGGCGCACGAGCCACCGGGAGGCGCCCAGCGCGCGCAACAGGCCGATCTCGCGCGTGCGCTCGGCGACGGACATCGCGAGCGTGTTCACGACGCCGAGCAGGCTGACGATGATCGCGACGTAGAGAATGGCGTTGAAGAGCCCGAACTGGCGGTTGATCTCGGTCGCGATCCGGTCCTTGATCTCCGCGCTGACAGCGTCTGAGCTCGGGATGGCGGCGCGCCAACAGCCGGTCGACGGTCGCGACGAAGGCGGCGGGGTCGGTGCCGGGCCGCGCCTTGATCAACAGCTGAGCGTCCGCGGTGACGCCGTAGACGTCGCGCATGGTCGTCAGCGACACGAACATCGACGGCAGGCCGGAGACCGCATCGACGAGCCCCGCCACGCGAGCGCGGCTCTCGCACTGGGGCCGCGCAGGGTGATCGTGTCGCCGGTGTGGACTCCGACGCTGCGCGCATAGCCACCGGAGATCATCACGCCGCCCTGCGCGACGCCGATGAACGCCGCATCACGCGTGGCGCCGTGGATCTTCGAGTGGTCGACCTCGGGATAGATCACGGGGTCGATGCCCTGCACGAGCCCCGGCACGTTCTTGCGACGCGGCAGGTCCACGGGCGTCATCCGCAGCGGCGTGACGATGCCGGCGCCCCGCAGCGCCGCGACCTCGCGTTGCACGGATGGGTCCATCGTCTGCGCCCCGGCCTCCTCGGGGCGGGCACCGTAGGGCTGGACCGTCGCGTCACGGACGTAGGTCTGGTCGATCTGCTCGCGGATCGTCCCGAGGAAGCTCGAGGTCAGGCCAGAGTTGACGACGACGACCGAGAGGCCGATCGTCAGCGCCACCGCCGTAGCCGCGGTCCGCGCGGCGTTCGTGCGAGTCGCGTCGGCGGCCATCCGGCCACCCGTGGGCGACAGCCACCGCAACGGCCGCGTGAGCAGCCCGACGAGCGGCGTGATCACCACCGGCGCGGCGAGGACCATGCCACGAACATGCCCATCGTCAGCAGCGTCGCGATGATCCCGTTGAGCGCGCCGTTCGTGTTGTTGCTCATCCACAGCGAGCCACCGAAGACCGCGCCCGGGACGAACAGCGCCACGCCGGCGAGTGCTCGAGCGAGGCGGTGGCGAGTGCTCGCCGTCGCCCGCTCACCCAGCACGGCGCGGATCGGCGCGATCCGCCCGGCGCGACGCGCGGGCCAGTAGGCGCCCGCGAAGGTCGCAAGCAGGCCGGTGAGCACCGCGATCCCGGCAGCGCCGCCGCTGATCGCGAGCGTCCCCACCGGAATGCCGAAGCCCTTCATCAGCGGACGCCGCGATCAGCGGCGGCGCTGCCGGGATCGCGGTGCTCACCGGCCTGCTCGCGACCTTCGCGGGCGCCTACTGGCCCGCGCGTCGCGCCGGGCGGATCGCGCCGATCCGCGCCGTGCTGGGTGAGCGCGCGACGGCGAGCACTCGCCACCGCCTCGCTCGCGCACTCGCCGGCGTGGCGCTGTTCGTCCCGGGCGCGGTCTTCGGTGGCTCGCTGTGGATGAGCAACAACACGAACGGCGCGCTCAACGGGATCATCGCGACGCTGCTGACGATGGGCATGTTCGTCGGCATGGTCCTCGCCGCGCCGGTGGTGATCACGCCGCTCGTCGGGCTGCTCACGCGGCCGTTGCGGTGGCTGTCGCCCACGGGTGGCCGGATGGCCGCCGACGCGACTCGCACGAACGCCGCGCGGACCGCGGCTACGGCGGTGGCGCTGACGATCGGCCTCTCGGTCGTCGTCGTCAACTCTGGCCTGACCTCGAGCTTCCTCGGGACGATCCGCGAGCAGATCGACCAGACCTACGTCCGTGACGCGACGGTCCAGCCCTACGGTGCCCGCCCCGAGGAGGCCGGGGCGCAGACGATGGACCCATCCGTGCAACGCGAGGTCGCGGCGCTGCGGGGCGCCGGCATCGTCACGCCGCTGCGGATGACGCCCGTGGACCTGCCGCGTCGCAAGAACGTGCCGGGGCTCGTGCAGGGCATCGACCCCGTGATCTATCCCGAGGTCGACCACTCGAAGATCCACGGCGCCACGCGTGATGCGGCGTTCATCGGCGTCGCGCAGGGCGGCGTGATGATCTCCGGTGGCTATGCGCGCAGCGTCGGAATCCACACCGGCGACACGATCACCCTGCGCGGCCCCAGTGGCGAGAGCCGCGCTCGCGTGGCGGGGCTCGTCGATGCGGTCTCCGGCCTGCCGTCGATGTTCGTGTCGCTGACGACCATGCGCGACGTCTACGGCGTCACCGCGGACGCTCAGCTGTTGATCAAGGCGCGGCCCGGCACCGACCCCGCCGCCTTCGTCGCGACCGTCGACCGGCTGTTGGCGCGCCGCCATCCCGAGCTCGAGACGCTGTCGAGCGCGGAGATCAAGGACCGGATCGCGACCGAGATCAACCGCCAGTTCGGGCTCTTCAACGCCATTCTCTACGTCGCGATCATCGTCAGCCTGCTCGGCGTCGTGAACACGCTCGCGATGTCCGTCGCCGAGCGCACGCGCGAGATCGGCCTGCTGCGCGCGCTGGGCGCCTCCCGGTGGCTCGTGCGCCTCAGCATGCTCGACGAGAGCCTGCTGATCACGACGTCCGGGGCCTTCGCCGGGATCGGGCTGGGCCTCGTGATCGCATGGTCGTGGGTGCACAGCCTCGACTCCTTCATGCCCGGCATCGCGTTCCACCTGCCGGTGTTCGCGATCGCCTCGATCGCGATCGCCGCGGTGCTGCTCGGCGTGATCGCCGCGGCGCTGCCCGCGCGGCGCGCGGCGCGCCTCGACGTGATCGACGCGCTCGCCTACGAGTGACCGGGGACGACGACCGCGGCCCCGGTGAACCGCCCGGCGCGCAGGTCGGCGAGCGCGTCGTTCGTCGCCTCGAGCGCATAGCTGTGGACGTGCGTCGTGACCGGCACCTGTGGCGCCAGCGCGAGGAACTCCTCGGCGTCGGCACGCGTGAGGTTGGCGACCGAGCGCAGCGTGCGCTCCTGCCACAGGTCCGCATAGGGAAATGACGGGATGTCGCTCATGTGGATCCCGCCGCAGACGACCGTGCCGCCCGCGACGACGGCGCGCAGCGCGAGCGGGACGAGCGCGCCGTCGGGCGCGAAGATGATCGCGGCGTCGAGCGACTGGGCCGTGGCCTGGTCGGACCCGGCGGCCGACGTGGCGCCGAGCTCGAGCGCGAACGCCTGCGCGGCCTCGTCCCCCGGGCGCGTGAACGCGTGGATCTCGCGGCCCTCGTGGCGCGCGACCTGGCAGAGGACGTGCCCCGCTGCGCCGAAGCCGAACACGCCGATCCGCCGCGCGTCGCCGCACATCCGGAATGCGCGGTGGCCGATGAGCCCGGCGCACAGAAGCGGGGCCGCCTGCAGCGCCGGGTACTCGCTCGGAATCCCGAAGCAGAAGCGCTCGTCGGCGACCGCCCACTCGGCGAAGCCCCCGTCCACGTCGCGGCCGGTGAAGCGCGCCTTCGGGCAGAGGTTCTCGCGGCCGCTGGTGCAGTACGCGCACTCGCCGCACGTCCACGCCAGCCACGGGATGCCGACGATTCGGCCCTCTGGCGTCTCGCCGACGATCTGGTGGCCGAGCACGCGCGGCAGTTGCGGGATATCGACCTCGCCATCGACGAGGTGCAGGTCCGTGCGGCACACCCCGCACGCCAGGACGCGCACGAGCAGCTGCCCACGGCGGGCCTCCGGCGCGGGTCGTTCGATCAACCGGAGTGGCTCACCGACACGCTCGAGGACCATGGCCCGCATCGGCGGATGATCACACGGTGACCGACGCGCTGGCGCTCACGCTGATTGCCGCCGGGACGGCGCTCGCCACCGGCCTCGGAGCCGTGCCGGTCGCGCTGCTCGGCGTGCGGGCGGCGGCCTTCCAGCCGCTGTTGGCCGGGATCGCTGCGGCGATCATGGCCGTGGCGGCGATCTGGGGGCTGCTCGTGCCCGCGTTCGACGAGGGCCGGACGGCCATCGTCATTGCCGCCGCTGCGGCGGGCGCCGTGGCCCTGCTGGTCTCGCGCGCGGCGTTGACCCGGCGCGCGGCGCGGGCCGGCCTCCTGTCGACCGCCGCAGGGCGGCGCTCGGCGCTCGTGTTCGGCGTCCTGTTCGTCCACAGCCTGCCCGAGGGGCTCGCGCTCGGCAGCGCGTACGCCTCGACGCGCAGCGGCCTCGGCGCCTTCGTCATCGCAGCGATCGCGGTCCAGAACATCCCGGAGGGCACCGCGACCGCGATCCCGATGAGCGCCGCCGGGTACGGCGCCGCGGCGCAGATCTGGGCGGCCGTGCTGACGAGTGCTCCGCAGGTTCCCGGCGCGCTCATCGCCTGGTTGGCCGTCGAGCAGATCGACGGTCTGCTGCCGACGGCGTTCGCGCTCGCCGCGGGAGCGATGCTGACGCTGGTCGTCACGGATCTGCTTCCCGACGTATGGGGACCGCGCCGCATGCAGCGGCCACGGCAGAATGCCCGTCATGGAGGGGATCCCGCACGGCGCACTTGACGCCGATCGCCTCGCCCGGCTGCTCGAGGTCGGGCGAGGGCTCGTGGCTGAACTTCACCTCGAGGCGATCCTCGACCGCCTGCTGGAGACCGCCGCCGAGCTGACCGGGGCTCGGTACGCCGCGCTTGGCGTCCTTGACAGCGATCGCGTCGAGCTCGCCCGCTTCATCACCCGCGGGATCGACGAGGACACCCACCGCGCGATCGGCGACCTGCCGCACGGCCGCGGGATCCTCGGCGTGCTGATCCGCGAGCCCAGGCCGCTCCGCCTCCCCGACGTCAATGCCGATCCGCGCAGCTACGGCTTCCCCGTTCACCACCCGCCGATGCACACGTTCCTCGGCGTGCCGGTGATCATCCGCGGCGAGGCCTGGGGCAACCTGTACCTCACGGAGAAGGACGCGGGCGAGCGGTTCGACGAGGCTGACGAGGCCGCCGCGACGGTGCTCGCGGACTGGGCTGCGATCGCGATCGAAAACGCTCGCCTGTACTCCTCGCTCGAGGCGCGCAGCGTCGAGCTCGAGCGGGCCGTCCGGGGCTTCGAGGCGACGTCGGCGATCGCCACGGCGCTCGGGACCGAGACGAGCCTCGAGCGCGTCCTGGAGCTCGTCGTCAAGCGTGCCCGCGCACTCGTCGAGGCGCGCAGCGTCGTCGTCCTGCTGCGCGAGGACGACGACCTGGTGCTCGCAGCCGCGGCGGGCCAGGTGGCGCCCGGCCAAGTCCGGCGGGTCCCGGTTGCCGGCTCGACGACCGGCGACGTGCTCGAGAGCCAGCGGCCGCGGCGGATCGACGACGTGGACGAGCAGCTCCGGATCCCGTCCGACCGTCTCGGGGTGACCGATGCGTCCGTGGCGCTCCTCGTCCCGCTCATCTACCGCGGGCGGGCGCTCGGTGTGCTCGCCGCGTTCGATCGCCTGACCGGCGAGGAGAGCTTCACCAGGGACGACGAGCAGGTGCTGCGGTCGTTCGCGGCCAGCGCGGCCACCGCCGTCGCGACCGCGAGGACGGTGGAGGAGGACCGGCTACGCCACTCGCTGCAGGCGGCGGAGGCCGAGCGCCGCCGCTGGGCGCGGGAGCTGCACGACGAGACGCTGCAGGCGCTTGCCGGCCTCAACGTGCTGCTCAAGAGCGCCGCCCGCAGCAGCGACCCCGAGGTGTTGCGCACGGCGATCGGCGACGCCACCGAGCACGTCTCGCGTGAGATCGAGAACCTGCGCTCGATCATCACCGAGCTGCGGCCGGCGGCGCTCGACGAGCTCGGCCTCGAGCCCGCGCTGGCAACGCTCGCCACGCGCGTCGGCGCCGCCAGCGGCCTCGAGGTCGAGACGGCAATCGACATCGGCTGGCGCCTCGAGGGCGAGCAGGAGACCGTCGCATACCGCGTCGTGCAGGAGGCGCTGTCCAACGTCGTCAAGCACGCGGATGCGGCTCGCGTGAGCGTGTCTGTGGCGACCGCCGGCGGCGAACTGCGGATCGTGGTGGCCGACGACGGCCGCGGCTTCGACCCCGCCGTCCCGGCGAGTGGCTTCGGCCTCGTCGGCATGCGCGAGCGCATCGACCTCGCGGGCGGCCGGCTGGCCATCGAACGCAACGACCCCGGCACCCGTGTCGAGGTCGTGCTTCCCGCGCACGCCCGTCCGTAGAAACCCGTACCCGGAAGGCGGACGGGTGCCGATGTGACTGTGGCCATCCGGGTCGATGCTGCAGGCATGAGCAATCAGTCCGACAGCCTCATCCCTCTGGTCATCGCCTTCGTCCTCGTCTACGCGCTCGCGGTGCTGATCTGCGGCGTCCTCGTCAACGGCACGATCGCCCTTGCGTTCGTCACCGTCGGCGTCATGGCGGTCCTCGCCGTCCTTCTCGGCGTCGAGGTCTTCCGCAACCTCGACGACGGCGACTGATCGCGGCGCGACCCTCGGGGCGGCCACTACATGGCGGGCCAGCACAGCCCGTTCATGGTCACCGGCTGACGGTTCCCGCTTGACGCACGCCGTGCGAGGCCGCATCTTGTGGTTCGGATGCGACCTCGCACGGACGCCTCATGGGTCGCAGCGGTCCTGCTGTTCACCCTTCTGATCGCTGCGGCCCCAGCTCGGGCCGCTTTCGGCATCCAGGACTTCACCGCGGAGGTCCGCAAGGCCGACAACACGACGCTCGAGACCCAGGCCGGCGCACACCCCTTCGTGGGCGTGACGAGCTTCACGTTCAACTCGACCGCGTCCGGCCCGGATGGCCACGTCAAGGACATCCGCGTCGATCTGCCGCCCGGGCTGATCTCCAACCCGCAGGCAACGCCGCGCTGTAGCGCTGCGCAGTTCCCGAGCTGCCCGAAGGAGACGCAGGTCGGCACCGAGGAGCTGACGGCCGGCGTCGGCCCGGTGCCCGTCACGTACACCGCCGCCGTCTACAACATGGAGGTCGGCCCCGACGGGCTCGCCGACTTCGCGTTCACCGTCCCGGTCATCGCGCCGCGGACCGACATCATCGGCGGGCTGCGCGACCGCGGCGACCTGGGCCTGTTCTTCACGATCAGCGACATCGCCCAGAACGCGAACCTCATCAGCTCGACGCTGACGTTCTGGGGGGTTCCCGCGGACCCGGCCCACGACGCCGAGCGCGGCGGGCCCAGCAGCGCGCCGCCGACGCCGTTCCTCACGCTTCCGACGCTCTGCGCCGGGCCGCAGACGACGACCCTGTCGGCGGACTCGCACGAGGCGCCGGGTCAGTTCGTCACCAAGGACGCGGTGACGCCGACGGGCGCGACCGGCTGCGATCTGCTCCCGTTCAGCCCGGTGCTGACGGCGACGGTCGACGGCAGGACGTCGGCGGCGAGCGGGGCGGGGCTGAAGGTCGCGATCGCGCAGCCGCTGGAGCAGTCCAACGTCAAGTCGGTCTCCGTGGTGCTGCCCAAGGAGCTCACCGCTCGCGGCACCACCGTTGCGGCCGCCTGCCCGGAGGCGACGTTCGCCGCCGACCCGGCCGGCTGCGCGGCGGCGCAGGTCGGCACCGTCACGGCGGCGACCCCGGTGCTGCCGGACGCGCTGACCGGTCCCGTGTACCTCGTGGCACACGCGACCGGGCTGCCGACCATCGAGGCGCTCCTGCAGGGTCACAAGCTCAGCATCGATCTCAGCGGCACGATCACGTTCGGCACGACGGGACAGGTCAACTCGACGTTCGGCGCCGTCCCCGATGCGCCGATCACGAGCTTCGTGCTCGACCTGCCGCCCGGCCCGCACTCGGCGCTGTCGTCGACCAAGGGCGTGTGCAGCGGGCCGCTCGCGATGGCGACGACGATCGTCGGTCAGAGTGGCGCCCGCATCGAGCAGGCGACGCCGATCGTCGTGACGGACTGCGCCGCGAGCACCCCGGCAGGGAAGCTGAAGATCCTGCGCGTGCGGGTGAAGGGAGCCGTCGCGACGCTGTCGGTGCAGGCGCCACGCAAGGGCACGCTCATCGCAACCGGCAAGGGCCTGCGCCGAGCGAGTCGCTCGGTGGCCAAGCCCGGCAGGGTGACGCTGAAGGTCCGCCTCTCGAAGTACGGGCGGTCGCTGCGGACCCGCCGCCATCGCGCGCACCGCAAGCTCAAGGTTCCGGTGACGCTGCACCTCGGGTCGCTCAAGGCGAAGCGCACGCTCACCTTCAAGTAGTCGTATCTTGTGATCGATGCGGCTTCGCAGGGAAGCGTCGTTGGTCGCGGGGGTCCTCGTCCTCACGTTGCTCGTCGCGGGCGCGCCCGCCTACGCCGTGCCGACCGATTTCGGTCGTGGAGGACGCGAACTTCACGGCTCAAGGTCCTGAAGCCGAGTCCGGATCCCAACGACCAGGTCTCGCAGGCCGGCGGCGCATCCGTTCGTCGGCGTCACGAGCTTCACGTTCAACACGAACGGGTTCGGGATGCCCATCGAGAACGTCAAGGACATCCGGGTCGACCTGCCCCCGGGGTTGATCTCCAACCCGCAGGCGACGCCGCGGTGCACGCGTCGACCTCGAGCTGCCCTGCGGAGACGCAGATCGGCACCGAAGAGCTCACCGCGGTCGTCACCCTCTGCCCGTCACCGTCACAGTGCCGATCTACAACATGCGGCGGCGGCCGACCAGGTGTCCGACTTCGCCTTCAACGGTGCCCTTCCTCGCGCCCCGCACCATCATCGGTGGGGTACGGGACACGACCGACTCCGGGTTGTTCTTCACGATCAGCACGTCGCAACCGCGCCGACTCGGAGGCGTCGTGACGTTCGAAGCTCACGTTCTGGGGAGTGCCGTCCGATGCCGCCCACGACGCCCAGCGCGGGCAGAGCTGCGTGCCCGCGTGTACCGGCGGCGGGACGGCGGTCGAGCGCACCAACACGCCGTTCCTGAGCCTTCCGACCGCTGCGCCGGCGTGCAGACCACGACAGCTCAAGGTCGACTCCTATCAGGGCCCGACCGTACGGCCGAATCGAAGACGCCGCAGGGCGCCACCGGCTGCCCGCCCTCCCGTTCGACCCGTCGATCTCGGTCACGCCCGGCACCACGCAGGCCGACGAGCCCACGAGCGCGGCCGTCACGCTGCACGTCCCGCAGAGCTCCGACGCGGGCACGCTCGCCACCGCCCATCTCAAGGATGCGGTCGTGACGCTGCCGGAGGGGATGACGATCAACCCGGGCGCCGCCAACGGCCTCGCGGCGTGCGAGGACGCCCAGTTCGCCAAGGGCACGCACGACCCGATCACGTGCCCGGATGCATCCCAGATCGGCACGGTGAACATCGCCACGCCGGTGCTCCCCGGCCCGCTCACCGGCGCGATCTACCTGGGCAAGCCGCTGCCCGACGACCCCTACCGGCTGTTCGTCGAGGCCCATGGCTTCGGGCTCACGATCAGGCTCGCCGGCTCCGTCGCCCCGAATCCGCAGACCGGCCGCCTGACTGCGACGTTCACGAACACCCCGCAGGTGCCGTTCACCGACTTCACGCTGGCGTTCAACGGCGGCCCTGCGGCGACGCTGGCGACGCCGCTTGCATGCGGAACCGCGACGACCACGAGCCAGTTGATCCCATACTCCGGCCAGCCCGCCGCGACGCCGACCAGCTCGTTCACCGTCGACGCCGACGGTGCGGGCGGCGCCTGTCCGCCGACGCCGTTCAACCTCGGCTTCGCGGCGGGCACGCAGGATCCGCACGCGGGTGCGTTCTCGCCGTTCACGGTCACCGTGACGCGCGACGATCGCCAGAACCTCCTGTCACGCCTCTCCGTGCGCCAGCCGCCCGGGATGCTGGGCGTGCTGTCGAGCGTCCCGCTGTGCGGCGCCGACGCCGCGGCGCAGGGCGCGTGCCCGGAGGACTCGCGCATCGGCACGTCGACCGTGAAGTCCGGCGCCGGGCCGCAGCCGTTCTCGCTCTCGGGCCCCGTCTACCTCACCGGCCCGTACAACGGCGCGCCGTTTGGCCTGTCGATCGCGGTCCGGGCGCTCGCCGGCCCGTTCGACCTCGGCACCGTCGTGGTGCGAGCCGCGATCCACGTCGATGCCGCCGACTCCCATCTCGACCATCGACGCCGACCCGCTGCCGCAGGTGCTGCAGGGCATCCCGCTTCGCCTGCGCGAGGTGGCCGTCGCCGTCGACCGGCCGGGGTTCTTCTTCAACCCGTCCAACTGCGACCCGCTCGAGATCCACGGCACGCTGACCGCCGTCGACGGCACGGTGCAGGAGGCCTCGTCGCCCTTCCAGGCGATCGGCTGCGACGCGCTCCCGTTCTCGCCGGCGCTGTCGGCGGTCGCCAACGGCAAGACGTCGGCCAAGAACGGCGCCGGCCTCAAGGTCACGCTCAAGCAGCCGCGCGGCCAGGCAAACGTCAAATCGGTCTCGGTCCAGCTGCCCAAGCGCCTCACCGCGCGCGGGGAGACCGTCACCGGCGCGTGCCTGGAAGCGACGTTCGCCGCCGATCCTTCGAAGTGCGCCTCCGCGCAGATCGGCACCGTTGCCGCGACGACGCCGCTACTGACCGGCTCGCTCGGCGGCCCCGTCTACCTCGTCGCACATGCGACGGGCCTGCCGACGATCGAGGCGCTGCTGCAGGGCCAGGGGCTGAACATCGGCCTCAGCGGCACGATCACGTTCACGCCCGCGGGGCTGCAGTCCACGTTCGCGAGCGTCCCCGACGTGCCGATCACGAGCTTCGTGCTCGACCTGCCCACCGGCCCGCACTCGGCGCTGTCGGCCAGCAAGGGCGTCTGCGGCGGTGCGCTGACGATGCCGACGACGATCGTCGGTCAGAACGGCGCCCGCATCCAGCGCGTGACGCCGGTCACGGTCACCGGCTGCGGGCTGAAGATCCTCAACGCGCGCGTGAAGAAGTCGACGCTCACGCTGACCGTCGAGACGTCGCGGGCCGGGCGGCTCGTTGCGCAGGGCAAGGGCCTGCGGCGCGCGAGCAAGCAGGTCACCAAGGGCGGCAACGTGAAGCTGAAGCTGCGCCTGTCGAAGGTCGGCAAGAAGCTGCGGGCGCAGCGCCACCGCGCCCATCGCCACCTGAAGATCAAGGTCACGGTCCGCCAGGGCACGCTCAGGGCGCGCCGGACCGTCACGTTCAAGTAGGTCAGGCGAAGCGGTAGCCGCAGGCGCGGCACACGAGCGCGTCGAGCCGCACGTCGCCGTCGCAGCCGGGGCAGCAGCGCGCCATCGGCCGCGCCGTGAGCATCGCGCTCAGCGCGATCGCGACGGCGATGCCGACGAAGACGAGGTAGAGGACGAGCGGGTTCATTGCGATCAGGGTGACGGCGAACCGCGGTCCGCACATCGGGCACACGGCCGATCTCGTCTCATCCGCTCGGGGGACAAGGCGCGAAATACCCAAAAGTGGTGATAGAGCGCGTTGGACATATGACCGATATGAGGTGTGATGCTCGCCCGCGCGTCCGCCGTGTTGGCTCTTGCGCTCGGCGCCCTCGCGGCGCCGGCGGCGGCATCGCTGCCCACAGGCCAGTGGCCGCTTGCGGCTGGGGGGTCGCTGCGCGCGCCGCTGGCCTGGCAGCAGGCGACCGGGAGCGGCATCGTCGTCGCCGTGCTCGACACCGGCGCTCAGCTCGACCGCGCGGAGCTGCGCGGACACATCTGGACCAACCCCGGTGAGATCCCGCGCAACGGCCGTGACGACGACGGCGACGGCATCGTGGACGACGTCCACGGCGCCGATTTCGCCAACGGCGACGGCACTCCGGCCGACGACAACGGCCACGGCACCCACGTGGCGGGGATCATCGCCGCGCACGGGATCGTCCACGGCCTGGCGCCGGGCGCGACGATCCTGCCGGTGAAGGTGCTCGGCCCGGACAAGTCCGGCAACGCGCACTGGCTCGCGCAGGGGATCGCCTATGCGGTCGCCCGTGGCGCCCGGATCATCAACGTGTCCGTCAACGGCGACGGGGAGAGCGCCGAGCTCGAGTCCGCCATCCGCGACGCGCAGGCCGCGGGTGCGGTCATCGTGGCGTCCGCCGGCAACGACGGCCGCGACCTCGCCGCACGTCCCTCGTATCCGGTGTCCTACGGCGAGCCCGCCGTGATCGGCGTCGGCGCGACCGATGCCGCCGGCCGGCGCCCGGGATTCTCGAACTTCGGCCCCGGCGTCGACGTCACCGCACCGGGCGCGGACATCATCTCGCTCGGCGTGCGGGGCCTCGCCTACCGCTCGGGCACGTCGATGGCGGCGGCCTACGCGTCTGCCACGCTCGCGCTCGAGGCGTCCGCGGCGCCCGGCCTTGCGGCGGACGGCCTGCGCGGCGCGCTGCTGCGCTCGACCGGTCCCAACGGCGCGGTCGATGCGGCCGCGGCCGTGCGGGCCGTCAGGCCGACGGCCAAGCCACCTCGCCGGCGTCACCGCGCGCGGGGCCACGCGAAGCGCCGCTCACGGCAAGCACGACGGTGACCACCCCCGCCGCCGCGGCGGCGGACGCGACCCAGAACGCGGCGGAATAGCCGGCCAGCGAGGCGACGGCGCCGGCCATCGGCGCGCCGAGCCCGAAGCCGACGTCGAAGAACGCGGTGAAGACGCCCAGCGCCGCACCACGCCGCTGCTCGGGGATCGACTGCACCGCGACGAGTGCCAGCGACGGGAACAGCAGCGAGAAGCCCCAGCCCATCACGACGCCGCCGGCGAGCGCCACGGGCAGGCTGTGCGCGACGGCCAGGAGCGCCAGCCCCAGTGCCTCGGCGCAGCCCGCTCCCGCGGCCGCCCGGACCGGACCCAGCGTGTCCGGGATGCGGCCCGCGACGAGCCGCGCCAGGACGACCGACGCCGCGAACGCCGTGAACACCGTCGCGCCGTGCCCGACGCCGCGGTGAGACAGATGCAGCACGACGAAGCCCGCAACCGTGCCGTAGCCGATGTTCGCCAGCGCGAGCGCCGCGCCGGGGGCGACGACCGCCCGCGGGATCAGCGACTCGCCCCGCTCCCGCGGGACCGGCGCGACCGGTGAGTCCGGCACGCGCAGCGCTACCGCCGCGCCGAGCAGCGGGGTGATCGCCGCGAACGCGAACACCCAGTCGTAGCTCGCAGCGTCGAGGATCGCCTGGCCCAGGATCGGCCCGATGCTCAGGCCGCCCCAGATCGCGAGGCCGAAGAGCCCGATCGCCTGGCCGCGCCGCGCGGGTGGCGCCAGGTCCACGATCCAGGTCGCCCCGGCGGTGAACACCCAGCCGTCGCCCACGCCCAGCACCAGCCGCGCGAACACCGAGACCTGCCACGCCCGCCGGCACGAGGTACAGCGCTCCGGCCGCCGCGCAGATGAGCAGCCCGGCGATCACGATCGCCCGGCGCCCGCGCGTGTCCGACAGGCGGCCGCCGATCGGCCGCCCGATCACCG
>CAWCEB010000036.1:0-28809 GCA_963794105.1 uncultured Actinomycetes bacterium | reverse complement strand
GCCGTGCGAGATGCTTAGCGGCATGGCACTCAGCTTTGGCATGACCGTGATGCCCGACCCGCCCTACCAGCGGTTCATCGACCTGATGAAGCTGGCCGAGGACCAGGGCTTCGACTACGGGTGGACGTACGACTCGCACGTGCTCTGGCAGGAGTCGATGCCGACGCTGGCGCTCGCGGCGTCCGCGACGAGCAGGATCAAGCTCGGCCACATGGTCACGAACCCGGGCACACGTGAGCCGACGGTGCTGGCCAGTGCCTACGCGACGCTGCAGGACATCTCGAACGGGCGCATGGTGATGGGGATCGGCCGCGGGGACTCCGCGCGGCGCTACATCGGCCAGGAGCCCGTTCCGGTCGGCCGCTTCGAGGAGGCGCTGCGGATGATCAAGCCGTTCATGAACGGCGAGAGGGTGCAGTGGAACGGCAAGGAGCTCGAGCTCGGCTGGGTGCGCGGCGAACTTCCGGAGATCGAGATGCACGTCGCCGCCTACGGGCCCAAGGCGCTCGCCGTGGCCGGCCGGGTCGGGGACGGCGTCGTCATCCAGCTCGCCGACCCGGACATCATCCAGTGGACGATGCAGACGGCCCGCGCGGCGGCCGAGGCGGCGGGCCGCGATCCGGCCGCGCTGAAATGCATCGTGAGCGCCCCGAGCCACATCAGCGACGACATCGCGCAGGCGCGCGAGCAGGTGCGCTGGTTCCCCGCGATGGTGTCCAACCACGTGCGCGACCTGATCCGGCGCTACGGCGCGGACGGCTCGGTCATCCCGAAGGCGCTGACCGACTACGTGCCGGACGAGACGGGCTATGACTATGACGAGCACTCGCGCGTCGGCGCCAAGCACGGGGCGTTCGTGACCGACGAGATCTGCGACCGCTTCTGCGTGCTCGGCACGCCGGAGCAGGCGGTCGCGAAGCTGACCGAGCTCGAGTCGATCGGGGTCGACCAGTTCAACATCTACCTGATGACCGAGGGCCAGGAGGCGATCCTCGAGACGTACGGGGACCAGATCATCCCGGCGATGAACGGAGGGGAAGCATGAGGAAGCTGATCCGGGGCGGCACGGTCGTGACGGCCGCCGACACCGCGCAGGCCGACGTGCTGATCGACGGCGAGGAGATCGTCGCGGTCGGGGCGCTGGGCGACGTCGATGCCGAGGTGATCGACGCCGACGGCTGCTACGTGCTGCCGGGCCTGATCGACAACCACACCCACATGGCGATGCCGTTCGGCGGCACCCACTCCAACGACGACTACGACACCGGCACGCGCGCCGCCGCGGCCGGCGGCACGACCTGCATCGTCGACTTCGTCATCCAGCAGCATCCCGACGGGCTGCGCTCCTCGCTGGACGAGTGGCAGGAGCGCGCGACCGGCGCGGCGCACGTCGACTACGGCTTCCACATGGCGATCACCCAGGCCGACGAGGGCACGTTCGCCGACATGGAGCCGATGGTCGACGAGGGCCTGTGCACGTTCAAGGTGTTCCTCGCCTACAAGGGCGTGCTGATGGTCACCGACGACCTGTTCTTCCGCGTCCTCGAGCGCACGCGCGATCTGGGCGCGCTGACGATGGTGCATTGCGAGAACGGCTGGGTGATCGACGTGCTCGTCGAGCGCGCGCTGGCCGCGGGCCAGACCGAGCCGATCCACCACGCGTACACGCGGCCCGAGTCCGTCGAGGCGGAGGCCACCGGGCGGGCGGTGCGCCTCGCGGAGCTCACCGGCGCGGGCGTGTACATCGTGCACGTCACGTGCGGGCTGGCCGCCGACGAGATCGCCGCGGGGCAGGCGCGCGGCGTGAACGTCTCCGGCGAGACGTGCCTGCAGTACCTGACCAACACGGTCGAGGACCTCAAGCGTCCGGACTTCGAAGGCGCCCGCTACGTCTGCTCGCCGCCGCTGCGCGAGGCGTGGAACCAGCCGCTGCTGTGGGCGGCGCTCGACCGCGGGGTGCTCGAGAGCGTCTCGACGGACCACTGCCCGTTCAGCAGCGAGCAGAAGGCGCTGGGGCGCGACGACTTCTCCAAGATCCCCAACGGCCTCGCGATGATCCAGCACCGGCTGGTGAAGCTCTGGGACCTCGGCGTGGAGACGGGACGGATCACGCCGTCGGAGCTGGTCGACATGACCTCGACGGCGATCGCGAAGCGCTTCGGGCTCGCGCGCAAGGGCTCGATCGCGCCCGGGCTCGACGCCGACGTCGTGATCTTCGACCCCGCCACGCCGTTCGAGTTCTCCACGGCGACGTCGCACATGAACGTCGACTACGACCTGTTCGAGGGCCAGCGCTCGACGGGCAGCGTGCGCCAGACGCTGTGCCGGGGCACCGTGGTCTACGACCGCGGCGAGATCCTCACGCAGCCGGGGCACGGCCGGTTCGTGCCGCGCTCGCTGACGGCGGACGCGCCCGTGCGCGCATGACGGCGGTGATGGATGCCGATCGCGTACTCGCCGATCTGCGCGAGCTGGCCCGCCTGACCGGTGGGCCGGACGGGGCGCGTCGCGTCTGCTGGACGGACGAGTGGACCCGTGCGCGCGAGTACCTGCGCTCACGCCTCGACGAGCTGCCGGTCACGGTGACCGTCGACGCCGCGGGCAACCTGTGGGCGGACCTGCCGGGCGAGCGCGCGGACGCGATCGTGGTCGTCGGCTCGCATTCGGATTCGGTCCCCGCCGGCGGCTGGCTGGACGGCGCGCTCGGCATCTACGCCGCGGTCGAGGCGCTGCGCGCGCACGCCGCGAACGGCCGGCCGCCGGTGAGCCTGCGGCTCGTCGACTGGGCCGACGAGGAGGGCGCGCGCTTCGGCCGCAGCCTCTTCGGCTCCTCGTCGTGTGCCGGAACGCTCGCGCCCGACGAGGTCCGCGACCTGCGCGACCGCGACGGCGACCGGCTCGAGGACGTCGTCGCGCGCTACGACGTGGACCTCGATCGCGCCGGCGAGTCGCACGCGCAGCTCGAGAACGTGCGCGCCTATCTCGAGCTGCACATCGAGCAGGGTCCCGTGCTCGAAAGCAAGGGCGAGCCGGCCGCGGCGGTGCTCGGAACGTTCGGGGTCGAGCGCCATCTGGCGGTCTTCACCGGCCAGGCCGCGCATGCGGGCGCGACGCCGATGCGCCTGCGCCGCGACAGCTTCGCCGCGACCGCTCAGGCAGCGCTCGCGATCCGCGAGGTCGGCCTCCGGCACGACGGAGGCGTCTGCACCGTCGGCGGCGCGACGAGCGAGCCGGGCGTCGTCACCGCGATCGCGGGGCGCACCGAGATGCTGCTCGACCAGCGCCATCTCGACCAGGACGAGCTGGCCGCGATGCTCAGCGAAGCGCGGGCGGCATGCGAGCAGGCCGCCGCGGACCACGGTTGCGAGGTGGAGCTGCGCCACCTGTGGCGGATCCCGCCGATCCCGTTCGACGACCGCCTGATCGCGCTCGCGCGGGAGTCGGTCGTCGCCGCGGGCGGCAAGGACACGGCGATCCCGAGCGGCCCGCTGCACGACGCCGCGGAGATGGCGCGCCTGCTGCCGACGGTGATGATCTTCTCCTCCTCGTCGCCGCCCGTGTCGCACACGCCCCAGGAGGACACGCCCGAGGCCGACCTGCGCGTTGCGATCCAGGCGTACGGCGCAACCGTGGCCGGGACGCTGGAGCTCGTCGCTGCGGGGGAGGTGTGACCGAGGACGAGCTGCTCGTCGAGCAGCTCGCCTATCTCGAGGCGTCGAGCCCGTTCTACGCGCGGCGCCTGCGCGGCGCCGACGTGCGCGGTGTCGCCGATCTCCCGCGCCTCGAGTTCACGACGAAGGAGGAGCTACGCGCGGGCCAGGAGCGCGAGCCGCCGCTCGGCGTGCACCTGTGCGCGCCGCCGGAGCGGCTCGTGCGCATCCACGTCACGTCGGGGACAACAGGCGACCCGGTTGCCGTCGGGTTCACGCGACGCGACCACGAGGCCAACAGCGCGGTCGGCGGCGAGGCGTTCGCGATTGCGGGGCTGCAGCCCGGCGACGTCGTGGCGCACTGCCTCAACTACGCGCTCTACGCCGGCGGGATCGCCGACCACATGGCGCTCGAGTCCAGCGGCGCGACGGTCGTGCCCGTCGGGACCGGGCAATCGCGGAGGCTGCTCGACCTGATCCCCAAGCTCGGGATCACCGCGATCTTCGGGACGCTGTCGTTCCCGGCCCACCTCGCGGCGCGCGCGCGCGAGGAGGGCATCGACCCCGCTGCGCTCGGCATTCGTCACATCGTGACCGCGGGAGAGCCGGGCGCCGGGCTGGCCGCCGTGCGTGGCGAGATCGAGGCGGCGTGGGGCGCGACCGTCGCCGACACGTTCGGGATGAGCGACGTGTGGTCGACGATGGGTGGCGCATGCGGAGCGGGGGAGGGGCTGCACCTGACGCTCAGCGGCCACGCGGTGCTCGAGCTCGTCGACCCTGACACGGGCGAGGCGCGGGCGCTCGAGGACGGCGCGACCGGGGAGTTCGTGTGGACGCACCTGCACCGCGAGGCCTCGCCGCTGCTGCGCTACCGCTCGGGGGATCTCGGCCGGGTGTGGACGTCGCCGTGTCCGTGTGGCCGGGATTCGTTGCGGATCCGCATCGACGGCCGCCGCGACGACATGCTGCGCGTCCAGGCTGTGAACGTCTACCCGCAGGCGATCGGCGCGATCGTGGCCGAAGACCCGGCGCTCGGTCGCCACTGCATCGTCGCTGTGGGCGATCCGATCGTCCCGCCGCTGGAGGTCTTCGTCGAGGCGGCCGGCGATGCCGACCTCGACGGCCTGACCGACCGCCTGCACGACGCCCTGCGCGCGCGCTTCGCCGTGACGCGCCTCGAGCCCGGCTCGCTCCCCGTGGCCGAGCACAAGACCCGGATCGTCCATCGGACCGCTCGCGGCGACGTGCTGCCGCCCGCGGTCGACGCAGTGAGGAGGGAACTCGCCCGATGACCGTGACCACCGAGGTGCGTGACACCGCGCGCATGATCGTCTGGGACCGCCAGGAACGCCGCAACGCCTGGGACCTGGAGACGATGACCGCGATCGCAGACGCGATCGAGGAGGCGGGGGCCGACGAGGGCGTCCGCTGCGTCGTGCTGCGCGGCGCGGGCGAGCACTTCTCGGCAGGCGATGACCTGCAGAGCGCGATCGACGCCGACAGCGCCGCATGGGCGGCGACGATCGAGGGCTTCCAGCGCATGACGCGCGTCGTGCTCGCGGCGCCGGTGCCGGTGATCGCCGTCGTCGATGGCGTGTGCGTCGGCGGCGCGCTGGAGTTCGCGGCAAGCTGCGACCTGCGCCTGTGCACCGACCACGTGCGGCTCATCACGCCCGAGGTCGGGATCGGGCTCGTCGCCAGCAACGCCGGCACGCTGCTCCTGCCGGAGGTGCTCGGCGAGTCCGCCGCGCGCGAGCTGCTGCTCGGCGGCGAGGAGCGCAACGCCGCCTGGGCGCATGCCCACGGGTTCGCGACCGAGATGATCGCCCATTTCCACCTCGATGCCCGCGTCGAGCACTGGATCGGCGTCTTCTCGCGCACGTCGCGCGCCGCGGTGGCGGCGACCAAGTCGATGCTCAACGAGCGCTTCGGCGAGCTGCTCGAGCAGGCGATGGCGCGCGAGACGTACCACTGCGTTCGCCTGTTCGACGAGCCTGACGCGCGCGCCGCGCTGGCGGGGTTCGCCGAGCGGCGTCGCGGGCGCTGACGCTTCGGCCTCCTACGGGTACGCCGACGCCCGGATGGTCACCCAGGCCTTGCCGCCCGACACGGCGACCCCGTGGGGCGGCATCTGGACGTCGACGCTCCGCACGACGCGATTGGTGTCCGGATCGACCTGCGTGACGGTGCCGTCCTCGCGATTCGTCACCCAGACCGATCCTTCCGCGGCGGCCACCGATAGCGGCCCGTCGCCGACGGGGATCCGGGCGACCACCTTCCCCGTCTCCGGGTTCAGTCGCAGCAGCTCGCGCTCGCCGTAGAGCACGACCCACACCGCGCCCTCGCCCGACGCGATCCCGAGCGGGCCGTCGCCGAGCGGGATGGTCTTCGCGGTGCGCTTCCCGGGGGTGATCACGGACACGCTGTCGCCGTCGTAGTTGGACACCCAGAGCTTGCCGAAGCCGAAGGCGATGAAGATCGGAGTCGCGCCGACCGGTATGCGCTCGGCGATGCGGGCCGTCCCGGGGTCGTAGCGCACGACCTGGTCCCCGCCTTCGCCGCGCTTCGTCGCAGGGCTCGAGACCCACAGTGAACCTGCGCCGACCGCGAGCGCCTCGGCCTGGCCGGGAAGCCGGAGGACGCGCTGCGGGACCAGCGTGTCGGAGACCGTCCACACGAAGCGCTTGAAGCTCGACACGAACACGTCGCCGTTGGGCGTCGTCGCGACGTGATCGACGGCCGGGAAGCCCTTGACGTCCTGGCGATGGCCCGTGGTGAGATCGACGTAGCTGAGCGTGCGGTCCGACGGATTGGAGACCCACGCCACGTCGCGCCACGCGGCGACCTGGTCCGGGTCCGCGCCGACCTGGTACTGCGCGACCAGCCGGCCGGTGCGTGCGTCGATTCCCACGAGGCTGTCGGCGACGACTTTGATCGCAGGCGCGGCGGCCGCGCTGGGCGGCTTGCCGTCGCCGCCGCCCGTCGCTGCTATCACGACGCCGGCAGCGATCACGCACGCCGCAGCGCCGGCGAGCACCAGCGTCCGCCGGCGGATGCGTGGCTCCGGCCCGGGCGCGCGCCGCTTCCCGCGCAGTTGGAGAGCCGGGTCCTGGTCGAGGATCTGGCGCTCCAGCTCCTGGAGGCGCGCGCCCGGCTCGAGTCCGAGCTCGCCGACGAGCCGGCGGCGCGCATCCTGGAAGGCCGAGAGCGCATCGGCCTGGCGCCCTGTCCGGTACAGCGCGAGCATCTGCTGCGCCCGCAGGCGCTCGCGAAGCGGATGGTCATCCACCAGTCCGCGCAACTCGCCCACCAGTTCGCTCGCCCGCCCGTTTGCGAGGTCCGCGTCGATCCGGTCCTCCAGCGCCGCCAGGCGCGCCTCCTCGAGCCGGGGTGCCGCGAGCCGCCCGACGGGCTCGAGGTCCAAATCCGCCAGCGCGGGTCCGCGCCACAGGGCGAGCGCGGTCCGGAGCTGCTCGGCCGCCTCCGCGGCGTGGCCCGCGCGCAGGCTCTCACGCGCCTCCTCGACGAGGCGCTCGAAGCGGAACAGGTCGACCTCGTCCGGCGCGACCTCCAGCGCATAGCCGGGCGCGCGGGTGATCAGGCGCCCGCTGCCGGCGCCGTTGGTGCCCTCGAGCTCATGACGCAGGCGCGACACGTAGACCTGCAGCGTCTTGCCGGCCGTCGCCGGTGCGTCCTCGCCCCAGAGCGCCTCCGTCAGCCGTCCGGTCGACACGACCGAGTTCGCATCGAGGAGCAGCGCGGCCAGAAGCGCGCGCTGCTTGATCCCACCGAGTGCCACCGGCCGCCCGCCGACCACTGCCTCGACCGATCCGAGAAGGCGGAACTCGGTTTCGCGGGCACCTTCCATGGCGAGCCTGGGGGAGACCGTATCCGCTGCGAAACCGCACCGCTACCGGTTTGCAAGCGTCCTGCAGGCAGCCTCGCGCACCGTCGCGGCCGACCAGCCCCTCGACGAAAGGAACCACCATGAGGCTGCGACATGCGACGGCGATCGGGACGATCGGCCTGATCGCGCTCACCGGCTGCGGCTCGACGGACGAGGATCAGCCTGCCACGACCAAGTCCTCCGCCGAGGCGGCGCGCAAGGCGGTGCCCGCGAGCGCAGCCAACATCCCGACCACGAAGCCCAGCGGCCCCTACATCGGGGCGTGGTACGCGAAGCTGAGCTCCCAGCAGGCGATCGACGCCGACGGGGGCGACGTGCGCCTGGCGGGCAACTTCCGCCTCGAGCTGCGCAAAGACGGGACGTACACGACCTTCCAGGAGCTCGACGGCGAGACGGACGGGCGCTACGCGATGGCGTCCGACAACCGCCTCGTCTTCAGGCAGGACAAGGGCTGTGACGTCTTCACCGGCGGCAAGGGCAGCATCGGCGTCTACACCTGGAAGATCGACGGCTCCCATCTCAGGCTCACGAACGTCGTTCCCGAGACGGGTGGCTGCACCGGGCGGACGCAGTCGCTGGTGATGCCGGTCTGGCAGCGCCGCTGAGATTTCCCACGGACCGCAGCGCGGCGGATAGGTTCACACCATGAGCCTGCGCGCCGCGCTTGCGGCCGTCACGGTCAAGCGCGTGACCGCGACACTGCCCGCCGGCCCGGCGCAGTTGAGGATCGCGCTGCGGCGGCCGCTCTCGCCTGGGAGCTACCGCGTCACCATCAGCGCGACCGACCAGGCGGGCAACAGGTCCAACACGCTGCAGGCCTCGTTGACCATCTCCCGCCGTTGAGCGGCATCCACGTACGCCAGGCGCAGGTCTCGGACGCCGACGCCATCGGCGGGCTGCTGCACGACTTCAACACCGAGTACGAGGAGGTCACGCCCGGCCCGTCCGTGATCGCGCAGCGCCTGCGGTCGCTGATGGAGACCGGCGATACCGCCGTGCTGCTCGTCGGCGACGGGCCGGATGGGCTCGCCGTCATGCGCTTCCGCCCCTCGATCTGGACCGAGGGGCTCGAGTGCTACCTGGCCGAGCTGTACGTCGTCCCTGCGCTGCGCGGGCAGGGACGCGGCCGGGCGCTCATGGAGGCGGCGATGGCCTTCGCAAGGGAGCGCGGCGCGGACTACATGGAGCTCAACACGGGCGAGGACGACGTCGCCGCCCGCGCGCTGTACGAGAGCCTGGGCTTCAGCAGGAGCGAGGGCAAGCCGGACGGGCCGGTCAACTACTACTACGAGCGCATGCTGTGAGCTCAGCCCGGGCGGTTGATGCGCAGGTCGCCGTTCTTCAGCTCGACGGTCGGCGGCGGCCCGTGCTTCGGGCCCAGCGCCCGGTAGATCACGCGGTCGATCTCGCGCGCGATCTGGAACGGCAGCCCGCCGGGCTCGCGCAGCTTCCAGACCTGGCACGGCTCGGCATCCGACCCGCTCGCGTCGATGATCGCGTTGACGCAGCGTCGCGCCGCCTCGTTGGCGGCCTCCATCGTCGCCAGGTCGGTGTAGGTCTGGACGTAGTCCGAGGCGAGGAACAGGTTCTTGACCTCGGGCAGCTCGGCGGGCGGCCGGTGCGGCCACGACCCCTTCGTGTTGACCAGCAGCGGCTCCAGGTTCGTCGCATCGGTCGGGTTCGGCGGGACGATGTCCGGGTCCAGGAACCACGCCGCGCGGTTGTCGTCGGCGAGCACCTGGGCGCCGTCGTTCAGCGAGGCCTTCAACTGGTCCCACGCCTCGGCGGCGACCTCTTCCTTGCTGCACCGGCGGGCGATCTTCCCCCGCGCGGTGAACACGCCGGGCGCCTCCCAGTCGGAGATGTCGACGGACAGCAGTCCGCCGACGTCTCCGTCGCCCATCGCATGCAGGTCGAAGTGCGGCCAGAACTGCCGTTGCGAGATCGAGGTGAGCGCCCAGGCGGAGTCGATGTAGATGCTGTGGCCGTGGACGAGCGGGACGTCCCGGTGCAGGTAGAACATCAGGCCGTTCATCCATCTGACCTGGAGCGCGTCCAGGCCGGCGAGCGCCGGGCTGTGGCGCTTGAGGCCGTCCATCGCGATCCGCTCGCGCAGGACCTCGACCGGGACGGCCGCGATGTAGAAGTCGGCCTGGTCGCTGAACCCGGCGCCGGAGATCCCGGTCACGCGGCCGCCGGTGCTCTCGATCGCCTCAACGGCGGCGTCGAAGCGCAGCTCGACGCCCAGCCGGGTGAGCTCATCGACCCATGGGGTGATCCAGACGTCGCTCGTCGGCCCGTTGAGGACGCGGTCGGCGTTCCCGCCCGGGGTCGAGAGGTCCTGCAGCAGCTGCAGCAGGATCGAGCCGCCGGTGCGGGCGCTCATCTCCTTGCCGCGCGCCGCGACGAGCGAGCGGGTCAGGCCGTCGGCGAGGAACCGCTGGTAGGCGGGCGACCGGTGCTCGGCGTCCGAGAACTCCCACCAGCTCTCGTTCTCGTACTGGCCGAACTTGCGCTCCTCGCATGCCGAGAGCAGGTCGCTCAGGAGCCCGACGAAGTGCACCTGGTCGGCGGCGGGGATCCCGAGATGGGTCGCGAACTCCAGCGCGAACCGCATGACCGCTTCCCAGTCGCTCAGGCTCTCGGGGAAGTGAGCGGGGGAGACCAGCTCGTTTGCGTGCCCCTCGCGGGCGATCTGGATCTGCGTGGAGGTGATGAGGTTGTCGAACACCCCGTGGACGTTGCGCCCGAACGGGATGCGGCTCATCGTGTCGGGCAGGTGGCGGTAGAAGCCCGGGAAGAACCGGAACCCATGCTCGCCCGGAAGCGCGCGCCGCCCACCGGTGCCTGCGATCGCGTCCATGCTGCGGGCCTTGCCGCCCGCGACGGACCGTTGCTCGTAGACGACGACCTCGAAGCCGTCGCGCCGCGCGAGCTCGTGCGCGGCGCTCAGGCCGGCGACGCCCGCGCCGATGACGATGACCCTCACCCGAGCGTGAACTTCACCAGGTCCGCCATCTTGAAATTGCCGGCGGTGGCGGCCGGCAGGAACGGCTTCCACATCGGCTTCTGCTTCAGCCAGGACGACGGGTCACCGTCGAGCAGGCCCACGAGGACCTCCGCGACGATCCGCCCGCCGACCGGACCGAGGTGCTCGCCGCTGCCCTTCACCTGCGCCTCGCGCAGCACGTAGTACCAGAGCGGGGTGTGCGCCTTGAGCGCCGCCTTGCCTGCGGCCGGGAGGTCGATGCCGTCGAGGTCGAGCTCGGCGGCGCGTCAGGGCGGGCAGGCTCATCGCCGCGGCGACGTCCTGACCGGACGGCAGGCCCAGCGCGCGCCCGCGCCGCAGGTTCAGGTTCGCCAGCGCGTGGCGGCCGGGATCGACGCCCGTCGGGAGCTTGAACAGCGGCCCGGAGAGCTTGATGTCGATCTTGCGGCTGAACTGCGGCGCCTGCGACGTGGTCTTGAAGAAGCGCGACCAGTCGACGGTCCACAGCGACGGCAGCCGCCGGAAGCCGCCCAGATGCGCGAGCGGATCCGGGTTCGCCTCGGCCGCGAAGATGGGAACCTGGACCACGATCTCGTTGAGGTCGTAATCCGGGCGGCACCATGCTGTGCCCGAAGCGGTAGGCGGCGCCGGAGAACTCGACGGGCATGAACGGCTCGTTGACCCAGTCGAAGAACAGCCGCTCCACCGTCGGCGGCGTCGTGGCCGTCCCGGGCTTCAGCACGGTCTGCGCCATCGCCTTGCCGACGATCCGCTCCAGGAAGTCGTGCACGACGATCCACTGGTAGTGCCAGCGCACGACCCGCACGCACTCGTCGAAGAGCGCGCCGCCGGTGAGCTCCGGGTGGTTGTGGCGGACACGGTCCACGACCTTGTTGTGGAACCGGATGAACAGCAGCTGCAGCTGGGAGACGATGATGTTCTCGTCGTTGCGCGGGTCGCCGATCAGCGCGCGGCCCTGCTGGTTGCGCGGAAGGTCGTCGCGCTCGAACTCGCTGTTGGCGGCGTTGTGGCCGACGAGCAGCTTCAGCCCGCGGTTCGCCGGGCTGTTGGACTCGTAGAGGAACGGGCTGTCGGACGGGCCCGAGCCGTACAGCGAATCGAGGTCGAACCGAGGCGTGCGGAAGTCGACGAGCGCGTCAGGGTCGTTCTGCTTCTGCAGCTGCGACATCGGGTCGAACGTGATGTCGTGGTCGACGAACTGCCCGAAGTAGGTGTAGCCCGACGGGATCTTGTGGTTGTCGCCGGAGGGTGCCGCGCCGGCGTCCTTCATGTGCTTCACGAGCGCCGCGATCGCGTCGCCGCCCGGATCCAGCGGCGGCAGGGTGCGGAACATGCGCCCGAAGCGTCCCTCGTTCAGCGTCGAGCGCGCGACTGAGGCCTGACCTCGGATCTGCGACGCACCGTGACTGGTGTCGACGAGCGACGCGTCCCCGGTGGGCGCGCCGTTCGTGGCGGTGGTGGGAGCAACCTCGGTGTCGGCCACGGCCAGACCTCCTGTTGGACAGGCACCTCCCGATCACGACCGTACGCCTGCCGCTCAGCGCCGTGGCGAAGGCCTGCGCTTCTGCACAACTTCGCGGCCGTGTCACCTCACCAGAGGCGGGCGGGGCCCCACGCGAGCGTCATCAGCGGCGTTCCAGGATCACGAGCGGGATCTCACGCCCCGTGCGCTCCTGGTAGCGCGCGTAGTCGTGGTAGGCGGAGACCGCGTGGGGCCACAGCCGCTCGCGCTCCTCGGGCGTTGCGACCCGGGCGTGGACGGGGCGGCGCTCGGAGCCGATCTGCACGGTCGTGTCGGGATTCGCCCGAAGGTTGTGGAACCACGCGGGATGCTTGGGATAGCCGCCCTTGGAGGCGACGATCACGACGTCGGCGCCATCCTCGATGTACAGCAACGGGCTCGTGCGCTTGACGCCGCTCTTGGCGCCGACGTGGTCGAGCAGCAGTGTCGCCGGGAGGCCGGGGATGCGGTGCCCGACGAGCCCGTTGGTGGCGCGGTAGACGAACGTGTGCCCGTCCATGACGCGGCCCACGACGGGCCAGGAGCGGTCGACGAGCTTGAGGAGGTCCATCGACGGCATGCTATGCGCCGGACTGAGGGGACAGTCCCCTCAGTCCGGCGCAGACGGTCAGGCCGGGATCAGGAACAGCGGGCAGACCAGCGACCCGCGGGTGAGGCCGCCGACCGGGCGTGCCGCGAGCGGATCGCTGCGGCGGCTCGCGGAGCGCGGCTCCCGTGCCGTGCGCAGGCTCGCGACGTGCGCCGTCCCCGCCTTGAGGCGCAGGACCTCGATACCGCGGGCCATGTCGAACAGGAACACGTAGTTGCCGTGCCACGCGGTGTCCCACGACAGCGACGTCGGGTTCCCTGCGTCCGTCCCGACCACGTAGTAGTAGCCGACCTGGTGCAGGTTGCGAGCATCGGTCGCGTCGATCAGGCGCAGCCCCTGGCCGTACCACGCCGCCGCCAGCGCACCGTCCTTCGCCTCGAAGTAGTGCGCGGAGCAGTCGTCGTTCGGGGCCGCCGAATCCGGCGCGTTGCGCTTCGGGTGGAACGAGCTCAGCGTCGTCATCCGGAAGGGATCCTCAGGCGTCGAGTTCGTCTCGCCCTCGCCACCCAGCGAGCTCGTGATGTCGGCCGCCACGATCCGGCCGCCCTGGTCGCACGGTGTCGTGAAGTCCTCCTCGGTCATCAACACCACGTTGTTGTCATCGACGCCCGAGGCCGACACCGACCCGTCGGTGGGCCGCGTCGAGTTGTGGATGAAATCCGTCTGCGGCTGCGCCACGCCGTCGCTGCCGCCGGGGATGCCGCCGCCCGCGACGAGCACTGGATCCCACGGCTTGGCGGGACGGACCCTGTCGGTCTTCGGGTCGCGCCAGCGCCCGGTCGTGGCGTAGCCGGTCAGCCCGCCGCGACCGCTGATCCACGCGATGCCGTTGCCGTCGACGTCGACGTCGTGGGAGTAGTCGGTCAGGCCGTCGTTGCGGCCGAGGTCGATCGGCTTCGGGTAGACCTCGGGATGCGCCGGGTCCTTGAGGTTCGTCACCCAGATCGGCCGCCCGTCGCCGCGCGCGCCGGGCGTGAACGGCCCGAGGTACGCGAGGTCGTTGCGCCGCGCCGGTCCGCCCGTCCACACGTAGTTGCAGTCGTCGATGCAGCTGGTCGTGTGGCCCACGGGCAGCTCGACCATGTCGCCGATCTGCTTGAGGTGCTCCGGGTCCGCGTACGAGATGACGTAGAAGCCCGACCGGCAGTTCGGGTTGCGAGTCTTGGAGCCAAGCTGCCCGATCCCGGGGCAGCTCTCTTGGTCGACGTCGTCGTGGCGCGGGTCGACCGCGCCGATGATCAGCTTGCGGTGGACATCCAGCTCCATGTCCTCGTCCTGCCAGTAGCCGTTCTTCCCGAGGATGTCCGGGGGCTGGTAGGTGTCGAGCAGCTGTGGCGACTGCGGATCGCTCACGTCGTAGACGCGGAACCCGTAGGTGCCGGTGGTGACCAGAACCTGGCGGCCACCGACGGTGTCGAACTTGCCCTCCACGATGCCGGAGGAGTCCGGGACCCGGTCGATGTAGTCGAGCGAGTCGGAGATGACCGCCCCCGGCGGCGGCTCGGCGGCCGGGGCGGCCTGGGCCGCGCCGAGCCCGCCCAGCGCCACGGTGGCGGCGACGAGCAGCAGTGTCTTCATGGGCCGCCCATGCCCACGAAGACGCGAGCTGATACCTACGTGGCGCGCGTGCTGACAGGCGCGGGATCCGACCCCGCCTTGAGCGCCGCCTGTGCCGCCTGCACGGCCTCCTCGATCCGCTCGCGGTCTTCGCCGTTCGTCACCTCGGCGCGCCGGCTCTCGGCAGCGGCGACGAGTGGCTGCAGCACGTCCAGCGGCAATGGGAAGACGATCGTCGCGCTCTGGTTGCCGCTGACCTCGATCAGCGTCTGCAGGTAGCGCAGCTGGATCGCGACGGGGTTGCGGCTGATCACGTCCGCCGCGTCGGTCAGGCGCGCCGAGGCCTGGAACTCGCCCTCGGCGTTGATGACCTTGGCGCGCCGCTCGCGCTCGGCCTCGGCCTGGCGCGCGATCGCGTGCTGCATCCGGTCGGGGATCTCGACGTCCTTGATCTCGACGGTCGTGACCTTCACGCCCCAGGGCTCGGTCTGGTCGTCGATGATCTGCTGCAGGTGCTCGTTGATCTGCTCGCGCTCGGACAGCAGCGAGTCGAGCTCCGCCTTGCCGAGCACCGAGCGCAGCGTCGTCTGGGCGATCTGGGAGGTTGCGGCGATCACGCTCTCGATCTCGATCACCGAGCGTGCCGGGTCGATCACGCGGTAGTAGGCGACGGCGGTCACGCGCGCGGGGACGTTGTCGCGCGTGATGATGTCCTGGGCGGGGATCTTCAGCGTCACCGTGCGCAGGCTCACGCGGACCATGCGGTCGATGATCGGCAGCAGGAAGATCAGCCCGGGCCCGCGCTGCGCGGTCACGCGTCCAAGGCGGAACACCACGCCGCGCTCGTATTCGCGAAGGACGCGAACGGAGGCGCCCGCGAGCACGATCGCCGCCACCACGGCGACGATCACGAGGATGACGACAGCGGCGATCATGCGGTGAGCTCCCATTCGTCGGCGCGGCGGACGCACAGGGTCAGGCCGCTCACGCGCTCGACCACGACCTGGTCGCCCTCGTGGAGTCCTTCGTTGTCGGCGAGCGGCCAGTCGTGACGCGCGCGCCACAGCGCGCCGTCGACGAACACCTGACCGGACGGCTCGGCCCAGCGGCGCACCACGCCGACCTGCCCGCACAGCCCCTCGGCACCCGCCCGCACCCGCATGCGGCGCACCTCCGCCGCCTTGCGCGTGACGGCCAGCGTCCAGGCGCCCACAGCGACGCCGATGCCGATCCCGACCGGCACCGCGAGCGCGGCGCCACCGCCAAGGGCGCCGATGACGACGATCCCGCCGGCGATCAGCGCGATGCCGCCGAGCACACCGAGGACTCCGCCGGGCACATGTGCCTCGGCGATTACGAGCACTGCTCCAGCGAGCAGGAGCGCAAGGCCAAGTGCGGTCATAGGGAGTCCTCGTCCCGATGATACGCCCCGTCACAGCGCGCGAAAGCGCCTTAAGGCCCTAGGTCCGGTTGTGGTCGACGACCTCGATGTTGTTGCCGTCGGGATCGAGCACGTAGGCGGCGTAGTACCCGGGGTGGTAGCGGGGGCGCTCGCCGGGGGCGCCGTGATCCTCGTAGCCCGCCGCTGTCAGCGATGCGTGGAATCGGTCGACCGCCGCGTTGTCGCCGCTGAAGGCCATGTGGAGGTTTCGGGTGGCTTCGCCGGGGACGAGCGTGAACGACGCGCCGCCTCCGGCGATCGCCGTGCGGCCGTCGTCCGCGCGGCGCACCTCGAGCCCGAGCGCCTGGGCCGCGGCCCGGTAGAAGGCGGTCGACGCGGCGAGGTCGCTGACGCGCATCCATAGGTGGTCGATCACGCCTCCGCTGCGGCGGACCGTGTCGTAGTGGACCGCCTCGACGCTGATGCCATCGGGGCTGCGCAGGAAGGCGCCGTAGTAGTCGTCGCGGTACTGCGTCCGCGGCCCGGGCGGGCCGTCGTCCTCGGCGCCCGCATCGATGCCCGCCTGCCAGAACGCGTCGACCTGCTCGCGCGAGGGGGCGGCGAACGCGACGTGCAGGCCGGCCGTGACGAGGTGCTCCGCGTCGGCGCGGGTGATCATGAAGTCGTCCCAGACCGAGAAGTTGTTGGTCCGGTACGTGCTCTCGATGCCGAGCGGGATCAGCACGGTTTCGAAGAACTGCTCCGAGGCATCGCGGTCGGAGACGTGGATCGTGACGTGGTCGAACATCGCCTGTCAGCCTACGGCCCGTGCCCGCCGAGAACGCTCCGCAGCTCACGTTCGCCTCGGATGCCGAGTGGGAGGCGTGGCTCGAGGAGCACCATGCCGACCCCGACGGCGTCTGGGTGAAGATCGCGAAGAAGGGGTCGGGCATCGCGAGCGTCGCGTATCCCGAGGTGCTCGACACGGCGATCTGCTTCGGCTGGATCGACGGCCGCCGCAACGCGCTCGACGACCGGTACTTCCTGCAGCGCTTCACGCCGCGCCGCGCGCGCAGCCGCTGGTCGAAGATCAACCGCGACAAGGCCGAGGCGCTCATCGCGTCTGGGCGGATGCGCCCAGCGGGCCTCGCCGAGGTGGAGCGCGCGAAGGCCGACGGGCGCTGGGAGGCGGCGTATGCGGGGCAGGCGCAGATGACCGTTCCCGACGACCTCCAGCGCGAGCTCGATGCCCGGCCGGGCGCGGCGGCGTTCTTCGCGCAGCTCACCAGCCAGAACCGCTACGCGATCCTCTATCGCCTTCACGATGCCAAGCGGCCGGAGACGCGCGCGCGGCGCCTCGAGACGTTCGTCGCGATGCTCGAGGCGGGCGAGACGATCCACTGATCGCCTCAGTCCACCGCGCCGCCGATCGATCCCCCGCCGCCGTGGATCACGGCATTGCGTCCGTCGAGCAACACGTCAAGCCTCCTCGGTCAGGGCGGTCACGAGCAGCGGGACATCGTCGAGCATGAGGGTGGAAGCCTGCTCGCACGCTGCCACGATCAGCATGAGGGCGAGCGCCTGTGCGTCTTCGCCCGGCGCGACCGCGTCGAGGATCTCGTCGATCGACATGCAGCACAGACCGCGTGCGCGGCCGGAACTCATCGGTCGCGCGTCAGATGCTCTGCGAGCGTCGCTGCCAGCTCGCGCGCGACGCCCGCGTGCTCCTGCTTGAGCAGGCAGCAGCGCAGCGCCGTGGTCGTCGGGGCGTCGCCGGCGATCTCCGGGTGGCGGCGGCGCAGCCAGCCGGTGTCGGCGCGCAGCTTCGCGACGTGCCAGCCGTCCTCGGCAAGCGTGTCGAACGCGCGGTCAGCGGCGGCGCTGGCGTGCGCGGCCGACGCTCCGGCGGGGACGACGCAGACGATGTCGACGTCCGGCGGCAGGACGACGGTGGTGCGCTCGTCGGCGTCGAGCCCCGCTGCGAGCTCGAGCGCCGCGGCGCGCGCCGCGCTGAGGTGCCGGCCCAACCCCTCGCGCGTCAGCGGGAGCGCGCGCAGCGTCGTCCACAGCGCTGCCGCGGCGGCGCCTGCGCGCGAGCACTCGAGGCTGATCTCGCCGAGGTGCAGCTGGTCGGACGTGAAGTACGTGTACGGCGAATCGTGGGCATACAGGCGCCCGACGCCGGGATCGGCGAACAGCACGCAGCCGCAGCCGTAGGGCTGCAGGCCGTGCTTGTGCGGGTCGACCACGATCGAGTCCGCGCGCGCGATCGCGGCGAACGGCTCGGCGGCGACGCCGGGCTCGCCGCCGTCGGCCAGCAGCCGGAAGAAGCCGCCGTAGGCGGCGTCCACGTGCAGCCGCGCGCCGTGCTCGGCGCACAGGCCGGCGACCGCGCCGACAGCGTCGACCGCGCCGAGGGCGGTCGTCCCCGGCGTCGCGACGACCGTGCCGACGCCGCCGCGCTTCAGCCGCGCTTCGAGCGCATCGAGGTCGATGCGCCCGTCGGCGTCCTGGGGAACCGTCTCATGCTTCGCGCCGAGCACCGCCGACACGCGCGCGTGCGTGTAGTGGGCGTTCTCGCCCGAGACGATCGCGGCGCCGGGATGCAGCTCGCGGGCAACCCACAGCGCCTCGAGGTTGGCGATCGTGCCGGATGCGGTCAGGTGCCCGAGATGCTGCTCGTAGCCGAACATCGCCGCGAGCTGCGCCACGGCCTCCTTCTCCATCTCCGCGGTCGCCGGGCCGCCGTCGAGCGCGTGGTTGTTGGGGTTCAGCAGCATCGCGGTGGCGTACGCCGCCCACGCGACCGCGGTCGGGGGCTTGAGCATCTGACCGGCGTAGCGCGGGTCCGGGTACGGATAGGTGTTGCGCAGGCGCTCGGCCAGCTCCGCCAGCGCCTCGCGCTCGCCCGGCCGACGGGGCGTGCTCGTCGGAGAGCAGGGTGGCCAGCGGCAGCAGCGCCTCGGCGCGTGCCGCGAGGCGCTCGCCCATTGCGTCAGGAAGGCGAACGTCCTCGGGACCCATGGCAGAGCACGCTACTTGGCTACAGTCGGGAGACGTTCTCCACCCACCGCGAGGAGGCTCCCGTGGCTGTCGATCCCAAGCGCACCGCCGTCGTCCTGATCGAGTACCAGAACGACTTCACCTCGGAGGGCGGCGCCCTCCATGGCGCGGTCCAGGGGGTGATGGAGCAGACCGGCATGCTCGACAACACGCGCCGCCTCGTGGAGGCTGCGCGAGCCGCAGGGGCGACGATCGTGCACGCCCCGATCACGTTCGCGCCCGGTTACAACGAGATCGCGGAGCACCCGTACGGGATCCTCAAGGGCGTCGTCGATTCGACCGCGTTCGTGAAGGGCGAGTGGGGCTCGGAGATCGTCGACGCGCTGGCGCCGCAGGAGGGCGACATCGTCGTCGAGGGCAAGCGCGGGCTCGACACGTTCGCCACGACGAACCTCGACTTCATCCTGCGCGCGCGCGGGATCACGACGATCGCGCTCGGCGGCTTCCTGACGAACTGCTGCGTCGAGTCGACGATGCGGACCGGCTACGAGAAGGGCTACGAGGTCATCACGCTGTCGGACTGCGTCGCCGCGACCTCCGAGGAGGAGCACGCGAACGCGATCAAGTTCGACTACCCGATGTTCTCGGACGTCATGACGTCGGAGTCGTTCGCCGACGCGCTCAAGGGAGCGCCGGTGGCGGCCGGCTGATCGCTTCGTGCGCATCGTCGTCTGGCTGCTCGTCGTCGCGATCGGCATCGGGGCCTTCTACGGCGGGCGCGCGTCCAAGGACGAGCGCCCAGCCGCCGTCGGTGGCTTCGCGGCCGGTCGCGAAGCGGCGTTCAACGGGTTCGATGGCGGCTGGACCTATGGCCAGCCGTACATCGTCGTGCTGCGGCGCGGCGGCCCCGGCGTGACGTACCAGTTCGCCAGCCGCCGGCCGCTGCTGGCCGGCCGCGACTACCGCCGCTGCGGCAATGCGATCTGTGCGCGCCGTGTCCACTGAGCCGTTCGGCCTGCGGCGCGTCGGCGTGATCGAGTCGCCGCTCGACGACCTCGACGCGGCGCCCAAGCAGGGGCGCGAGGGCGGGGCGGAGGCATGGATCGTGCTCGCGCCGGAGTTCATCGCCGGCCTCGACGGCGTGGCCGCAGGCGATCGCCTGCTCGTCCTGACCTGGCTGCACCTCGGCGATCGCGACGCGCTGCGCGTGCATCCGCGCGACGACGTGACCAACCCGCTGCGCGGCGTGTTCTCCACGCGCTCGGCGTCGCGGCCCAACCCGATCGGGCTGCATGAGGTCGAGGTGCTCGAGGTCGACGGCGGCCGGCTGCGCGTCGCGCCCATCGAGGCGATCGACGGCACGCCGGTCGTGGATCTCAAGCCGGTGCTGTGAGCGGCCACGGCGACCGCGCGGGCTCCGACTGCGGCCGGCCGGCGTAGGCCTCCTTCGCGTCGTCGGTCGGTGTGTCGACCGCGGCCCCGTGCCTCGCCGCGACCGGCTCGGCCGGGTAGTGCGTGGTCCCGTGTGGCATGCGCGTGCCGACCATCAGGATCGCGCACGGCCCGTCGCCCGCGCCAATCGTGATGTGCTCGGTCTCGGGCGGGCAGTGCAGGTAGTCCCACGTGCGCATCCGCCGCTCCTGGCCTTCGACGATCGCGAGGCACTCCCCGGCGATCACCAGGAATCCCTCCTGGTCGCTCTCGCGGTGGTACATGCCCGGCGGCTCGCCCGGCTGCAGGACGTGGACGCCGATCCCGAGCGTCCTGGACGGGGCGTTCGGAGACTCGAAGATGCACCACGTCCCGTTTCCCGGAATCGCTCGCCAGCCGATCTCGGCGAGGTTGAGGATGAACCAGCCGTCGTCGGCGGGCAGGCGGCCCGCCGGGGTCTCCTCGATCTTGGCCTCGTGCATGAGGCGTAGTCTGGAGGTGTGCCCGTCAAGGTCGTCTTCTCGTGTGAGACATGCGGCGTGCGGCCGGATCCTGAGACCCAGATCGCGCTCGAGCATCAGCTGCTCGACCTGCGCCACGGCGAGTACGTCGACGCCGATCCCGGCAACTGGCTCACGTGGCACGGGCGCGGCATCTACGGCCGAACGCGCTACGCCTGCGGAGCGCATCGCGGCGAGCTCAAGGCCGCCGTGCGCGAGAGCTACGGCACGCTGGGCTGGCATCCCTGGGCGATGGGCCCGCACCCGTGGGCCGGCCGTCGTGGCAGCGACCACGCGCGCCGGCTGGCGCGCTCGCTGCGATCGACCTTCGGGGCGCCGGGCTCGTAGGCTGCTGGGGCCATGGACTTCAAGCTCGAGCTGGTTCCAGTGCCCGTCTCCGACGTCGACCGCGCCAAGGCGTTCTACGTCGAGCAGGCGGGCTTCAACGCAGACCACGACCATCGGGTCAGTGACGAGATCCGCTTCGTCCAGCTCACGCCACCCGGCTCGGCGTGCTCGATCTCGATCGGCGAGGGCCTCGTCGACACGCCGCCGGGCTCCGCGAAGGGGCTGCAGCTCGTGGTCGACGACATCGAGGCCGCCCGCGCCGAGCTCGCCGGGCGCGGGGTGGAGGTCGGCGACGTCCAGGACTTCCCGTGGGGGCGGTTCGTCTTCTTCAGCGACCCCGACGGCAACACATGGTCGGTGCAGCAGATCCCGTGACCAGCCGCAACGTCCTGGGCGGGGACCTCGAGACATGCGGCACCGATCCGCTCACGGGCTTCTACCGCGACGGATGCTGCAACACCGGCCCGGAGGACGGCGGGAGTCACACGATCTGCGCGGTCGTGACGACCGAGTTCCTCGAGCACCAGCACTCGATCGGCAACGACCTGACGACCCCCATGCCCGGCTACGGCTTTCCGGGATTGGTGCCGGGGGACCGCTGGTGCGTCACCGCGGTCAACTGGCTGCGCGCGCACGAGGAAGGCGCCGCGGCGTTCGTCGTCCTTGCCGCGACGCACGAGCGTGCGCTCGACATCGTGCCGCTGGAGGCGCTGCGCCAGCACGCCGTCGACGTGCCGGCCGATCCGGGTGCGCTCAGCTAGCTGCGGGCGCCTTGCCCTTGGACCACTGCGCCTTGTGCTCGCGCTTGGCCGCCTGGTAATCGGCGAGGGCCTGGGCGGAGTCGACGTCGCCGAGCGTCGGGTGCCACGGGACGAGGTCGTCGGCGACCGCTACCCCGAAGCGCTTGGACAGGACCGCGCCCAGCGCCTTGATCTTCATCTCACCGAAGCCGGGCATCGCTGCGATGTTGGCGCGCAGCTCGTCCGCGTCTGCGGCGTCGGTCCAGACGCGTGCTGCGTCGCCGTCATAGCGGTCACGCACGTGGACGGCCAGGTCGTGGACGCGCTTGGCCATGTTGCCAGGGAAGCGATGGATCGCGGGGCGCTCGCGGAAGACCGGCTCGAGGTCGGCCGACGCCAGCGTCGCGGCATCGATCGAGCCCAGGCGCTCCTTCAGCGCCAGCGGGCCGGAGAACGCCTTCTGCACCGTGACCTGCTGGTCGAGCACGAAGCCGACGAGCAGCGCCATCGGGTCGCTCGCGATGAGCGCGTTGGCTTCGTCTGACTCGGTGAAGTGCAGCTGATCGGGCATGCACGGATCGTACTGAGGCGGTCCTAGGCCGAAGTGCCCATTGCGACCGCGCGGCCGAGCTCGTCGCGGCCGGCCGCGTGATCCACCACCGCGTCTTCCCGAACAAGCAGGGGCCAGCCGCCCGCCGGATCGAGAACGAGGACCACGTGCGCGACGTCATCGCGCTGATGTGCCTGAACGACGAGTGAGCCGTCAGGAGCCATTGAGGATCTTCGCCTTCTCGGATGCGAACTCGGCGTCGTTGAGGACGCCGCGCGCGTGCAGGTCGCCGAGCTGCTGGAGCTTGGCCAGGTTGTCGGCTGGGCGCGGCTGCGCGGGGACCGTCGCCATCGCCATCGCCGGAGCCGGCGCCATCGCCACCTGCGTGAACGCTGCCAGGCCCGACGCGCGCGAGCGGGCAGCGCTGTTGTCGTCCTCGAACCAGCCGCGGATCGCCATGAACATCGGGACCACGCCCATCACGGCGAAGATGGCGCCCACGGTGTAGCCCGCGGCCGCGAAGTTGTCGTCGGTGATCGCGCCACGGATGAACATCGCCGACAGCGCGACGAAGAGCAGGCCGAACAAGAACAGGCCCTGGCCGCTGGCCAGCATGGCGATCACGAAGACGAGGATCGCGCCCATCAGCAGCAGGATCTGCGTGCCGGTGCCCTCCGGGCACGGGTTCGCCGACACGTACGGGCCACCCGAGGCGCACGTGCCCGTGTCCATGAGCTTGGCGAGCTCCACGCACGCGAGCGCCAGCGCGGCTACGGCGATCACGCCCGCGAGGAGCTGGAGCGGTTTGTTCATGCACGGATCGTGCCCCGCGACGGTGCGGTTGTCAGTGTCAGAGGGGTCTCAATGCAGTCCGCCGTCGTAGACTGCGAGCCGGTGTCCGTTCGCGCCCAGGAGCACCCCTTCGCGCTGCCATCGGCCGAGCGCGAGGTCCTCGCCCGGCGGCTTGGCGAGGCGATCCGCCGCGCCCGGCGGACCGGCGGCACCGCCGTGGCTGCGCTCGGCTGGAGCATCGACCCGGCCGTCGATCCGACGGCCGTCGTGGTGGCGTCGCGGCGTGCGGACGAGCCGTGGTTCTGCCTGGAGCAGCCCGATCGCGGCAGCGCCGCGCGCGCCGCATTGGGCTGCGTGGAAGCGCTGGACGCGTCGGGCCCTGAGCGGTTCCGCACGGTCGCCAAGCGCTGGCGCGCGCTCGCGGCGCAGGCCGTCTGCGAGCCCGACGACGGTCTGGCCGCGCTCGGCGGCTTCGCCTTCGCGCCTGACGGCGGAGCATCTCCGCAGTGGTCCGGGTTCCCGCCGGCCTCGCTGCAGGTGCCGGAGGTGCTGCTCGTGCGCCGCGGCGGCGAGGTCCGCCTGACCGCGGCAGCGCTCGCGGCGCCTGACGACACGCCCGAGGACCTGCTCGCCCGCGTCGAGCGCCGCCTCGGCGAGCTGCGCCAGGCGCCGCTGCCGCTGCTGGACCCGGCGCCGGCCGGGCGCGTGCGCGTCAGCAGCGCGATGCCGCCGGAGCACTACGAGTCCGCGGTGGCGCGCGGGGTCGAGCGGATCCGCGCCGGCGTCATGGACAAGATCGTCCTCGCGCGCGAGGTCCAGGTGCACGCCGCCGCCGACCATGATCCCGGCGCGGTCCTCGGCGTCCTGCGCGACGCGTTCCCTTCGTGTTTCGTCTTCTGCGCGGGCCGTGGCGACAGCGCATTCCTCGCCGCCAGCCCCGAGCTGCTCGTGCGCCGCGACGGGATGCGCGCCGGAACGCTCGCGCTTGCGGGCTCCACGCGGCGCAGCGCCGACCCTTCCGTCGACGACCACCTCGGCGAGCAGCTGCTGCGCTCGGCCAAGGACCGCGAGGAGCAGGTGATCGTCAGCCGGCGCATCGAGCGCACGCTGCGCCCGTACTCGGTCTGGGTGACCGCCGCGCCCGAGCCGGTGCTCGTACGCGTGGCGAACATCCAGCATCTCGCGACGCCGATCCGCGCGCAGCTGGCGTCGCCGATCGGCGCTGTCGAGCTGGCGGGGATGTTGCACCCGACGCCGGCGGTCGGCGGCGAGCCGCTGGAGGTCGCGGCGCCGATGATCCCGGCGCTCGAAGGCCTGGACCGCGGCTGGTACGCGGGGCCCGTCGGCTGGACCGACACGAGCGAGGACGGCGAGTTCTGCGTGGCGCTGCGCTGCGCGCTGCTGACCAGCCGCGTGGCGCGCTGCTACGCGGGCGTCGGCGTCGTGCGCGACTCGGACCCGGCTGCGGAGCTGGCCGAGACCGAGATCAAGCTCCAGGCGCTGCTGCCGATCCTGTCCTGACGCGGCGCCACACCGTCACGACCTCGCGCACCGTTGCCTGGCGGTAGCTGACGCGCCGGTCGAACGGGTGGAGCTCCAGGTGGTAGTAGCCCTTCGGGTCCTGCTCGATCGCCTTGACGAGGGCGTGGAAGCGGCGGCCCTTCTTGTCGACCTCGACGACGTCGCCCGGAGCGATGCCCTTGGAGCTCAGGCGCTGCGGGCGGCGCGCAGCCGGGGTATCCGATGCGAGTTCGAAGAGGGCTTCCGGCACATCTCCAAAGCTAGACCCGGGCGCGGACGGCCTCCCACACGGCGCGGTGTTCCGCCACGTTCGCCTTTCGGTCTGTGCGCACGTGGACCAGGCTCGTGCGGTTGGACGCCAGCGCGGCGCTGACGGCCGCTGCGAACGCGCTTGGATCGCCGGGCGCCGCGTACGCGAGGCCGAAGAGGCTCGCGATGCGCTCCGCGTCCAGCCCGGTCGGCGTCGCGACGTGCTCCTCGAACGCGTCGGTGGCTCCCGCCACGGGCAGGAACTCGAAGATGCCGCCGCCGTCGTTGTCGACGAGCACGATCGTGAGCGCGAGCCCGAGCCGCTTCGCCGCGAGCAGGCCGCCCAGGTCGTGTGCGAGCGCGACGTCGCCGATCAACAGCGCCACCGGGCCGTCGCCGGCCGCCGCGGCGCCGAACGCGGCGGACACGGTCCCGTCGATCCCGTTGGCCCCACGGTGCGCGAGCACCCGCGGTGGATCGGCGCGCACGGCCATGAACGTCTCGATGTCGCGCACCGGCATCGACGAGGCGACGAACAGCGTCGCGTCGGCGGGCAGCAGCGCGCCGAGCTCGCGTGCGACGCGCGGCTCGCCGAGGGCTTCGCCGAGCGTCTCGTCGATGGCGGCGCCCGCCGCCGCGTCGGCCTGCGTCCAGGCCTCGAGCCACGCCTCGTCGCCGGGCCGCACGCGCTCCGCGAGCGCATCGAGCGTCGCCGCCGGATCGGCGCCGAGCAGCGTCCACAGCGTGGCGTCGGGGTCATGCCAGACGCCCTCGGGCGCGAAGGCCACCTGCTCGGCATGCAGCCCGGCGAGCCACGCGCGCAGCGGCTTGGACGTCGGCAGGTCGCCGACGCGCAGCACGCCGGTCGCGCGCCGGGCGGTGGCGAAGGGCTCGCAGCGCAGCAGCGCGTCGTAGTGCGCGACGGCGCTGCCGCCGCGGCGCGCCCAGGAGAGCGGGTCGGCCAGCAGCGGCCAGCCCGCGGCGGAGGCGAAGCGCGCGAGCGACTCGGCGAGCGCAGGCTGTGCGCGCTCGGCCCGGCCGGCGACGACGGCGCCGCGCGGGTTCGCCGCGACCCAGGCGGCGTAGCGGTCGAGCTGGTCCGCGCTGGGCACCGCCGGCGACTCGCGGCGCAACAGCCACGGCTCGCCGTCGTCGCGGCCGCCCCGGCCGGCGGGCAGCTGCGCCGGCGCGACGAGCGGCTCGCGCAGCGGGAAGTTCAGGTGCACGGGTCCCGGCCGTCCGGCTGCGCCGAGCGTCGCATGCAGCGCGCGGCACGCCAGCGCGCGGATCCAGGGCTCCCGCCGACGCGTCGTGGGTGCCCACTTCGAAGAACCAGCGCGTCGCAGAGCCGTAGAGCTTGAGCTGGTCGATCGCCTGGCCGGCGCCGACCTCGCGCAGCTCCGGCGGCCGGTCGGCGGTCAGCACCAGCAGCGGCACGCCCGCCTCGTGGGCCTCGACGACCGCCGGCAGGAAGTTCGCTGCCGCCGTGCCCGAGGTGCAGGTGATGACCGCCGGCTGCCCGGTCGCCTTCGCGATCCCCAGCGCGAAGAACGCGCCGGCGCGCTCGTCGACGTGCGAGTGGACCGCGAGCCGCCCGTCGCGCACGAGCGCCAGCACCAGCGGCGTCGAGCGCGAGCCTGGCGACGTGCACGCGTGGCGCACGCCGCTGCGCACCAGCTCGTCGGTGAACGCGCGCAGGAGGACGTGGGTATCGAGGTCGGCGGCGCTCATCGGCGATGCTGTCGGGGTGCCCGAGACGGTCGTCCTCCTGCACGGCTTCGCCGGCACCGGCCGTCGCTGGGACCCGGTCGTCGCCCGCCTCGACGGCGAACGCTATCGCCCGCTCGCCCCTGACCTTCGTGGCCATGGCGCGGCGTCGTCGCGCCGGCCGTCCGTTCGACGGCGATCGCCGGGACGTGCTCGGGCTCGTCGCGCGATCCGTTCGCGCTGTGCGGCTACTCGATGGGCGGCCGGATCGCGCTGCAGGTCGCGCTCGCCGCGCCCGAGCGCGTCGCAGCGGCTCGTGCTCGTCGCGACGACCGCGGGGATCGAGGACCCGGCCGAGCGCGGCCGGCGCCGGACCTGCGACGAGGCGCTCGCCGACGCGACCGAGCACGGTTCGACATCGAGGCGTTCGCCGACCGCTGGACCGCGCAGCCGCTCTTCGAGGGAACGCCGCCGCAGGCCGCCGCGACTGGCGGGCCGACATCCTCGACAACGAGCCGGCCGGGCTCGCCGCCGCGCTGCGCGGCATCGGGACCGGGCGCGATGGAGCCGCTCTGGGGCCGGCTGCGCGAGCTCACGATGCCGGCGGCCGTCCTGGCCGGCGAGCGCGACGCGAAGTTCCGCGCGACTGGGGGAACGGCTGGCCGACGAGCTGCCGCATGGCGAGCTCGTCATCGTCGAAGGTGCGGGCCACGGCATCCCGCGTGAGGATCCCGCGGCCGTGGCGGCCGCGATCGGCGTCAGACGCCGCCGCTGAGCAGCGCGCTGAGCACGCCCAGCACGAGCGCGAAGCCGACCGCGATGGCGAACGTCGATCCGGTGAGTCCCTGCATCGAAACCTCTAACGCAACAACGCGTCAGGAGTTGCGCCAAGTCCCGGCGCGCGCGGGACCTCGACCAGCCCGCCGACCGGTGCGAACACCCCGGGATCGACACCCTCCAGCCGGTCGAGCGTCGCCAGCCCGCACGGACGCGCGATCCGCAGCGCGGCGGCGCAATGGATCGCGGCGGCGATGCCGAGCGGCCCGTCGAGGGTCGAGGCGAGGTAGACCTCCTCGCCGACGGCGTGGCAGAACGCGGCCTTGGCGAGCAACGCCCCGATGCCGCCCGCGCGCGAGACCTTGAGGCACACCAGCTGCGTGGCGCCCGAGCCCGGCGCGTCGGTCTCGTCCATCGCAAGCGGAATCGCGGTGCGGTCGCGCAGCGCGCGCAGCTCCGTCACGCCGTGGACGGGCTCCTCGGCGAGCTCGAGGTCCAGCGGCTGCAGCTCGGCGAGCCGGGCCGTCGCCTCGGCCACGGTCCAGGCGCCGTTGGCGTCGATCCGCAGCGCGACGCCGGGCCCGATCGCGGCGCGGATCGCGGGGAGGCGCTGTAGGTCGTCGTCCAACCCCGCCTTCGCCTTGACGCAACCGAAGCCTGCGCGCACGGCGTCGGCCGCCTCGGCCGGCGTGTCCGCGAGCGCGTTGACGTGGACGAATGCCTCGGGCGCGTCGGTGAGCAGCTCGCAGACCGGGCGGCCGGCCTGGCGCCCGGCGCGATCCCAGAGCGCGAGGTCGACCGCCGCAAGCGCCTGCGGCAGCGGGTCGGCCTGGCGGCAGGCGTCGACCAGTCGCACGCCGGGGACCGACGGGTCGGCCGCCCGAAGGATCGGGAGGTATGCCTCGAGCGCGGCGCGGCAGCGCTCCACGGGGACGCCGTCGTAGGGCTCCAGTGGCGCGGCCTCGCCCCAGCCGTCGTCGAGTTCGAGCAGCAGCAGCGGCCGCTCGCGCAGCTCGCCGTTGGCGGTCCGCAGCGGCGCGCGCAGCGCGACCGTCGTGGCGTGCAGCTCAGCTCGCAAGGATGCCCGCCGACAGCAACACGCAGAACGCCAGCTGCAGCATGCCGGTGCGCGCGAGCGCCGCGTTCAGCGTCGGGCCGTCGACGTGGGCGCGGACGGTGCGCGCGAGGCGCGCCGCGAGGGGGAGGGTGAGCACCGGGAGCAGGACCCAGGGGCTGAGCGCGAACGCGACCGGGATCAGCGCGACGTCGGCCACGAGCAGCATCGCGCTGTGAGCGTCCGCGTGCGCGGGCGCCCGAGCCGCACCGCACTATCACGTGACGATGTGGCCCAGGATCATCGGCATGGTGGAGCGCGGCGTTTATCCAGTCCACAAGGTGATATCGGCGCAGATCGCGGCCGACGATGTCGTCGACAAGGGCTTCAAGACGCTGCTCGACCCGGCCGGCAACCAGATGAAGGTGCTCGTTAAGATGGCGTGATGCACGCGCCGCCGATCCATTGGAAAGGAGATCAGACATGAAGGCATTGGTGATCAACAAGCCGGGCGAACTTCA
>CAWCEB010000035.1:0-14272 GCA_963794105.1 uncultured Actinomycetes bacterium | reverse complement strand
TCTCTCTCTCTCTCTCTCTCTCTCTCTCTCTCTCTCTCTCTCTCTCTCTCTCTCTCTCTCTCTCTCTCTCTCTCTCTCTCTCTCTCTCTCTCTCTCTCTCTCTCTCTCTCTCTCTCCCCCCCCCCCCGTGGCGGCCAGGCGTAGGCGTGGACCGCCGACTCGACGGAAGCGTTCCGTGGACGAGGTACTTCTGCAGCCGTGTGTCGATCAGCGGCAGCCCGGCCTCGATGTGGTCGAGGACCTCCAGCTCTCCGACCGTGCGGACGCCTGGGGCCAGCTGCATCGCGGTGATCGTGCCCCAGGTCGCGTCGATGATGAACTGTCCCGGCGCGCCCTCGACGGGGCGCGGGATCATGAACGCATCGGCGCGGCGCGGCGCCCGCCCGATCGGTGTGGTCGTGTTCATGAACATGGCGAGTGTGTCCTGTCGACGAGCATGCTCGACATCGCGTTGACCCGCATCCGTGGAAAGCGCGTCCGCTACTGAGGACAACCCGCAGCGCGGGCGTGACGACACGGCCTGTGGGTTCAGGCCGGCCCGCTGTGCGAGCTCGATCGAAGGGATGGCGGCGGCCTGTCAGGCCGCGGCGTGGAGCTGCTCCAGTCTGGGGATCGCCTTGGTCAGCCAGCCGTCGGAGTCGTCGATTCTGGAGTTCTCGAGAGCTCCGGGGGCCGGGACGATCTGGGAACAAAGGGGGAGCCTGCGGCTCTCCTCAGTCTTTTCACCCGTACGTGCGGACTTGCACGGCACCTTCGTCGCAGACGAGCTCGCCGGAACGACCTATGGGGTGGCGAAGGCGGCCTGGGTGGTCCCGGTCAAGACGCTCGACTGCCACGGGATCGGGGAGCTCTCGCAGATCCTGGCCGGCCTCGAGTGGATGGGCCAGAACGCCACCGGCCCATCGGTCGTCAACATGAGCCTCACCGCGAACGCCGTCTTCCAGACCGTCTTCGACGCGATCGCCTCTCTCGCCAGCCAGGGGATCACAACTGTGGTGGCCGCCGGCAACGGCTTCAACGCACCTCAAGGCCCGCAGACGTTCAACGCCTGCAAGGTCTCGCCGGCCGGCGCGCCGAGCCGAGCCACGTCTATTGGACCAACCACGATGGCACGATCGATGAGGTCCCCTTGGCTGGCGGCACCATGACCACCTTGGTCTCCGGACAGAACGAACCGACCGGAGTGGCGGTCGATTCAAGCCACATCTATTGGGCCGAACAGGGAGTCTCTGGCTCGATCAAGGAGGCCCCCCTGACTGGCGGCACCGTGACCACGTTGGCCTCCGGACAGATCTTCGCGACCGGGGTGGCCGTCGATTCAAGCCACGTCCATTGGGCCAGCCAGTTTCCCGGCACGATCAATGAGGTCCCCCTTGCCGGCGGCCCACGACCACCCTGGCCTCCGGACAGAACCGGCCGAGCGGGGTGGCCGTCGATTCAAGCCACATCTATTGGGACAGCCAGGTCGCTGGCACGATCAATGAGGTTCCCCTCGCCGGCGGCTCCCCGACCACCCTGGTCTCCGGACTGAGCAATCCGGCCGGGGTAGCGGTTCGCCCATAGCCAAGCGCAAAGCCATCCACCGCGCCGAGTTGCGTCGAGCTCGAGCATGCCCGCAACGGTAGCCTCGGCGCGGTGTTCGACCACGTCGCCATCGCCGTCTCGGACCTGGCCGCGTCCGAGCGCTTCTACCGCACCGTGCTCTCCGTGCTGGGCGTCGAGCCCAGCCACGCGGACGCCGAACTCGTCGAGTGGGAGGACTGGGACATCGGTCCCGCGGACCGCGAGCACCCGGTGACCCGCGGCCTGCACGTCGGCTTCCGCGCGCCGACCCGCGAGGCCGTGGACGCCTTCTGGCAGGCGGGGATCGACGCCGGCTTCAGCGACGACGGCGCGCCCGGGCCGCGCGCGATCTACGGACCCGACCACTACGGCGGCTTCCTGCTCGACCCGGACGGCAACAGTGCCGAGGCCGTGCACGGCGAGCGGTCGAGCCCGGTGCCGCCCGGCCGCGTCGACCACCTGTGGATCCGTGTCGCCGACCTCGAGGCGTCCAAGCGCTTCTACGCGACGATCGCGCCGCACGCCGGCATCCACCAGGGCGACGACGAGCCCGGGCGCGTGCAGTTCACCGGCACGGACTACAGCTTCTCGCTGATCGACGACGAGCGGCCGCTCACGGAGCACGTCCACCTCGCCTTCCCGGCCGGGGACGACGCGACGGTGCGGGCCTTCCACGCCGCCGCGCTCGCCGCCGGATACGAGGACCACGGCGGGCCCGGCGAGCGCCCCGTGTACCACCCCGGCTACTACGGCGCGTTCGTCCTCGACCCCGACGGGCACAACGTCGAGGTCGTCAACCACAATCGCTGAGCCATGGACGGCCGAGCGCGTTCGGTCACTCGTCAGAGCGCGTAGAGCCCGAGAACAGCGGCGGTCACCGCAACGGCGGCGACGCCGAATGCGCGGGCGGTTGACTTGTCGTGCCGGTGCGCGTCGAAATCTGGCCCCGACGTTCTCGCAACGACGCTTCCGCGCTGCTCCTTTCATAGAGAGCTTGGGAGGGACCACGCGCCCAGTCACCGTCGCTGCAACAGGAAGATGGAACGCTCGTGCGTGTCTGTGAAGAAGCGCTCGTAGGCGGGCCAGGTCTCGACCAGGCGCGGCCAGTACTTCTCTATCTGCTGCTCTCGTGCTTCTCTGGCGACCCGTTGCTCCGTGACACCGCCGATCTGCACGGATACGTTCGGGTTCGCCCGCACGTTGAGGGGCCAGGGGTTCGGACGTTCGAAAGGCGGACGGACGTTGCAGACGACCAGATCGTCGCCGTCGCGCAAGAAGATGAGCGGAATCGTCCGGGGTCGCCCCGTTCGACGACCGGTCGCTGTGAGCAAGAGGACCGGGAGCTTCCCCGTGAGCGAGACGCGGCCACCGGTGGCCAGGAGGAGTCGTCGCTGCAGGGGGGAGACGATGTGCGCGATCACCCACGTCCCAGGCCGGGTCGCACCCATCTTGTTCACTAGCGACATTCCAGGATCATCGAGCCGCGGCAGACGCGACGCATCGCGACAACTCCGCAGACCCGATGCCGGATTTCCACAGCGTTTCGTCCAGCGCGGGAACGCTGGCATCCTGGTGAGCATGCCAACAAGGCGACTGTCGCCGGCGGCGGCAGCGTTTCGGGCCGGCCACAGTGCCATCGCCGTGGCGTTTCTAGCTGCCATCGCCTACGTCTGGTGGTGTGCCCTCACACGACGGCGGGATCGCCGGCTGCGCCTCGCCGTCATCGCACTCCTGACCGAGGGCACGTTGGTCGCTGCGAACCGCGGGAACTGTCCCCTCGGGCCATTCCAGGAACGTCTGGGAGACCCCGTTCCGCTGTTCGAGTTGGTGCTCTCGCCGTCTGCGGCTCGCCGCGCGGTGCCAACGCTCGGAACCATCACTGCTGCTGGGCTCCTCCTGCTTCTGCGTCGCGATCCGCGCCGGCCCTAGGCGCCTCGAGGTGGAGTCGGGCGGGGTTGACCGGGCTTCACGGCTGCGGGTAGCGTCGGCATCGGCGAACGACTCGCGATGGGGCCGCGCGGCCTTCGTCTTCCATCCGGCGTAGAGGAGGCAGACGATGAGCAGGCATTCGGTGCTGAGGAACGTGCGGACGGTGGTGGGAGAGTCGCGCACGGCTCGCGATCTGGGGCTCCGCGTGGCCGTCGCCTTGGCGGTGAGTTCCGTGCTGGGGGTCAGTTCCGCGAGCGCAGTGGTGCCGCAACGCAGCTTCAGCGTGGCGGTCTCGCCCTACACCGGTGGGACGGCGACGGCGCCGGTGACGCTCACGCTGCACACAACCACGACGCCGAGCATGTCCGACCCCCCGTTCGCGACGAACCACCTGCGCTTCGACCTTGACCCCAACATCGTGACTGGGTTCCAGCCGCCCGCCGCCGCCTGCAGCGATGCGCAGGTCATGGTTGACGCGACGCCGTGCGCGACGGTTGGTGACGGCACGATGAGCCTCTTGGTGCTCGGTCTCGCCGAGAACGTGACGGTGAAGGCCTTCCAGTCGACCGATCCCCAGGCGCTGCTGTTGCGGCTTGACGGCGACAGTCCGCTGAGGGTCCGCGAGGTGATGACGATGCAGAGGACCGTCATGCCCAACGGTGCCAGCCGCTTCGACATTGATGTTCCACCAAACCTCCAGCAGCCGGCGCCCGGCGCCTATGCGACGTTGACGGACCTCAACCTCGCGCTGCGTTGGACGATCGCGCTGGTGGGATGCCCGGCATCGCCACTGAGTTTCGCCACGAACTCCAACTACAGCGACGGCACAGTCTCGTCAGACGTCGCCCAGACCGCATGCGAGGTTGGGGTTCCGGGCCCGCCGAACACCGCGCCGCCGATGATCGCCGGAACCACGGTCGTCGGTGAGACGCTGTCGAGCTCGTCGGGCGCTTGGTATGGAGCATCGCCGATCTCCTTCGGCTACCAGTGGGAGCGCTGTAACCCGTCGTGCTCGGCGATTGCCGGCGCGACGTCAAGCAGCTACACACTCGCCGCCGCCGACAAGGGCGCCAAGATCGCGGCGACCGTGACGGCCGCGAATGACTCCGGTAGCACTCAGGCGAAGTCCGGTCAGGTCGGTCCTGTCGCGCCGTCCAGCGGTCAGGTCAAGGCGGCGCTGGTCAAAGCGCTGGCCGCCGCCGGGCCAGCCGCGAAGGTCGGCCAACTTCTCAAGCAGGGCGGGCTCGTGGCTTCGATCAACGCGCCGAGCGCGGGTCGGCTCCTGATCGGCTGGTATCTGGTCCCCAAGGGCGCGCACCTGACGAAGGCCAAGCAACCAACCCTCGTGGCTACCGGCCGTGCGGCCTTGAAACAAGCCGGCAAGGCCAAGGTCAAGATCGCTCTCACGCGCAAGGGCCGCAAGCTCCTGAAGCCCGCCAAGCGCATCAAGCTGACTGCCAAGGGCAGCTTCACGCCGACCGGCGCCGCGACGACCACTACGACCAGGGCCATCACGCTCAAGCGCTAGAAGCGTGCTGGAAAGAGAGCGCCGCGGTGGTGGGATTGGGATGCGTCACTGCGAGATTGGTCCCCGTCACGACGACTTCTTCATCGTTTGGCGGGTTCGTCATGTGGGCCGCGTCTGATCGCCCCGTCGGCGCGGCCCACGGTCCACGGTCCACGGTCCAGCGGTCCACGGTCCACGGTCCAGCCTCGTGGGGCCGTGCCGGCCACGGAACGGACGGCACGGTCCCACGTTTTCATCGGCCAACACCCGATGTGGCAACGACCGCGATCACGCGACCGAGCTTGGGGCACCGCGCATGTACGGTGAACTGGCGGGGTGCGAGTCGCGATCTCGACTGGTGCGCGGGTGGGATGATCTGCTCGTGCCGGAGCACATCGGCGAGGACCTGGTCAGCCGCGGCCACGAGGCGCTGGCGGCGGGGGACTCGACGACGGCTCGAGCGTGCTTCGAGGAGGCGGGCGACAGCGCCGAGGCGCTGGACGGTCTGGGTCAGGCGCTGCAGATGCAGGGGAAGTTCGACGCCGCGATCGAGGTCAAGGCGCGCGCGTTCGCCGCCTACCGGGCGGTTGGCCGGGTGACGGACGCTGCGGTCGTCGCCCGCTGGACGGCGTTCCTGCACGCGTGCGTCCATGGCGATATCCCCGCGGCGGGCGCCTGGATGACCCGCGCCGAGAGCGTCCTGGATGGCGTCGAGGAGTGCGCCGAGCACGGGTGGCTGTTGCTCAACCGCGCACCGTTCTCAAGTGACCACGCCGAACGCGAGCAGCTCGCCCTCGCCGCTGTGGCGATCGCGCGCCGCTACGGCGACGGCGACCTGGAGTTCAACGCGCTCTCGCTCCTGGGCGAGTCCTACGTCGGCGCCGGGCGCGTCGCCGAGGGCATGGCCCTGCTCGACGAGGCGATGGCGGCGCTGTCGGCAGGGGAAATCGCCGAACGCGGGTGTGCGAGCGAGATCTACTGCCGCATGCTGAGCGCGTGCGAGCTCGTCGAGGACGTCAGCCGGGCGGAGGCGTGGATCGCCACGATCGATCGCTTCGCGCTGTGGGCCGACTTCGTCAAGCCGACGTGCCGGACGCACTACGGCGGGATCCTCGTCGCGCTCGGGCGCTGGGCCGACGCCGAACGCGAGCTGCTTGCGGCAGCGGAGGCGTTCGCGCGCGGCTACCGCGGCGAGCGAGTCTTCACGCTCGTCCGCCTGGCCGACCTGCGGGTCCGCCAGGGGCGCTACGAGGAGGCGGAGCGGCTCATGGAGGGCGTGGAATGGCATCCGCGCGCGCGCCGGGCGGCGGCCGCAATCGCGTTCGCCCGGGGGGACCTCGGGCTCGCCCGGGACCTCGCCGGCCTCTGTCTCGACGGGGCCGAGCCAACCGATCCGGCGTGTGCGCCCTTGCTCGAGCTGCTCGTCCGGGTCCACCTCGCCCTCGAGGACCTGCCGCACGCGCGCCAGGCGGCGGACCAGCTCGCGGCCCTCGCCGCCGGTTCCGAAGGCGACCGGGCGCAGGCGTTCGCGGACAGCGCTGCGGGGCAGGCTCTCGCCGCCGCAGGCGACGCACGGGCGACGGCGTTGCTCAAGCAGGCGCTCGAGCGGTTCGCCCGACTCGAGATGCCGTTCGAGGCTGCGCGTGCGCACCTCCAGCTCGCGCGCACGCTCGTCGCCACGGCGCCCGATGCCGCCGCTGCCGAGGCGCGGCTGGCATTCGCCGCCTTCGAGCAGCTCGGCGCGGCGCGCGACGCCGACGCGGCGGCCTGCCTGCTCCGCGAGCTCGGATCCACCGGGCGCCCGCGAGCCGCCGGCCGGGGGCGCCTGACCGCGCGTGAGGCCGAGGTGCTGTCGCTGATCGCCGCCGGCATGTCCAACGCAGACATCGCCCGGCGGCTGTTCATCAGCCGCCGCACCGCCGAACACCACGCGGCGAGCATCCTCGCCAAGCTCGATCTGCACAGCCGCGCCGAAGCCGCCGCATACGCGGTGCGCGAGGGCCTTGCAGAACAGGCGCGCGAATAGGTAGGTCTACCGATGACGCGCTGCACCGCGGCGGAGATCGTCTCAACGCCGGATCGCAACCGCGATCGAACACCGACGGAGGGAGACATCATGACCGGCAGCGAGACCAACGAGGCAGCCGTGCGCGCCTGCTTCGAGAACGCGGCGGCGGGCAAGTTCGACGCGCTGCACGACATCCTCAGCCCCAGCTACGTGCTCCACCCTGAGGAGGCCCGCGGGGTCGACGGCCTGACCGCCGTCGTCCAGGGCTACCGCTCCGCGTTCTCCGGGCTCACCGTCACGATCGAGCACCAGTTCGGCGACGGCGAGTTCGTCGCCACGCGCACGACCGTCCGCGGTCGCCACGACGGCGAGCTGATGGGGACGCCCCCAAGCGGCCGCGACGTCGAGTTCGCGACGCTCACGATCAGCCGCTGCCGCGATGGCCGCATCGAGGAGGAGTGGGAGATCGCCGACGTGCCCACACTCCTGGCGCAGATCGGGGCCCTGCCAGAGCCGGCGACGGCCTGAAGGCAATGGCGCAGACGCGTAGCCTCCGCGCGCATGACGCGCGTCGCGATCCAGCTTCCCGAGGTGGAGCGCCAGGTCCGCTGGTCTGAGTACCACGCGATGGCGATCGCGGCCGAGGAGGTCGGCTTCGATGGCATCTACGTCGGCGACCACCTGCTCTTCCGCGGCGACGGCCGGCCCGAACGCGGTCCCTGGAGCTCGTGGTCGCTGCTCGCCGCGCTGGCCGCGGTCACGGAGCGCGTCGACCTCGGTCCGCTGGTCGCATGTGCGGGGTTTCACCCGCCGGCGGTGCTCGCCAAGATGGCTGCGACGGTGACCGAGATCAGCGGTGGTCGCCTGGTCCTCGCGCTCGGGGCCGGGTGGAACAACGTGGAGTTCAGCGCCTTCGGCATCCCGTTCGACCGCCGCGTCGCGCGCTTCGAAGAGGCGTTCACGATCATTCGCGGCATGCTCGCTGGGGACCGCGTCACGCTCGCCGGCGAGTTCCACCGAGTCGACGACGCCGTGCTCCTGCCGCCCGCCGAGCACCGCACGCGGCTGATGATCGGGAGCAACGGGCCACGGATGCTGAGCATCGCACTCCCGCACGTCGACGCGTGGAACACCTGGTACCTGGACTACGGCAACAGCGCTGACGGGTTCGCCGCGCTCAACGAGCGGATCAGTGCGGCCGCCCGCGACGCCGGCCGTCCACCCGAGGACATCGTGCGCAGCGCGTGCGCGTTCATCGTGCTCGATCGCGACGCCGGCGAGCGTCCGATCACCCAGGACGCGCCGCCGATCGAAGGCTCGATCGATCGGATCGCTTCACGCATCCGCGAGCTCGGGGACGCCGGCGCCGACGAGGTCATCGCGGTGGTGAGCCCGATCACCGAGCGCTCCATCCGGATGCTCGGCGAGGCCGTGGCGCACGTGTGAGCGCTCAGAGACGTTCGAGCGCGCCCAGCAGCCGCTCGACGTCCTCGACGTTGTTGTAGTGGACGAGCCCTGCACGGACCGCGCTGCCCGCGTCGCGGATACCGAGCGCCGCGGTCAGCTCCCACGCGTAGTTGTGACCGTCCCAGACGTTGACGCGGTGGGACGCGAGGTGCTCGGCGACCTCGCGCGGGCTGTGGCCGGCCACCGTGAAGTACGCGGTCGCCGTCCGGTGGGCGGGCGCGCCATAGCTCGTGATCGCCGGCATGGACGCGAGCCCGTCGCGCAGCGTCTCGAAGAGCTCGAGCTCGTGGGCCTCCGCCGCGGCCATCGATGCCAGGAGGCGTTCGCGGCGCGTCCCGGTCGCCTCGCCGTCCAGTGCGGCGAGGTGCTCGACCGCGGCGGTGACACCCGCGAGGTCGGCGAACGGCGCGGTGCCCGTCTCGAATCGATCGGGCACGTCGTCGGGCGAGGAGGCAAGCTTGTCGGGCAACAGGTCGATCAACAGCGCGGGGCCGGCGACGATCGCGCCGATGTGCGGGCCGCACCACTTGTAGGCGCTGGTGGCGAAGAAGTCGGCGTCGAGCGCTGCGATGTCGACCGGGCCGTGGGCGGCGGCATGGACGCCGTCGACGTACACCAGCGCGCCGGCCCTGTGCGCGAGGTCGCTGATCGCCGCCACGTCCGGCCGGGTGCCGAGCACGTTGCTGGCGGCACTGACCGCAACGAGCCGCGTCCGCTCACCGAGGAGCTCCTCGTACTGCTCGACCGGCAGCTCGCCCGCGGGGAGGTCGACCTCGGCCCATCGCACCGTGGCGCCGGCGCGAGCGGCGGCCTGCACCCACGGGCGCACGTTGGCGTCGTGATCGAGCCGCGAGAGGATGATCTCGTCGCCGTCCTTCCACGTGGCGCCGAGCGTGGCGGCGAAGCGATAGGTCAGCGTCGTCATGTTGGGCCCCAGCACGACCCCGTCGGGATGTCCCCCGACCAGGTCCGCCACGGCGGCCCGGCACGCCGCGACGATCTCGACGGAGCGCGCGCTGGCGGGAAAGGCGCCACCGACGTTCCCCAGGCCCGCGCTATATGCCGCCGCGATCGCGTCGATGACCGCAGTCGGCACCTGCGTGCCGGCGGCGCCGTCGAGGTACGCGTAGCCGTCGGCCAGGGCGGGGTAGGCGCTGCGGATGCGGGTGATGTCGAACACGCACCGCATCTTGCCCGACCGTGCTCACGCCGGCACGGGCACAGGGTCGAGCATCGGCCAGCGGTGCACGAACGCGCCGAGCGCAAACAGCCCGGCGAGCGCGGCGCCCAGTGCGGGGAAGCCGCCGACGGTCAGCGCGAGCGCGCCGGCGGCGGCGCCGAGCAGGTACCCGAACTGGTTCGCCCCGGCGCGCATCGACATCACGGCGACCTTGTCGTCGGCCGCGGCGTCCATGCCGAGGCTGCTCGCGATGACCGATCGCCAGCCGTTGGTGAACGCCATCGCCGCGAGCAGGCAGAGCGTGATGCCCGCACCTGGGCGCACCGCGCCCAGCAGGGCGACGGTGCAGCCCTGCGAGATCGTCAGCACGACGAGGAGCGTCGTCGTGGCCGCGGGCGCCGAGCGCCTGCCCACGAAGGTGCCGGGGACCATGGCTGCGGCGGTGATGCCGAGCCCGAGCGCCACGGTCGCGCGTGAGGCGTCGTAGGACTCCACCAGCAGCGCTCCGGAGTACGTGAGGACACTTGCCCATCCGGCATTGGCCAGCAGCTCGGCGGCCGTGAAGCGCGCGACGGCGGGGCGCCGCCACGCGGCCGTCGCATCGCTGGTTCGCTGCGAAGGCGGATCGCCCGGACGCAGCCGCACCAGCCCGAGCGCGGCGATCGCGGCCGCTGCCGGCACGGCGAGCCATGACGCGCGCCAACCGAGGGAGGTGGCGAGGCCGGCGATCGGCATGCCGACCACCCAGGCGACCGGCATGCCGGCGATCGCCCAGGCCAGCGTCTTGGGGCGCTCGGCGGCGGCCGGCCACTCACCGGCCGCCGCGATCCCGATCGCCACCAGCAGGCCGATCCCGATTCCGAGGACCCCCTGGGCGACGGCGAGGAGCGCGAACGACGGAGCGGCGGCGCTCAGGACGGAGCCGCCGAGCAGCAGGGCCGCGCCGTAGGTGAGCAGCGAGCGCAGCCCCGGTCGCCGGCCGGCGAGGGCGAGTGCGAGCGCGGTCACGCCGCCGGTCGCGCCGGCGACGGTGCGCAGCTGCCCCGCGGCCGCCGTCGACGTCCCGAACTCGCGCGCGATGTCCGGGAGCACCGGTGAGAGCACCAGCAGCCCGGCCTGCGACGCGAACATGCACGCGAACAGCACCGGGCTGGGACGTGATGCGATGGCTCGGAGCGCGGTCATGCGCGGAGTGCACCTGAGCGCGCCCAACGTTCGGTAAGCGCTCGGCAAACGGCGGGTCCCTGCCTGCGCTCGTTTGGCTTGTCGCATGACGCCGTGCAACGTACGCACGGCCCCAACGCGCCACATCCGCACTTGTGCCGCCTTTTCGCCGCGGGATGCCGTACGCGGTGACACCGTGTAAAGGGTGCGATGGTCGGCTGAGGTCGCTAGACCTGTACCCGCCGGGCGTGCAGCGCCTCGTAGGTCGGGCGGCACGCCTCGGCGACCGCGGCGTCGTGCTCGGAGAGGTGGGTCTCCCGGGGGCGCCAGGGCTCGAAGCCGGTCGAGGACCAGACGGCGGCGTACCAGTGCGGCGCCCACACGCCGTCGGACTCCCGCGGGCCCGGGGGCCAGGACAGCATCCGGTCGGTGAACGGGATGCCCAGCCAGTCGCACAGCCAGCGCAGGTGCGCCTCGGGTGCATGCAGGAAGTCGCTGGCGTCGATGATCGGCACCTCGACGTCGTGCTCGTCCCACAGCTCGAGCAGCCAGCCCTGCTGGGGCAGACCGATGTCGTCGGGCTCGCACGACTCCCGCGAGCGCACGTAGGACGCGACGACCTCGACCGGGTCGCGGATCAGCAGCACGTTGCGGAAGGCCAGCGTCCAGCGCAGGTCCATGTCGCGGGAGACGTGGTGCGCCATGTGCTTGGCGTAGTGGACGCGGCGGCCGGGTGGCAGCGGCGCCGAGAGGCCCGCGACGGCCGCGGCGAGATCGGTCGGCTGCGACGCGATGACCGTCCTCGCGCACCGGGTGGTCGATGCCGGTCCGCGCGAGGTAGGCGGCGTAGAGCGGCTCGTCGACGACGACGGTGTCGGGGCGGTTCTCGAACGCGCGCATCATCGCCGTGGAGATGTTCCGCGGCCCGGACCACATCGCGACGCGAACGGCGTCGTTCACGGTCATGGCGCGACGCGTCCCGCGACGTCCGCGTCGACGAGCTCGCCGTACAGCGCCTGCAGGCGCTCGACCACCGGCCCGCGGCGGCCCTCGCCGATCGTGCGACCGTCCACCGACCGGACCGGCACGACGCCGGCGAAGGTGCCGGTGACGAACGCCTCGCGGGCGCTGTAGACGTCGGTGAGGCTGAACGTCGTCTCGCGCGCCGGGATGCCGTTCGAGCGGCAGATCTCCAGAACGTTGGCGCGCGTGATCCCCGCGAGGCAGTAGCGCCCGTCGGACGTCAGCACCTCGTCGCCCACGACCACGAAGAAGTGCGTCGAGTTGCACGTCGCCACGAAGCCGTGGGGGTCGAGCATCAGCGCCTCGTCGGCCCCGGCGGTGTAGGCCTGGATGCAGGCGGTGATGTCGTTGAGCTTGGAGTGCGCGTTGAGCTTGGGGTCGAGCGTGTCCGGGCGCCGCGCGGCGCACGTGGGTCGTGAAGAGCGTGATGCCGTCGGTCACCGTGGCCGGCAGCGGCTCCTTGTGCTCGGCGACGATCACGACGGTCGCGGGCCCGATCGTCACGCGCGGGTCCTGGTACGGGCGTGCGCTTGACGCCGCGGGTGACCATCAGCCGCACGTGCACGCCGTCGGTCATGTCGTTGGCCCGCAGCGTCGCGTAGAGCGCCTCGGTGAGCTCGCCGCGGCTGCGGCCGATGTCGAGCATGATCGCCTTCGCGCCCTCGAACAGGCGATCGAGATGGCGCTCGAGGAAGGCGGGATGGCCCGCCCGCACGCGCAGGCCCTCCCAGACGCCGTCACCGAGGACGAAGCCCGCAGTCGAACACCGACACGACCGCGCGCTCGCGCGGCACGAGCTCGCCGTTGACCCAGACGAGGATGCGCTCGTTGCGCGCGTCGTCCTCGAAGTCGTGCGTCCCGTGTGCCATGGCACGAGAGCCTATGCGCGGCTATCGCGGGACGATGGTGAAGCGGCGCGACGTCACGCTGCCGGGCGGACCGGACCCGGGCAGGATCGCCGCGTCGAGCCGATAGCGCCCCGCGGTCAGCGATCGCGAGCGGCGCGCGCGCCGGAAGCGCCCGGAGTACGGGATCGATCTGGCACCCGCGCCAAGCGATCGTGTGAACGAGTGCACGGGCTTCGTGCGCGTGCAGCCCCGCTTAGACAGGCAGGCAAGCACCATGAAGCGCACCCGGGCCGTCGCCGACATTCCGATCACGATCGTGGACCCGGCGTGGGCTCTCGCGGCGACGACGCGGCTCCGCGGCGCGACCCTGAAGCGCGCATACCGCAGTCGCAGGGACGTGATCGTTGCGGCGACGGGCGGCTCCGACGGGGGTGTCGGCGTGCCGCCTGGCGGAGCGGGAGTCGGGCACGCGCCCTGCGTGCCCGCATCGCTGGGGCACGCGTCCTGGGTCACGTCGCCGTACCCGTCGTGGTCGGCATCCGGCTCGATGTCGGCGTCGTACATGCTGACGCCGGGGACGGAGGAGGCCAGCGCGACCGGGCCGGACGTCGCATCTGCGAACGACGTCCACTTCGCCCCCGCCGGCGTGGACTGCAGCCACCGCTGGCTCGCAAACGGCGGCGGGAGCATCGCGACGTAGCCGCCCGCCGGGATCGGCAGGCGTGTGGAGAACGTCCACAACGCTTCGTCGCTGCCGATCGTCACGGGGTCGGACGAAGCCGTCACGGTGTAGCCGCCGCCCGCGGCAGGGGAGATCACGCGGACGAGATAGGCGCCGGGGAACGGCGCCTGCAGGCGCCAGCGCACGACGACACCGTCGGCCGGCGCAGCTGTCGACACGCCGCCGGCCGTCGTCGTCTGCACGCGTGGGCACTGGTAGCTGCACGGGCCGCCGACGGTGTACGGCCCCTGTAGGTCGCTTGCGAAGAGCGACCCGCTGCACGCCTCAGCCGCATGCAAGGGGTCACTCGTACAGAGATCCTGCGAGCCGTCGCCATAGCCGTCGTGGTCGGTGTCGTGCTCGAAGCGGGCGCTGATGTTGACGCGGCGGCTGTCCGTACCGGTGGCGGTCGCGGTCTGGCCGACGCTGACATCGGCGCTCGCCACGCCCGCGACCTCGCCCGCGCCGGCGCCGTCGCCATAGATCGGCCGGGTGTCGTCGACGAAAGCGGAACTCGCCAGTTCGAGGCCGAGCACGTCGCCGGCCGCGGCCGGCACGCGATCCCAGGTGGTCAGCGTCGTGTTGGTCGTGGTGATCGGGGCCTGCGCTCCCTCGCTGACGACGACGGCGTGCGAGCTGTCGGTGACCCGGAGCGTGCGAGCGCGCGCCCACTGCCCCGCCGACGAGACGGCCTGGCCGGTGTGGATGTTCCAGCGAGTGATGACGCCGTCGTACGGGAACGTGTATGCGACCGCGCCCGTGCTCGCGAATTGCAGCGCGGTGCAGAGACTGCAGCCGCCCAGCGACGCGCTGTTCGCCGACGTCGCGACCTGGCCGAGGGTCGTGAAGACCGGGGCCGCCG
>CAWCEB010000034.1:0-5473 GCA_963794105.1 uncultured Actinomycetes bacterium | reverse complement strand
CGCGACTCGGCGACGAAGCGCTCGCGGAACCCCTCGTCCTGGGCCAGGTGCGGCGCGATGACCTTCAGCGCGACGGTCCGGTCCAGGTCGATCTGGATCGCGCGGTAGACCACGCCCATGCCCCCGCGGCCCGCCACGCCCTCGATGCGGTGGCCGGCGAAGACGTCGCCTGGTTGGAAGTCCGTCACCCGCCTCAGGCTATCCGCGCGACTGGTTAGCATCGCGCTTCCATGCGCCCGTCCAGCGCCCTCCGCGCGGCGGCCTGGGGCGTCGTCGTCGTCGGGGTAGCGGTGCCGCTCGCACGCCGGCGCCTGCGGATCCCGCCTCCGGTCGTGACCGCGTCCGCCGCGGCCGCGCCCGTTGCGCTGTCGGTCGCCGTGCGGCGCTCGCGCGGGCGCGACATGGCCGTCTGCGCGCTGCAGATGTGGGCGTACATCGCGACCTACCAGATGCCCCATGACGATCCCGAGGCGCTCGAGGCGCGGGTCCGCATCGACTACCCGGTGAGGATCGACCGCGCGATCGGCCTCGGGCGGCTGCCCACGCTGCGACTGCAGCGCGCGCTGGCGAGGCCCGGGTCGCTGCGCCCGGCCGACCAGGCGCTCGTCTGGGTGCACTGGGTCTGGTTCCTCGTCCCGCACGGGACGGTCGTCTACATGCTGTTCCGCCGGCCCGAGCGCTTCCCGCCGCGGCCGCGGCGCGATCTACGCCGTCTTCGACCTCGGCGTCATCGTCTACTGGGCGCTCCCGACCGCGCCGCCGTGGTACGCGGCGAAGGCGGGGCGCATCCGCGGCGCAGAGGGCGAGGCCGCGCTGCGGCGCATCATGGTCGAGCACGGGGAGGCGTTCTGGAAGGAGCGCTGGCAGCCGCTCTACAGTTTCCTGGGAGGCAACCCCCTGGCAGCCATGCCGTCCTTGCACTTCGCCACGTCGTTGATGGCGGCTCGCGTCCTCTCGGAGGCGGGCCCGGTCGCAGGGCGCCGTGGGCTGGACGTATGCGCTGACGCTAGGGTTCGCGCTCGTCTACCTGGGCGAGCACTACGTCATCGACTGCTGGCCGGCGCGACGCTCGCCGAGGGGGTTCGGCGGGCGGCGCCGGCGCTTGCGCCCGCGGCTCGCGCGCTGTCAAGGGGCGTGCAGCGACTGGAAGCCGTGGCGGAGGACGGTCTGAGCTCGCCCCGCAGCGGGCGCTGGTCATGACGGACGACCGCGCGCCTGTTCAGGACGTCAACGCTCACAACGGGAGGCCGACGACGACGAAGAGATGCCCAAGATGGGCATCACGCGCGACCGCGCGTTGTTGTTCGGGCCTGTTCGTCGTCTCCGCGATCGCGTTCCTGTACTTCGTCCTGCCGCAGCTGGGCGATGTCAAGGACACGTGGGGGAAGCTCGACCAGGGCGACCCGCTACTGGCTCGCGGTCGCGTTCGGCGTTCACAGCTGCTCGCGACCGGCGTCCTACATCGCGGTGTTCCAGGGCGTGCACGTGCCGCCCGGCTATCCGATTCGCTTCCGCGAGAGCTACCAGATCACGATGGCGGGACTGGCGGCGACGCGCCTGTTCGCCGCCGGCGGCGCGGGCGGCGTCGCCCTGACGGCGTGGGCGCTGCGGCGGTCAGGGATGCCGCGCCGGGAGGTCGCCGAGCGCATGATCGCCTTCCTGGTGCTGACCTACGCGGTCTACATGCTCGCGCTGATCGTCTGCGGGTTCGGGCTGCGGTGGGGGATCTTCCCCGGCGAGGCGCCGTACGGGCTGACGGTGATCCCGGCCTATATCGCGATGATCTCCATCGGGACGTTCCTGCTGATCGCGTTCCTGCCGGCGGACCTGGGGCGCCGGATCAGCCGGATGCGGCCGGCGACCTCGAAGTCCGGGCGCGTCCTGCGGCTTGCCGCGTCGGGGCCGGAGCGGCTGGGCGGCGGTACTCGCTTTGCGATCCACCTCGTGCGCCATCCGGACTGGGCGCTGCTCGGCACGCTCGGCTGGTGGACGTTCAACGTCGGCGTGTTGTGGGCGAGCTTCAAGGCGTTCGGCGAGGCGCCGCCGCTTGCCGTGGTGACGCAGGCGTACTTCGTCGGTCTCCTGGCGAACCTGCTGCCGCTCCCGGGCGGGATCGGCGGGGTGGACGGCGGCATGATCGGCGCGCTGATCGCGTTCGGCGTCGACAGCGGCACAGCGGTCGTTGCGGTCCTGGTCTACCGCGGGTTCGCGTTCTGGCTGCCGACGCTGCCCGGCGCGATCGCCTACCTTCAGTTGCGACGCACCGTCGCGCGCTGGACAGAGGAGCGGGCGACGGGCAAACGACCCGAGGCCGCGGCCTCTGTAACGGCGTGACCACCCCACTATACTTTGTGAAGCAATGGAGAACGTAATCATCATCGGAAGCGGCCCGGCGGGCTACACCGCAGCGCTGTACACCTCGCGCGCGAACCTCGAGCCGCTCGTCATCGAGGGCTTCGCCTGGGGCGGACTGCTGCAGCAGACGACCGACGTGGAGAACTACCCCGGCTTCCCCGAGGGGATCATGGGCCCGGAGATGATGCAGCACTTCCGCGACCAGGCCGAGCGCTTCGGCACGCGGTTCATCACCGACCAGGCCGATCGCGTCGAGCTGTCCTCCGAGGAGGGCGGCGTCCACAAAGTGTGGGTCGGCGACGACGTCTACGAGAGCCGCACCGTGATCCTCGCAATGGGCGCCGAGCACAAGAAGCTCGGCGTGCCCGGCGAGGACGAGCTGGGCGGCGCCGGCGTGTCCTACTGCGCCACCTGCGACGCCGCGTTCTTCAAGGACCGCGAGACGCTCATCGTCGGCGGCGGCGACAGCGCGATGGAGGAGGCGATCTTCCTCGCCAAGTTCTCCTCGAAGGTCACGATCGTCAATCGCCGCGACGAGTTCCGCGCTTCGAAGATCATGCTCGAGCGGGCGCGCGCGATGGACAACATCGAGTTGCTCACGCCGTACGTCGTCGAGGCGTTCCTCGAGGGCGACGGGCCGTTCGCGCGCGTCGCGCGGCTGCGCAACGTCGAGACCGACGAGATCCGCGAGCTGCCGCTCGGCGGCGCCTTCATCGCGATCGGCCACGAGCCGCAGTCCGAGATCGTGCTCGGCCAGGTGGACGTCGATGACGAGGGCTACGTCGTCGTCGACGGCAGGTCGACGCGGACCAACAAGCCGGGCGTGTTCGCGGCCGGCGATCTCGTCGACCACACGTACCGCCAGGCGGTCACGGCCGCCGGGTCCGGCTGCCAGTCCGCTTTGGACGCCGAGTGGTACCTGCGCGATACGCCTTCGATCGAGACGCCGGCTTCGCTGCAGGGGTCTGGCGATCTCGCCGAGGCGCAGTGGGCGCCCGGGATTCCGCAGGGCTGACGTTCGTCTGCATGCACGCCGGCAGGTTGTTGCCGACGTAGTACGCGAACATCACGTCGTCCTCGTCGTCGCTGTGCGCGTTGCCCGCGAGGTGTCCGAACTCGTGCACGAAGACCGTGCAGAGCTTCGGCCAGTCCCAGTCCTGCCGGGTGTTGAACGTGACGTCGCAGAGCGTGTTGTGCGCGGGATCCCCGTAGTCCTGGAACTGGTTGGTCCACGTCGACTCGGCGTTCTCGTCGGCGGGGAGCCTGCCCCAGGCGATGTCCACGTCGCCCTGGCAGGGATCCATGCCCCAGTGATCCACGGCGATCTGGCGGGCAGCCTGGAAGGCGGTGCCGCCGATCGGCCAGCGCTGCTGCGGGCCGGGCGCTGCGTATGCATTCGAGGCGGTCGTCAGCAGCGCAGCTGCAACCGCCAGCAGAGTCCTTCTGCAGGAGCCATCCATGGCATTCCTCCCGGCGTCCGTGCCGGTCTGTGTGGGGGGTCGGGGCGGTCATCGGCGCGAGCCGCCGATCGCTTCAGATTCTGGGCGCTTGGGTCGGCCTTCCGTCTACTTCCTGCGCGCTCGGTAGGCGCGGGCGCGGGCCTGATCGCCGCAGCGCTCCGGGCTGCACCAGCGCCGCTGCCCGGGGCGCGAGTCGTCGTAGAACAGCAGCTCGCAATCGTGGTTCGCGCAGGTCCGCACGCGGCGTCTTTGCTCAGGGTCGCCGAGCATTGCGAGCGCGTCGCGCGCGACCTCGCTCATCGCCGCGCCGACCGTCGGCCGATGCCACGAGTAGTCGCGCGTCATGGGGTCAAGTCGTGGCGTCAGGGGAGGCTGCGCGGCGGCGCGGTTCAGGAGCTTCACGGCGTCATCGGGCGGGCGGCGATTGCGCGCTGCCGCAAGGGCGCCGGCCTCGACCGCCCTGGCGACGCGGCGCACCGCGGCAAGCTCGTAGGCGGTGCACGTCAGACCGTCGACCTCAAGCGACGACGAGCCGAGCCAGGCCTCCAAATGCTCAACGGTTCTGAGCTCGGCAGCGACGAGGTCCAGCGAGAGCCTGCCGACATAGAGCGTCATGGGTATGACGCATGACGATACCAAGAAACCGGAGTGTTAGGTTTTGCACAGGGTGTCGAGTTGTGTATGTTCCTCGCCGCGGGGGGCGCGCTTGGCAGAGCCGCTCCACAACTTGTCCTCAACTGTCCCACTTCCCAAGGCGGTGCCTGACGCCGCCGCAGCAGATCTTTCCCGGCGACTACGTTCGGTCCAGCGAGCGCTGATTCGCCTTGGGTCCGAGCAGTCCCTGGGCCGGCTCGTCAACCTCGCCCCGCGCTTCGCGTGCCAGGCCCTCGAGCTCGATCGCGCGATGCTGCTGCACATCTCCGGCAACGCGATCGTCAGCGGCACAGCGTGGTGGGGCGGCGACATGGTTGCCGCCTCCGATTTCGCCCGCTTCCTGCGCGCCGCCCACCCGCAGCTCACGAGCTGCCCGCCGGAGTTCGAGGCCGTCCAGCGCCAGCTTCCGATCCTCGTGACGAACGCGCAGCACCGCGACGATGTCTATCGGCCCCTGGTTCACGCGGCGCGCTCGGATGCCTACGTCGTGGCGCCGATGATCCGCGGCGACCGCGTCATCGGGCTGCTGCACGCCGATCGCTTCCCGGTCGTCGATCGCAAGCTCGATGTGCTGGATCGAGACCTGCTGTGGACGTTCGCGACCGGCCTGGCCGATCTCATCGACCGCGCCGCCGGGCGCGGGCTGCGCGGGCATGGCGAGCCGAGATTCGACTACGTCGCTCCTGAGCCCGGCGAGCCGGCCGTCGTCGCGCCCGCATCGCCGACCTCCGGGCCGCTCGCCCTCCTCACGACACGTGAGCATGAGGTTCTCGGCCTGCTCGCCGAAGGCGCGTCAAACGCCACGATCGCCACCCGCCTCGTGATCAGCGAGGCGACCGTCAAGTCGCACGTCCGCCACATCCTTCGCAAGCTCCGCGCGGCGAACCGCACCGAGGCCGTCATCCGCTACCAGACGCTGGTGGCGGGGGAGACGGCGGCTACTTCTTCTTAGCCGACTTCTTCTTGTGCTTGAGCGCCTTCGAGCGCTTCAGCTTCAGGGTGTG
>CAWCEB010000033.1:0-22690 GCA_963794105.1 uncultured Actinomycetes bacterium | reverse complement strand
CCCCTCCTCGCCCTGCAGGCGCGGCTGGGTGACCGGCGCCCATGCCGCGTCGCGCAGCTCGCCGAAGCCGGGCAGCTTCACGATCTGCCAGAGATCGGTCAGGTCGATCAGCCCGTCGACGTCATAGACCTGGCGCTCCTCGACCTCGAGCGCCGAGACGATCTCCTCGCGCAGCTGCGGGTTCATCCCGGTGTTGAGCTCGACGCGGACCACCTCGCCGAAGCGCCGCCGGCGCACCTCGGCCTCGACGGCCTGCAGCAGGTCGTCGGCCTCGTCGGAGACCTCGAAGTCGGCGTCGCGGGTGACGCGGAAGATGCCGGTGTCGAGGACCTCCATCCCCGGGAAGAGGGCATCGAGGTTGTTGGCGATCACGTCCTCGAGTGAGACGAACGTCAGATCGTCGCCGTCCAGCGACACGAACCGCGGCAGCATCTCCTTGGGCACCTTCACGCGCGCGAACGTCGTGTGCTGGGTGACCGGGTCGCGCAGCAGGACCGCAAGGCTCAGCGACAGGTTCGAGATGTACGGGAACGGGCGGCCCAGCCCGACGCCCAGCGGCGTCAGCACGGGGAAGATCTGGCGACGGAACCGCTCGCAGAGCCCGTGGCGTTGGGCCGCGTCCAGCGAGTCCCAGCCGACGACCGCGATCCCCTGCTCCGACAGGGCGGGCCGCAGCGCAGCGCCGACGCACGCCGCATGACGGTCGCTCAGCTCGCCGGCGCACTTGCGGATCGCGTCGATCGTCTCGGATGGCGTGCGGCCGTCCGCGCCGGTGTTCGCCAGGCCGGCATCCACCTGGTCGTGGAGGCCCGCGACGCGGATCATGAAGAACTCGTCGAGGTTCGACGTGAAGATCGCCGCGAACTTCAGCCGCTCCATGAGCGGGGCCGACGCGTCCTCGGCGAGCTCGAGCACGCGCTCGTTGAAGTCCAGCCAGCTCAGCTCACGGTTGAAGTAGAACTGGGGGTCCTCGAGGTCCGGTCCCGCGTGACGGACCTCCTCGGCCTCGGGCTCGTCCTGCACCGGCGGCGGGACGGCGCTGATCGGATCCTGCGGGTTCACAACGGAACCTCTACCGGGCCGCCGTCGGCCGCGTGTGAAAGCGGGGTGAACGTCTGCTCGAGCTCCGGCCAGCGCTGGTAGAAGCGCTCGAAGAGCTCGGCCCGGCGCGTCGCGAGGTGGATGGCGAGCGTCCGCAGGCCACGGGCCTCGCGCTCCGGCGCCTCGCGGGAGAGCGCGCGCACCTGCGGCAGCTGGACGTCGCAGTCGTGGATGTCGCCGAGCACGTCCTGCAGGCCCTTGAGCTGCTTGACGGTGTCGGGAGGTCCGGTCAACTCGAGCAGATAGCGCAGGCGCTTGGCCGCGATCCGCAGATCGTGCAGCGCCTTGACCTGCGAGGGGTCCTGCGCGTCAGCGGCGAGATCGAGCACCTCCTGCGCGCGCACGGCGATGATCCGCCGCGCGTTGTCCTCCAGCGACCCGGCGGGGTCGAGGTGCTTGATCTTGCGCGGCTTCACAGTCGCGCCAGCTCCTCCAGGCGCCCGCGCAGGTCATGGGTGAGCGCGCCCTCGAGCGCCTCGCGCAGCGCGGTGTTCCCCTCGGCCTGCTGCGCGCGGGCGCGGTCGATCAGGAGGTCGACACCCGGGTGGTCCTCGGCGGGCAGCGTCTGCCGCAGCTCGGTGAGCGCGGCGATGTGGACGTCCGGGTCGCGCCGTTTCCCCAGCGCATCGGCAAGCTGCTTGACCTCGCGCAGCAGGTCACGGTGCTCGGTGCGTGGGAAGCACGGCGCGAAGACCTCGAGCGCGGCGCGCAGCCGGCGACTTGCGACCCGCATGTCGTGGACGCGCTCGATGTCGTCCGTGTCCAGCACGCGGTCGGCACAGACGAACAGCTCGTGGCTGCGCGTGGCGACCGTGACCCCCGCCGCCTGCGCGAACGTCATCTGGGGGTCGAGATCAACCGGGCGTGCCTTCGCCATACTTCAGGATCCCACGGCCGCGAGTTCTTCGAGGACGACGCCCTCACGAAGCCCTCCCGAGGCGATCCGCAGCGGGCAGCCGAACACCCGCGCGGCCTCGTCGAGCAGCAGCATTCCCGCGGGCAGAACGCGGACGCGCTCGGGGTGCAGCTCGTAGCGCCGCGCGACCTCCTCGGCGGGCGCGGCACCCAGCACGCGGATCCCGTGCGCGAGCGTCGTGCGGTTCAGCTCCGCGCCGACCACCCGGCGCAGCGAGGTCGCGCTGCCGCCGACGGCGTACGCGACGCCGGGCTGCGGCGCATCGAGGCCCTCGAACACCCCGGCGACATGCGCACGGACGTGGTCGAGCTCGTCGACCGACGGCGGGTCGGAGCGCAGGTACCCGTCGGCGAGGAACGCCGAGCCGACGCGGAACGACGCCGACCAGCTGACGCCCTCGGCCATCGTGCCCACGACCAGCTCCGACGAGCCACCGCCGACGTCGACGACGCCGATCTCCCCCAGCGGGACGTGATGCAGCGTCCGGGTTGCGCCGGCGAAGGCCAGCCGCGCCTCGTCGTCGCCGGACAGCACGGCCACCGGCACTCCCGCCGCGGCCTCGACCGCCTCGCAGAACGCCTCGCGGTTGGCCGCCTGGCGAATCGCCGCGGTGGCGACGACGCGGATCGTCTCGACCCCGCATTCGCGCGCCATCCGAACCTGGGAGGCGACGAGCTCAGCAACCTCGGCGACCTTCTCGTCCGGGATCTCGCCGCGCCTCGACGCGCCCAGCCGGGTGAACGCCCGCTGCGCCATGACCTCCTGCAGACGACCCCGCGCGACTCCGCCACGAGGAGCCGTGTGGTGTTCGAGCCGATGTCGATGCAGGCGCAGCGCACGGGAGTGAGCTTGGCATGATGCGACGGGTGAGCACCACCCCGGCAATCGAGGTGCACGGGCTGCGCAAGGCCTACGGCGAGCACGAGGCGGTTCGCGGCATCGACTTCGCGGTCGGTCGTGGCGAGGTCTTCGGGCTGCTCGGGCCCAACGGCGCCGGGAAGACCACGACGGTCGAGATCCTCGAGGGCTACCGCATGCGTGACGGCGGTGCCGTGACGGTGCTCGGCTTCGATCCCCGCGCCGCGAGCGCGCGCTGCGCGAACGTCTCGGGATCGTCCTGCAGAGCTGCGGCTTCGACCGGCACCTGACGCCGCGAGAGATGGTGGCCCATTGGGCGACGCTGTACCCGCACCCTCGCGACCCGGGCGAGGTGATCGCCCTCGTCGGCCTCGAGGACAAGCAGGACGACCTCGTGCGCCAGCTGTCGGGCGGTCAGCAGCGCCGGCTGGATCTTGCGCTCGCGCTCGTGGGCGACCCTGAGCTGATCTTCCTCGACGAGCCGACGACCGGCTTCGACCCCGCCGCGCGCCGCGCCGCATGGGGGGCGATCCGTGCGCTGCGCGACCTCGGGAAGACCGTGGTCCTGACGACGCACTATCTCGACGAGGCCCAGGAGCTCTCCGATCGCGTGGCGATCATCAAGGACGGCCGGATCCTGGCGATCGGCACGCCCGGGGAGCTGGGCGTCGGCGCCGCGCAGCGCGTGCGCGTGACATGGCGCGCCGAGGACGGCGAGCTGCATGAGCGCGAGGTCGACGACCCGACCCAGCTGTTGCACGACCTGACCGCCGAGGCGATGACGCGCGGCGGATCCGTGCGCGAGCTGACGGTGGTCCGGCCGAGCCTCGAGGACGTCTACCTCGAGCTGACGGCCGAGGAGGAGCCGGTCGTCAATGTCTGAGGTCGTCACCTTCGGCTGGCGGCAGTTCCGCCTGGAGCGCAAGCAGTTCTGGCGCAACCCAAGCGCGGCGTTCTTCGGATTCGTCCTGCCGATCCTCTTCCTGCTGATCATCGGCGGGCTGACGGACCAGGCCAACCGCGACATCATCGTGCCGGGGATCGCCGGCATGAACGTGATGGCCTCGACGTTCAACGCGCTGGGGATGAACCTGACCTTCCGCCGCGAGCAGGGACTGCTCAAGCGGATGCACGGCACGCCGATGCCGACCGTCTCCTATCTCGGCGGGATCCTTGGCAACGTCGCCTTCAACGCGATCGTGCAGGTCGCGCTCGTGGTCGTGGCCGGCAACCTGCTGTTCGGCCTGCCATGGCCGTACCACTGGGACGAGCTGGTGATCTTCACCGTCGTCGGCGTCTTCACGTTCAGCACGCTCGGCGTCGCGTTCTCGCACGTCATCCCGAACTTCGACGCCGCGCCCGCCTACACCAACTTCGTCTACCTACCCTCGATCCTCATCGGTGGCGTCTTCTTCGACCCGGCGACGTCGTCCGCGGTGCTCAGCGACATCGCGCGGGTGTTGCCGATCAGCCACTTCGTCGAGGGATTGCGCGGCGCGATCCAGGTCGACGGAGGGTTGTCGCATCACACCGGCGACCTCGCCGTGCTCGCGCTGTGGGGCGCCGCCGGGCTGTGGTTCGCGATCCGCGGCTTCAGCTGGGAGCAGCGCCGGGCCTGACCAGCCACGACGCCGGCGGCTCGCCGTCGACCGCCACCTCGAAGGGTGCGCCCGGCCACTCGGCGCGCAGCAGCCCGAACACGTTGACGTCGTGGTGCACGTCGCCGTGGCGATGCCATGCGCGCAGCACGCCCTCATGGCGAAAGCCCAGCTTCTCCAGCGCCCGCGTCGAGCGGGTGTTCTCGGGGTTGGAGTACGCGCCGACGCGCTCGAGACCGCAGACCGCGAAGGCCAGGTGGAGGATCAGCGCCTTGGACTCGGCGTTGGCCCCCGAAGCCCCAGTGATCACGCCCGAGCCACGTGCCGACCATCGCGCGGCGGTCGCGGCGCGACAGCTCGCTGAGCCCCGTCACGCCGACCGGGCCCGCGGTCGCGCGTGATCGATCAGGAGGTCGAGGCGCTCGCCGCGCTCGCGCTCGCCCGCGAGGCGGTCGATGTACGTGCGCGGCTCGGCGACCGAGGCGTAGGGCCCCCACGAGAACCAGCGCGTGACCTCCGGGTCGGAGGCGAGCGAGAAGAGCGCCGCGGCGTCGGCGGGCTCGGCATAGCGCAGCGTCAGGGTCGGGCCGATGAGTCGCACCGTCAGGCATGATCCCCGCTCATGGCGACGGGACTCGCTCTACGACGTGCACGGCTACCTGCCGGCGCTCGATGCGGTCCTAGCCGACGCGCGCGACACGGAGGTGACGCGCTGGGTGCTCGGCGGCGACTACGCGAGCTTCGGCGGCTGGCCGTCCGAGGTGATCGCACGGATGGACGAGCTCGACGATGCGGTGTGGATCCGCGGCAACTGGGACCGCTGGCAGCGCGGCGAGCGCGAGGACATGCCGCCCGGCGACGACCTGCAGTCGGCGCTCGCCAGCGTCGTCGAGGCGCTGGGACCGGAGCTCATCGCGCGGCTCGCCGACCTGCCGGAGACCCACCTCGAGGGCGACGTCCTGTTCTGCCACGGCGCACCGAACACGGACATGGACTCGTTCATGCCCAAGCCGATGGAAGCACGACGACGAGCTTCTGGATGGGATCGACGCCCGTCTTGTGGTGTTCGGCCACACCCATCTGCCGGTCGACCGCGAGCACCGCGGGATCCATCTGCTCAACCCCGGGAGCGTGGGGCTGCCGTTCGACGGCGACCAGCGCGCGCATTGGGGCGTGCTGCACGACGACGGGCGCACCGAGCTGCGCAAGGTGGCCTACGACCTCGACGAGGCGATCGCGGGCCTGCACGAGTGCTACGGCGACGCCCCCTGGCTGGACGGCACGATCGCGCGACTGCGCGCCGCGAGCCTCACGGTCTGATGGCGCGCCGGCTGCTCGCGCTGACGCTGCTCGCGGCGCTCGTGCCCAGCGCGGCGATCGCGGCGACGCCGAAGGTGGTCGCGAAGGGGATCCCGTTCGCGACCAACGTCGTGTTCGACCCCGCGGGCGGGATGTGGGTCACGTCCGGCGCCGGCGGCGAGAACGGCTCCGATGGCGTCTGGTATGTGCCCAAGGGCGGCAGGCCGCGCCACGTCGTGCGCCACCTGACGACGGCACTTGGACTGCGCTGGGCGGGCGGCAAGCTCTACGTCTCGCACATCACGTCGCCGTCGAACGGCCGCGTCACGTCGTTCACCGGCTTCGACGGCAAGCGCTTCGCCAAGCACACGATCGCGCTCGACGGGCTGCGCGTCGGGCGCCACACGATGGATTCGATCGTGCATGGCCCGGACGGCCGGCTGTACGTCGGCGTCGGCAGCACGTTCGACAACCACGGGCGGCCCGGGCGAGTCGTGTCCTGGGTGCCGGGCAAGCACGCGCCACGGCTCGAGGCGACGGGCCTGCGCAATCCCTACGGCCTTGCATTCCACGGCGCCGACCTGCTCGTCACCGACAACGGGCGCGACGACCTCGGCGAGACGCGCCCGCCGGAGGAGCTCGACGCGTTCGACCCGACCGGCGGCGTCGCCGACTTCGGCTTCCCGGGCTGCTTCGACCAGGGCGGCTCCCGATGTCAGGGCAAGCTCGCGCCGATCGGGACGTTCCCGGCGCACGCGTCGACCGACGGGCTCGCGGTGAAGGGCGACAGCCGCCTTCGTCGCCCAGAACGGCTCGACGATCCGCAAGCACGCCGTCGGCAACGACGTGCAGCGCGTCGACTTGAGCCACCGGGAAGCGGACACGCATCTGGAAGTCGCCGGTCGAACACGACCCGCTCGGCGCGGCGATCGGCCCCGACGGCCGCGCTCTACGTGACGCTGTTCCTGAGCGGGAAGGTCGTGCGGCTCAACTCTGACGTCTTCGGGCGGGCCGGGCTCGGCGATGTAGAAGCCCTGCGCGGGTCGCACCCGAGTCGCGCGCAGCGCGGCCGACTTGGGCGATCGTCTCGACGCCTTCGGCGACGCACTCCGATTCCGAGCGCGTGCGCGAGCGAGATCACCGCCGCGACGATCGTCGCCTCCTGCGGGTCGATGCCCGATCGGCGTCGACGAACGAGCGGTCGATCTTGAGCACGTCGACCGGCAAGCGGCGGAGATAGCTCAGCGACGAGTAGCCGGTGCCGAAGTCGTCGATCGCCAACGACACGCCGAGCGCCTTCAGCGCGCGACGGGTCGCGGTCGATGCCTCGGCGTCCTCCATCAAGAGCGTCTCGGTGATCTCGATGCACAGCGATTTTGGGTGAGCGCCGCATTCGCGCAGGATCGCGCCGCGACGTCGTCGACGAGGTCGGTCTGGCCGCAGCTGGCCGGCCGAGAGGTTGACCGACATAGCACGGTCCCCCCTCAGCGCCGTGCGCGCCCGCTCGCCGACTGCAGGCACGCGCCTCGCGAGCGCCCAGCGCCCAGCGCGCACGATCAGCCCGGTCTCCTCGGCGACCTCGATGAACTCGCCCGGCATCACCCAGTCCGCGCTCGGGATGCCGCCAGCGCAGCAGCGCCTCCACGCCGTATGACCCGCCCGTCGTCATCGTCGCACGATCGGGCTGGTAGTGCATGACGAACTCGCCGCGCGTCCAGCGCGCGGTGCAGCGCGTTCTCGATCGCCATGCGCGCGACCGCGCGTTCGTCGCATCCTGGTCGTCGAAGACCTCGACATGCCGCCTCCCTCGCTCCTTCGCCGCGATACATCGCGGCGTCCGCGTCGCGCAGCAGCGCCTCGGCGCGTGCCGTCGTCGGGGTGCGAGCGCGATGCCGACGCTCGCGGTGCGCGAACACCTCGTCGGCGTCGATCACGAACGGCGCGTCGAGCTCGGCCGCGATCCGCTCGGCGATCGCGATCGCCTGACGCTCGCCGCTCGACGTCCTCGCACAGGATCACGAACTCGTCGCCGCCGAAGCGCGCGACGGTGTCGCCGGCGCGCAGCCCGCGCTCCAGGCGCTCCGCGACCGCGACGAGCAGCTCGTCGCCGGCGCTGTGGCCGAGCGAGTCGTTGACGACCTTGAAGCGGTCGAGGTCCAGGAACAGCACGCCACGGCTTGCTGTGCCGGCCGACGCGGTTGAGCGCCTGGCTCGAGCGCGGTCGAAGAACAGCGCCCGGTTCGGCAGGCCGGTGAGCGCATCGTGCATCGCCTGGTGGGCGAGCTTCACCTCCGCGCGCTTGCGCTCGATGGCGTAGTTGATCGATCGCGACAGCAGCCGCGCGTCGACCTGGCCCTTGATCAGGTAGTCCTGCGCGCCCTCGTGCACGGCCTGCACGGCGAGCACCTCGTCGCTGCGGCCGCTGAGCACGATGATCGGCACGTCGAGCGCGACGGTGCGGACCTGCGCGAGCGCCTCGAGCCCCTCGGCGTCCGGCAGGCTCAGGTCGAGCAGGACGCAGTCGACGGCGCCGTCGAGCAGGTACTCCACGCGCTGTCGACAGCCGGTCGGCGTTCTGCAGCACAAAGCCGTCAGGTGAGGCGTCGCGCAGCATCTCGCGCACAAGGATCGCGTCGCCCGGGTTGTCCTCGACCGCGAGGACGCGCAGCGCTTCCTTGGCCGCGGCGGACACGTCTTGGATGGCGGACATCGACTTCAGGGTCTGACCGCGCGACCGCGATACGGAGCTGTGGGTCAGACCCTGAAGTCGATGTCCGCCATCCAAGACGTGTCCGCCGCGGCCAAGGAAGCGCTGCGCGTCCTCGCGGTCGAGGACAACCCGGGCGACGCGATCCTTGTGCGCGAGATGCTGCGCTACGCCTCACCTGACGGCTTTGCGCTGCAGAACGCCGACCGGCTGTCGACGGCGGCGGAGTACCTGCTCGCGGCGCCGTCGACTGTGTCCTGCTCGACCTGAGCCTGCCGGACGCCCAGGGGCTCGAGGCCCTCGAGCACGCTCCGCACCGTCGCGCCCGACGCCCCGATCGTCGTGCTCAGCGGCCTCGCGACGAGGCGCTCGCGGTGCAGGCCGTCCTCGCGGGCGCGCAGGACTACCTGATCAAGGGCGAGACCCACGGCCCGCTGCTGTCGCGTCCATCCGCTACGCGATCGAGCGCAAGCGCGCGCGAGGTCGAGCTCGCCGCGCCAGGCGATGCACGACGCGCTCACCGGCCTGCCGAACCGCGCGCTGCTGCTCGACCGCCTCAGCCAGGCGCTCGACCGCGTCCGGCCGCACAGGCGCACGTCGTGGCTGCTGTTCCTCGACCTCGACCGCTTCAAGCTCGTCAACGACTCGCTCGGCCACGACGCCGGCGACGAGCTGCTCGTCGCGGTCGCCGAGCGCCTGCGCGAGTGCCGTGCGCGCCGGCGACACGGTCGCCCGCTTCGGCGGCGACGAGTTCGTCGTCCTCTGCGAGGACTGTCGCGCGCGAGCGCAGCGCGATCGCGATCGCCGAGCGCATCCCGGCCGCGCTCGCGCGCGCCGTTCGTGCTCGACGGCCGCGAGGTGTTCGTCGCGCGCCAGCATCGGCATCGCGCTCGCGACCGCCGGGCGCGCGGCCCGAGGCGCTGCTGCGCGACGCGGACGCCGCGATGTACCGCGCGAAGGAGCGCGGCCGCGACAGCGTACGAGGTCTTCGACGACGCAGATGCGCGCACGCGCGGTGCGCGCGCCTGGCGACTCGAGAACGCGCTGCGCCGCGCGCTCGAGCGCGGCGAGTTCGTCGTGCACTACCAGCCGATCGTCGCACCTGCCGACGCGGCGCGCTCGTCGGCGTCGAGGCGCTCGTGCGCTGGCAGCATCCCGAGCGCGGGCTGGTCATGCCCGGCGAGTTCATCGAGGCTGGCCGAGGAGACCGGGCTGATCATCGCGCTCGGCGCGTGGGTGTTCGAGGCGGCGTGCCGGCAGTCGGCGAGTGGCGCGCAGCGCGCGGCGACCGGCGCGTCATGTCGGTCAACCTCTCGGCGCGCCAGTTCGCGCACCCGGATCTCGTCGGCGTCGTCGGCGCGTCTCGACGCGCACGGGCGCTGACCCCGCCGTCGCTCTGCCTGGAGATCACCGAGACCGCGCTGATGGAGGACGTCGGAGCGCATCGATCGGCGACCCTGTCGGCGCTGAAGGCGCTCGGCCTGCGGCTGTCGCTCGACGACTTCGGCACCGGCTACTCCTCGCTGCGCGCGCCTCCAGCGCTTCCCGGTCGACGTGGTCAAGATCGACCGCTCGTTCGTCGCGGCCGATCGAACACGACCCGCAGGAGCGGCGATCGTCGCGGCCGTCATCTCGCTGAGCCACGCGCTCGGCCTGCGGACGCGTCGCCGAGGGCGTCGAGACGATCGCCCAGGTCGACCGCTGCGCGGACTCGGCTGCGACCTCGCGCAGGGCTTCTACTTCGCCAAGCCGGGCCCGGCCGAAGACGTCAGACGTTGAGCCGCACGACCTTCCCGCTAGGAACAGCGTCACGTAGAGCGCGCCGTCGGGGCCGATCGCCGCGCCGAGCGGGTCGTGCTCGACAGGCGACTTCCAGATGCGTGTCCGCTTCCCGGTGCCAAGTCGACGCGCTGCACGTCGTTGCCGACGGCGTGCTTGCGGATCGTCGAGCCGTTCTGGGCGACGAAGGCGGCTGTCGCCCTTCACCGCTAGCCCGTCGGTCGACGCGTGCGCCGGGAACGTCGCGATCGGCGCGAGCTTGCCCGGACATCGGAACCGCCCGGTCGAAGCAGCCCGGGAAGCCGAAGTCGGCGACGCCGCCGGTCGGGTCGAACGCGTCGAGCTCCTCCGGCGGGCGCGTCTCGCCGAGGTCGTCGCGCCCGTTGTCGGTGACGAGCAGGTCGGCGCCGTGGAATGCAAGGCCGTAGGGATTGCGCAGGCCCGTCGCCTCGAGCCGTGGCGCGTGCTTGCCCGGCACCCAGGACACGACTCGCCCGGGCCGCCCGTGGTTGTCGAACGTGCTGCCGACGCCGACGTACAGCCGGCCGTCCGGGCCCTGCACGATCGAATCCATCGTGTGGCGCCCGACGCGCAGCCCGTCGAGCGCGATCGTGTGCTTGGCGAAGCGCTTGCCGTCGAAGCCGGTGAACGACGTGACGCGGCCGTTCGACGGCGACGTGATGTGCGAGACGTAGAGCTTGCCGCCCGCCCAGCGCAGCCCAAGTGCCGTCGTCAGGTGGCGCACGACGTGGCGCGGCCTGCCGCCCTTGGGCACGTACCAGACGCCATCGGAGCCGTTCTCGCCGCCGGCGCCGGACGTGACCCACATCCCGCCCGCGGGGTCGAACACGACGTTGGTCGCGAACGGGATCCCCTTCGCGACCACCTTCGGCGTCGCCGCGATCGCCGCGCTGGGCACGAGCGCCGCGAGCAGCGTCAGCGCGAGCAGCCGGCGCGCCATCAGACCGTGAGGCTCGCGGCGCGCAGTCGCGCGATCGTGCCGTCCAGCCAGGGGGCGTCGCCGTAGCACTCGTGCAGGCCCGCGACCGCCTCGTCGAGGTCGTAGGCCACCTTGCGCAGCTCGGTGCGCCCGTCGTCGTGCAGCACGCCCCAATGCGCGCGCTGGTCGCCGTCGAACGGCAGCCCGACGCTCCCGGGGTTGAGCAGATGGATCCCGCGGTGCTCGCGGTCGACCGGCAGATGGGTGTGGCCGAACACCACAAGACGGGCGTCGATCCCATCCAGAAGCTCGTCGTCGTGCTCCATCGGCTTGGGCATGAACGAGTCCATGTCCGTGTTCGGTGCGCCGTGGCAGAACAGGACGTCGCCCTCGAGGTGGGTCTCCGGCAGGTCGGCGAGCCGCGCGATGAGCTCCGGTCCCAGCGCCTCGACGACGCTGGCGAGCGCCGACTGCAGGTCGTCGCCGGGCGGCATGTCCTCGCGCTCGCCGCGCTGCCAGCGGTCCCAGTTGCCGCGGATCCACACCGCATCGTCGAGCTCGTCCATCCGCGCGATCACCTCGGACGGCCAGCCGCCGAAGCTCGCGTAGTCGCCGCCGAGCACCCAGCGCGTCACCTCCGTGTCGCGCGCGTCGGCCAGGACCGCATCGAGCGCCGGCAGGTTGCCGTGCACGTCGTAGAGCAGTCCCGTCGCCATGAGCGGGGATCATGCCTGACGGTGCGACTCATCGGCCCGACCCTGACGCTGCGCTATGCCGAGCCCGCCGACGCCGCGGCGCTCTTCTCGCTCGCCTCCGACCCGGAGGTCACGCGCTGGTTCTCGTGGGGGCCCTACGCCTCGGTCGCCGAGCCGCGCACGTACATCGACCGCCTCGCGGGCGAGCGCGAGCGCGGCGAGCGCCTCGACCTCCTGATCGATCACGCCGACCGCGGGCCCGTCGGCGTGACGGGGCTCAGCGAGCTGTCGCGCCGCGACCGCCGCGCGATGGTCGGCACGTGGCTCGGGCGCGATCACTGGGGCTCGGGGGCCAACGCCGAGTCCAAGGCGCTGATCCTCCACCTGGCCTTCGCGGTCTGCGGTCTCGAGCGCGTCGGCGCGTACTCCAACCCCGAGAACACCCGCTCGACGCGGGCGCTGGAGAAGCTGGGCTTTCGCCATGAGGGCGTGCTGCGCGCATGGCATCGCCACGGCGACGTGCACCACGACGTCAACGTGTTCGGGCTGCTGCGCGCCGAGTGGCCGGGCGCACCCTTCGAGGTGGCGGTCGACGGCGAGCCGCCGGCGTCGTGGCTGGTCAGGCCCGGCGCTGCTCCCAGCTGAAGCCGCGGATCGCGAACCACAGCCCGGCGGCGCCCCACAGCGCGAGCACGGCGAGGTCGCCGGTGTGATGCGACAACCCTCCGTCGACCTGGATCGCGCCGCGCAACCCCTCGACGAAGTGGCTGATCGGCAACACCCGCGCGATGTCGCTGAGCACCGCGGACGACGTCGCCGGGTCGAAGAACACGCCGCCGATGAGGATCGAGGGCAGGTAGACGAAGTTGGTGTAGGCGGGCGCGGCGTCGAAGTTCGGGATGACGTGCGAGAACGCGACGCCGAGCGTGCTGAACGTGAAGACGCCGACGACGGTGAAGATCACCAGCTCGTCCCAGTGGTACGGCCATGGCAGGCCGAACAGCAGGTTGCCGGCCACGACCACGAGCGCGACCTGCACGATCGCGTTGAAGGCGACGTTGCCAAGGATCCCGCCGAGATAGGAGACGGTCGGCATCGGCGTGCCGTGCATCCGCTTGAGCAGTCCCTGCTCGCGGCGGAAGGTCAGGTTCATCCCCAGCGCGTTGAACGTCGAGGCCATCACGTTCATGCCGGCGATCCCCGGCACGATGATGTCGCGGTTGGCCTGGTCCGTCAGCCCGCCGATGATCAGCAGGAAGAGGATCGGCAGGACGAATCCGAAGAACGCCGCGCTTGGGTTGCGCCAGAACTGCTTGCGCTCCAGGCGGAACTGCCGCCAGCCGAAGGTGACGACCTCAGACATTGACGACCGGCTCCTCCTCGGCCGTCAGCTCGAGGTAGACGTCCTCGAGGCTCGGCCGCGACCACCGTCAGCTCGCGCACGGATCCGCCGCGCGTCAGCGCCTCGGCGGTCAGGTCGTGCAACAGCTGCGGTCGGATCGTCGACCTCGCGCTCGTGCAGCTCGCCGTCCTCGGCGCGCCATGTCACGCGCACGCGCTGCGCGGCGCCGACGCCCAGCTCGCCCGGGCGTGCCGATCGCGAGGATCCGGCCGTCCTTGATGATCGCCACGCGGTCGGAGAGCTCCTGGGCCTCGTCGAGGTAGTGCGTCGTCAGGACCACGGTCTTCCCGAGGTCGCGCAGCGCACGGATCGCGCCCCATGCGGCGCGGCGCGCGGCGGGGTCGAAGCCGGTCGTCGGCTCGTCGAGGAAGATCAGCTCGGGGTCGCCGACGAGCGCGAGCGCAAGATCCAGCCGGCGCTGCTGACCGCCCGACAGCTGGCGCACGAGGTCGTCCTGCTTGTCCTCGAGGCCGACGAGCGCGATCACCTCGCCCGGGTCGCGCGGGTGCGGGTACAGCGTCGCCCAGTGGGCCACCATCTCGCGCGGCGTCAGGTGCCGGTCGAAGCCCGCAGCTCTGCAGGACGATCCCGAGACGCTCGCGCAGCGCGCGCTCGCGGCGCTGCGGATCGAACCCGAGCACCGAGACGGCACCGCCGTCACGCGTGCGGTAGCCCTCGAGGATCTCGACCGTCGTGGTCTTCCCGGCGCCGTTGGGCCCGAGCAGCCCGAAGACCTCGCCACGGCCGACCGCGAAGTCGATGCCGCGAACCGCCTCGTGCTCGCCGTAGGCCTTGCGCAGCCCGTGCACCTCGATTGCCGGGGTGGTGCTCACCCGTCGCATCATGCCAAGCTCACTCCCGTGCGCTGCGCCTGCATCGACATCGGCTCGAACACCACGCGGCTCCTCGTGGCGGAGTCGCGCGAGGGTCGTCTGCAGGAGGTCATGGCGCAGCGGGCGTTCACCCGGCTGGGCGCGTCGAGGCGCGGCGAGATCCCGGACGAGAAGGTCGCCGAGGTTGCTGAGCTCGTCGCCTCCCAGGTTCGGATGGCGCGCGAATGCGGGGTCGAGACGATCCGCGTCGTCGCCACCGCGGCGATTCGCCAGGCGGCCAACCGCGAGGCGTTCTGCGAGGCGGTCGAGGCCGCGGCGGGCGTGCCGGTGGCCGTGCTGTCCGGCGACGACGAGGCGCGGCTGGCCTTCGCCGGCGCCACCGCGGACGCTGCATCACGTCCCGCTGGGCGAGATCGGCGTGGTCGACGTCGGCGGCGGCTCGTCGGAGCTGGTCGTGGGCACGATGGCCGAGGGCGTCAGCTGGTCGGCGTCGTTCCGCGTCGGCTCGGCGTTCCTCGCCGACGGGTACCTGCGCTCCGACCCGCCGTCGGTCGACGAGCTCGACCACGTCCGCGCGCATGTCGCCGGCGTGTTCGAGGGCCTCGATGCGCCGCAGCCCGGCGTCGCGTATGCCGTCGGCGGCAGCGCGACCTCGCTGCGCCGGGTGGTCGGCGCCGAGCTGAACCGCACGACGCTCGCGCACGGGATCCGCGTGCTGGGCGCCGCGCCCGCCGAGGAGGTCGCGCGGCGCTACGAGCTGCACCCCGAGCGCGTCCGCGTCCTGCCCGCGGGAATGCTGCTGCTCGACGAGGCCGCGCGGGTGTTCGGCTGCCCGCTGCGGATCGCCTCGGGAGGCCTGCGCGAGGGCGTCGTCCTCGAAGAACTCGCGGCCGTGGGATCCTGAACGTATGGCGAAGGCACGCCCGGTTGATCTCGACCCCCAGATGACGTTCGCGCAGGCGGCGGCGGTCACCGTCGCCACGCGCAGCCACGAGCTGTTCGTCTGTGCCGACCGCGTGCTCGACACCGACGACATCGAGCGCGTCCACGACATGCGCGTCGCCAGTCGCCGGCTGCGCGCCGCGCTCGAGGTCTTCGCGCCGTGCTTCCCGCGCAAAGAGCACCAGGACCTGTTGCGCGAGGTCAAGCAGCTCGCCGACGCGCTCGGGGAGCGGCGCGACCCGGACGTGCAGATCGCCGCGCTCAGCAGCTGCGGCAGACTGCCCGCCGAGGACCACCCGGGTGTGGACCTGCTGATCGACCGCGCGCGCGCGGCAGCAGGCCGACGGGAACACGGCGCTGCGCGAGGCGCTCGAGGGCGCGCTCACCCACGACCTGCGCGGGCGCCTGGAGGAGCTGGCGCGGCTGTGAAGGCGCGCAAGGTCAAGCACCTCGACCCCGCCGGGTCGCTGGAGGACAACGCGCGCCGGATCATCGCCGTGCGCGCGCAGGAGGTGCTCGATCTCGCCGCGACGCGCAGGACCCGGTCGCACGTCAAGGCGCTGCACGACCTGCGGATCGCCGCCAAGCGCCTGCGCTACCTGCTCGAGCTGACCGGGCCTCCGAGCACCGGTCAAGCAGCTCAAGCGCCTGCAGGACCTGCTCGGCGACATCCACGACTGCGACGTCCAGCTGCCGCAGGTGCGGGCGCTCGCGCGCGAGGCGGCGGAGCCGGAGGCCCTCGGCCTGCGGACGCCGCCATCCACTTCGCGACGCGCCGGGCCGAGCTGTTCGAGCGCTTCTACCAGGGCTGGCCGGAGCTCGAGCAGACGTTCACGCCGCTTTCACACGCGGCCGATGGCGGGCCGGTAGAGGTTCCGTCGTGAACCCGCAGGATCCGATCAGCGCCGTCCCGCCGCCGGTGCAGGTCGAGCCCGAGGCCGAGAGGTCCGTCACGCGGGCCCGGACCTCGAGGACCCGCAGTTCTACTTCAACCGCGAGCTGAGCTGGCTGGACTTCAACGAGCGCGTGCTCCAGCTCGCCGAGGACGCGTCGGTCCCGCTCATGGAGCGGCTGAAGTTCGCGGCGATCTTCACGTCGAACCTCGACGAGTTCTTCATGATCCGCGTCGCCGGCCTGCACGACCAGGTGGATGCCGGCCTGGCGAACACCGGCGCGGACGGCCGCACGCCGTCGGAGACGATCGACGCGATCCGCCGCGTGCGCCGGCGAGCTGCAGCGACCGCCAGCGGCGTGCGTCGGCGCGACGCTGCGCCCCGCCCTGTCGGAGCAGGGGATCGCGGTCGTCGGCTGGGACTCGCTCGACGCGCGCGCAACGCCGCGGCGCTCTGCGAGCGCTTCCGGCGCCAGATCTTCCCGGTGCTGACGCCGCTGGCGCGTCGGGCTGGGCCGCCCGTTCCCGTACATCTCGAACCTGTCGCTGAGCCTTGCGGTCCTGCTGCGCGACCCGGTCACCCAGCACACGACGTTCGCGCGCGTGAAGGTGCCCAAGGAGATGCTGCCGCGGTTCGTGGCGCTCGACGGCGACGACCTGACGTTCGTCTCACTCGAGGACGTGATCGCCAACAACCTCGACGCCCTCTTCCCGGGGATGGAGGTCCTCGACACCGGCATCTTCCGCGTCACCCGCGACGCCGACTTCGAGGTCTCCGACGAGGCCGACGACCTGCTGCAGGCCGTCGAGGCCGAGGTGCGCCGCCGCCGCTTCGGCGAGGTCGTCCGCGTCGAGCTCAACACCGGGATGAACCCGCAGCTGCGCGAGGAGATCGTCTCGGCGCTCGAGGTCGAGGAGCGCCAGGTCTACGACGTCGACGGCCTGATCGACCTGACCGACCTGTGGCAGATCGTGAAGCTGCCGGGCTTCGGCGAGCTGCGCGACCCTGCATGGGCGCCGGTCACGCAGCCGCGCCTGCAGGGCGAGGAGGGGGAGAAGACCGACATCTTCGCCGTGATGCGCGACGGCGACGTGCTCGTCCATCACCCCTACGACTCGTTCGTGACCTCGGTTGAGCGGTTCGTCGAGCAGGCCGTCAACGATCCCGACGTGCTCGCGATCAAGCAGACCGTGTACCGCACGTCGGAGGAGTCGCCGCTCGTCCCGGCGCTCATCACCGCGACCGAGCGCGGCAAGCAGGCCGTCTGTCTCGTGGAGCTCAAGGCGCGCTTCGACGAGCGAGCGAACATCGGCTGGGCGCGGCGCCTGGAGGAGGCCGGGGTGCACGTGGTCTACGGCCACCCCGCGCTGAAGACCCATGCCAAGTGCATCCTCGTCGTGCGCCGCGAGGGCGACGGCGTGCGCAACTACGTGCACGTCGGCACGGGCAACTACCACCCCGCGAACGCGCGCCTGTACACCGACTTCGGCCTGTTCACCGTCGACGACGAGATCGGCGCCGACGTCGCCGACATGTTCAACTTCCTGACCGGCTACGCGCGCCCCGGGCGCTACCGCAAGGTGCTCGTCGCGCCGAAGTTCCTGCGCGACTCGATCATCGACGAGATCGAGGAGACCATCGCGGCGCACGAGCCGGGGCGAGCGCGCGCGGATCGCGCTGAAGATGAACGCGCTGGTCGACCGCGCGCTGCATCAAGGCGCTGTACCGCGCATCGATGGCAGGCGTCCCCGTTGACCTGAACATCCGCGGCATCTGCCGGCTGCGCCCGGGCGTGGAGGGTGTGAGCGAGAACATCCGCGTCGTCTCCGTCGTCGGGCGGTTCCTCGAGCACTCGCGCGTCTTCGCCTTCGAGCGCAACGGATCGACCCGCGTCTACATCGGCTCGGCCGACCTCATGCCGCGCAACCTCGACAACCGCGTCGAGCTCGTCGCGCCGGTCGACGACCCGGTGTTGCGCGACGACCTGCTCGACACGCTCGAGCGCTGCCTGGCGGACGACACGAACGCGTGGGTGCTCGGCGCCGACGGAACGTGGTCGCGGCGCTCGCCGGGCGAGGAACCGCGTAGCGCGCAGCGCGAGCTCATGCTCGGTCACAGCGCGCGTGCGGCCGAGAGCTGACCGTGTGGCGGGCGGTCCTCGGCGCCGGGCTCGCCGTCCTGGCCGGCTGCGGCGGTGCGAACGGCACGCAGACGAGCTCGACGGCGCGCACGACCACCCAACGGCAGGCTGCGAAGCCCAAGCCGCCGCCGGTCCGCCATGGGGCGCGCCGCACGGCGGTCCCGATCCTGATGTACCACCTCGTGAACACGCCGCCACCCGGCACCGCGTATCCCGAGCTGTGGGTGCCGGCCACGGCGTTCCGCGCCCAGATGCAGTCGCTCGCCGACGCCGGCTATCACGGCGTCACGCTGGACCAGCTCCTGGACAACTGGCAGCACCGGATCGCGCTGCCCAGCAACCCGATCGTCGTCTCGTTCGACGACGGCTACGCCAGCCAGGTCCGCAACGCGATGCCGATCCTGCGCAGCCTGCACTGGCCGGGGGTGCTGAACCTGGAGGTCAAGAACCTGTCGATCGCAGGCGGCATCAGCAAGGCGCAGGTCCGGCGGCTGATCGCCGCGGGCTGGGAGATCGATGCGCACACGCTGACGCATCCCGACCTCACGACGCTCGATCCCGCGGCCGTTCGCCGCGAGGTCGCCGGATCACGCGCGGCGCTGCGGCGCGTGTTCGGAGTCCCGGTGGACAACTTCGCCTATCCGGCCGGGCGCTACAACGCGGCAGCCGAGGCCGCCGTGCGCACCGCCGGATACCGTGCGGCCGTGACCACGGAACCCGGGCTCGCTCACATGGACGCCGATCGCGCCGCGCTCCCGCGCGTCCGCGTGAACGGGACCGACTCGGCGGCGGCCGTGCTGGCAGCGGTCCGGGCGGCTCGATGAGCGCGATCAACGACATCACCATCCGCGCGCCGACGCGCGGCAACCGCAAGCTCGAGAAGCTCCTCGCGGCAGTCAACGCCGACCCGCAGATCAAGGCCTGGTGGCACGCCGCCGGCGTCAACGCCGAGCGACTTGACATGAGCGACCACTCGTGGGTCCACATCCAGATCGTCACGAACATCGCGCTGCGCCTGTCGCGGCTGCTGTTCCGTCGCGGGATCGAGCCGAGCATCGTGAAGGACCACGGCATGACCGAGCGCGACGCCGAGGTCGTGATCGCCGCCGGCTCGCTGCTGCACTGCCTGGGCATGGCGATCCATCGCACCGACCACGAGCGCTACAGCCTGTTCCTCGCCGCCGACAAGCTCCCGGCACTGCTCGCGGACGCTTACGACGAGCCTGAGCGGACGCTGATCGCGGCTGAGTCGATGCACGCGATCATCTCCCACCGCACGAAGGGCAAGCCGTTCACCGTCGAGGGTGCGATCGTCCGCGTCGCCGACGCGCTCGACATGGCGCAGGGCCGGGCCCGCGTCCCGTTCGAGGCCGGCCACGCGAACATCCACTCGCTGTCTGCCTATGCGATCGAGGACGTCACGATCTCCGCGGGGCGCGACAAGGCGGTGCGCGTGGAGATCGCGATGTCGAATTCGGCGGGCATCTTCCAGGTCGACGAGGGGCTCGGCTCGAAGCTCCGCGGCACCCTGCTCGAGGAACATTTCGAGGTCGTCGCGCGCATCGATGCCGAGCACGAAAAGCGCCTCGTACCGGTGTTTCGCCTGTAGTCGGAGGGTTGACTTCCGGTGCCTGCGCGGAGAAGGTCTGCGTTTGGGGCGTAATCCCGACTCCACGGAGGGACAACACATGAAGTTCAGGCACGTCGGATGCTGCGCCGCGGTCCTCAGCATCATCTTTGCTGCATCTGCGGGCGCCGACTCAACCGTCGTCGTATCACCGGCGGGACTGGGGCCCTGGCAGAGCGTCGTCAACGACGCACAGGGCAACTTCGTCACCGACACGGATGCGGCCGTGTCGTGGGGCGTCAACCCACCCGGCGCACCCGCGGGCACAGGCTCGGCAACGCTGGATACCGGCACGAACCACGGCGACTCCGCCCCCGCGCTGGTCAACCAGGCGCTCGCCGGCACGCAACTGGCCGCGATCAAGTCGCTGAGCTACTCCACGCTCGGGCACGCTCATCGCCGGTCCGAACCTTCAGGGACAGCTGCCGTACCTCGTGCTGACCCTTGACACGAACAACGACGGCGTCGAGGACGATTCGATCGTCTTCGAGCCGATCTACCAGCACGGCTACAGGTCGGACATCCCCGACCAGGGGGCGATCGCAACCGGCGTGTGGCAGCGCTGGGATGCGGCGGCGGGCGGCTGGTGGTCGTTCAGTGGCAACCTTGGCGGCGCGAGCCCCGGGTTCGGCGTGAAGACGCTGGCGGAGATCCTCGCGGCGTCGCCGGGAGCGACCGTCGTCCAGGCCAAGACGACACCACCGGGCGGCCTGCGCGTCGTCGTCGGCGTCCGCAACGTGCCCGACAAGATCGTCGGGAGCGTCGATGCCCTGTCGATCGACACCGGCACCGGCCTGACGACCTACGACTTCGAGCCTGGCACCCAGGCAGAGGAGGACGACAGCGTCGTCATCACGCAGGTCGCCGGCAGCGTTCTGTACCAGACGGGCGCGAGCTTCACGACGCTCGGCGCCGGGTCGACCAAGAAGGTCCCACTCGGGACGTTCGTGGACGCGACGCACGGCCGCGTGACGCTCACGTCGGCCAGCGACCATCACGGCAGCTACCAGACCGGCCTGTACTACGGGGGCAAGTTCAAGACCCGTCAGCGGGGCGGCCATCGGCCTGTGACGGAGGCCTACCTCGTCGGACCGGTCGGCCCCTGTGGCAACACCGGCAAGGGCAAGAAGGCGAGCACCAGCGCGAAGAAGAAGCGCCGTTCACGTCACCTGTGGGGCGACTCGCACGGCAACTTCCGCACCGTCGGCAAGTCGTCCTCGGCGAGCACGCGCGGGACGAAGTACCTCGTCAAGGACACGTGCCAGGGCACGCTCACGCAGGTCGTTCGCGGCCAGGTGCTCGTCCGCGACTTCGCCACCAACGGTCGCCACACCGTGACGGCCGGGCACTCCTACCTGGCGCCGCCGGAGTGATCGGGCGGGTCGGGTAGCGCCCAGACATCCACTCGTTCGCGTCGGCCGCGCACTTCCATGCGGTCGACGCTGACGAGGTCGTCCGGCGGGTCCTGCGCGGCCTGGCGGGTGGTGTCGGCGACGAAGACCATGTAGGGCGTCCCCTTCGTCATGCCTTCCAGGCGGGCGGCGGTGTTGGTCGTGTCGCCGATCGCGGTGTACTCCAGCCGCCGCTCCGAGCCGACGTTCCCCGACATGACCTCGCCGCTCATGAGGCCGACGCCCATGCGGAAGCCGTCACCGACGCCCTGGTCGCGCATCCACTGGTTGAACTCGCTGAGCGCCGGGCCTGTCATGTGGCGCGCCGTCCGCAGCGCGCGGTCGGCGTGGTCGGACTGTTCGATCGGCGCGCCGAAGACCGCCATGATCCCGTCGCCCATGTAGGCCACGAGCGTCCCGCCGTTGTCGAGGATCACGTCACTCATGGCGGTCAGGTAGCGATTGAGGACGGAGATCACCGTTGCCGGGGGCAGGCCCTCGGCGTAGCTGGTGAAGCCGCGCAGGTCGCTGAACAGGACGGTCGCGACGCGCCGCTCGCCGCCGAGCCGCAGTCCGTCGCCGGTCTGGCTGAGCACATCGTTGACGACGGACTCCGGCACGAAGCGCGAGAAGACGTCGCGCACCATCTCCCGCTCGAACGCGGCCGTCACGGCATGGACGGCAGTCGACAGCACGGCCGTCAGCCCGAGCGCGATCAGCGGGTAGACGACGGGGACGATCGTGCCGCGGTTGAAGAGGAGCTGCGCGCCGACGGTGTAGACCAGGGCGAGGAGCACGAGCACGAGCACCGCCTCACGCGGCTTGAGGCCGAGGAAGACGGCGGGCGCCGCCATCGCCATCAGCACGATCAGCAACGGCGTCCACCACGTCGCGATCGGCTGCAGCGGGAAGCCGTGCAGCGCGGTCCAGATCGCGTTGGCCTGGATCTCGGCGCCGGACATGAGGTCCTGGCCGGTGACGGAGGTGGGATGGACGTCGCCAAGGGTGGGTGCAGCCGGCCCGATCACGACCGTCCGGTCCTTGAACGTGCCGGTCCTGAAGTTGCCCTTCAGGACGTCCGAATAGGACGCGGTGAGGATGGTCCCCGGGCCTCCGCGGTAATCGATCCACGCGGTCGTGCCGCCGAGCGCCGACGGCGGGATGCGCTTGCCCTTGACCGCCTCGGCCGTTGCGATGCCAAGCGTCTTCAGGCCCCGCGCGGAGTACCACGTACGGCGGATCGTGCCGCCGGAGTCGTTGGGGAGCAGCGCGTCGCCTGCCCGCGCGCCGATCGACCGCAGCACCTGGTCGCCGCCGAAGATCGCGGTGTGTCCGTTGTCGACCTCCGTCGTCGCCAGCACCACGTTCTTCGATCGGCCGACGGCGTTGATGAGCGCGTTGTCCTGCTTCGGGGTCGTCGCCTCCGTGAACTGCACGTCGAACGCGATCGCACGCGCGCCGTCCTTGCGCAGCTGGTCGAGGACCTGCGCGTGTTGGCCGCGCGGGAACGGCCACTGCAGCTCGAGCCGTTGAACGTCTTCGTGTCGATGGTGACGACGGCGAGGTCGT
>CAWCEB010000032.1:0-8522 GCA_963794105.1 uncultured Actinomycetes bacterium | reverse complement strand
CACCGCTCGCGGAATCGCACCCCGATAGGGGCGGTCTGACGTCATCGCGTCGAACGTGTCCGCGATGAGGATGACCCGCGACTCGAGCGGGATCGCGTCACCCAGCAGGCGATCCCGGTACCCCGTCCCGTCCCAGCGCTCGTGGTGATGCCTCACGACGGCCGCCTCTGAGCGCAGGCCCGCCTGCAGCAGCATGCTGGCGCCGACGGCGGGGTGCGCCTCGACGAGCTGGCGCTCGTGGGTGAGCAGCGGGCCCGGCTTGCTGAGCACCTCGCGTGGCACGTAACGCTTGCCGATGTCGTGCAGCAGCGCAGCCCGGCAGAGCGTCACGAGGCGCTCGCCGGTGATCCCGAGCCGGCGCCCGAGTCCGACGGCGATCTGCGCAACGCCGGCCCCGTGCGTCACGAGCGTCGCATCCGCGGCTTCCAGCTGCTCGACCAGCTCACGCGTGCACGCGTCGCCGCAGCGTTCGAGCGCTACCGCCAGCGCGGAGGAGGATTCGGATGGTGGGGGCTGGATCAGGGACGCATACAGGCGATGTCGATGCGGCCGAGACGCAGCGCGTCGCAAAAGGTTGGGCGCACCTGACGCGCTCGTTGTCACGCATTGGGCCTGCAGCACTGCGAAACCGATGCATTCCCGGCGCGACGACGCGAGGCGGGAGTACGTTCCGCGACAGCGCTCGGCCCGATCTACCCCACTGCAGACGTACATGCCTCTGGACATCGAAGCGGCAGCCAAGTTCGCCGATTTGGCCGACGGCATTGTGAAGCTCGGCGCCCTGGTCCTCGTTGCGTACGCGCTGATCCACCTTGTGCCAGCCATGCGCCAGCGCGGCTTCACGGCCACGATCTTTGGCAACGAGGTCAAGCTCAACGGACCGAGCGAGGCCGTCGAGACGCTGTCGGAGAACTTCAAGAAGCAGATCGACGACTTGCGCGCACAACTGACCGCGCTTCAGGTCGGCGGGCCTCCGCCTGCCGCCAAGGAGCTCGAAGGCGCGACGGCGACAGCGAGCGCCACCACCCGAACGGTCCTGTGGGTCGACGACACCCCGTCCAACAACCTCTTCGAGGTCGGAAAGCTGCGAGATGAAGGGTTTGTCGTCACCCAGGTCGAGTCGACAGAGGCAGCCGTCGCGGCGCTGCAGCAGACGCAATTCGACCTGATCATCACGGACATGTCGCGAATCGAGCGTGGACGCCGGGTCGACGATGCCGGGCTCAAGCTCATCGACTGGATGCGCAGGCAAGAGTCCGGTGACGGGGTTCTACGTACCCCGGTCTTCGTCTACGCCTCGTCCGAAGCGGTGTCCACATATGGTCAAGCGGCTCGCGACGCCGGTGCCATCGGCATCACGGCCTCGACCACCGAGCTTCTGCAGGGGGTCGCCGAAGCCTTCGCACGTTAAGCCGGGCCGAGGAGATCCCAGCGGTTGCCGGCGACGTCGCGGAAGATGGCCACGCGACCGTAGGGCTCCTCGCGCGGCGGCTCGACGAACTCGACCCCCGCAGAGGTCATCCGCTCGTACTGGGCATCGAAGTCGTCGACGCGAAGGAACAGCCCGACACGCCCGGCGAACTGGTCGCCGATCGCTTCGCGCTGGCGCTCGCCGTCGGCCTGCGCGAGCAGGAGGCCGGTCTGTGCGCCGGGCGGGCGGACCATCACCCATCGCTTGGGCCGGCCGTCCTTCGTCGTCAGCGCCGGCTCGTCCTCGACGAGCTCGAACCCGAGGCGGTCGACGAAGAACGCGATCGCCTCGTCGTAGTCGTCAACGATCACCGATACGCGCTCGAGGTGCATCCACTGATGCTAGGCGGGCGCGCGCTGCGACCGGCGACACCGTTCTTGCCACGCTTGAGCAGCCGAAGCGTCGGCTAGTGGACATCCCTGAACTTCACCGCGAGGCCGATGGCTAATGTCGGGCTTTGCGGCGTCTTTGCCCACGGTGCTCAGCGATTTGGCCGCTGTTCGCGGCGGCAGGGCTCCTCGCGGTCCTGAGCCTGCCCGCCGCATGGCCGCAGCTGCCGGTACTCCGAGCGCCACCGGACACCACGCCGTCGCCGAACGTGTGCCTTGCCGGGACGGGCTCGTTCGGATGGTGCGGCGATGGCGGGAGAGCGACCCGGGCCAAGCTGGCGCGGCCGTTCGACGTCGCTCTCGCTCCCGACGGCGCGCTGATCGTCGCGGACACCCTGAACCAGGTCATACGACGCATCGACGCAGGCGGTCGGATCTCCACGGTGGCCGGGTTCGGCACGCGCGGAGACGCCGTCAGGCGTACCAGCGCGGCAGCTGCGCGATTTCGCGAACCGAGCGGGGTGGCGGTCGACGAGGACGGCAGCATTCTCGTCGCCGACGCGGGGAACAGCGCGATCCGGCGAATCGGACTTGACGGCAGCGTGTCCACGCTGGCCGATGACGGCCTTTCCAACCCGACCGACATCGTCGTCCTGGGCGAGGGTCGCTACGCCGTCGCCGACACCGGGCACAGCCGGGTGGTCTTCCTGTCGTCGCGTGGCGTCATCTCGCCCCTGGCCGGCACCGGCGAGTCAGGGTTCTCGGGTGACGGCGGCCCGGCAGTCCGGGCGCGCCTCAACGGACCGACTCAGCTGTCGCTGGCGGCGACCGGTCTGCTGATCGCAGACACGCGAAACCGCGTCATCCGCGAGGTGAGCTCCGACGGCACGATCGCAACGGTCGCAGGCCATGCCGACAGCGCGCCGCCGGGGGGCACCGCGGCGACGCGTGTCTCGCTGGTCGCTCCTGTGGGCGTTGCGGCGAGCACCGACGGCGGGTTCGTGCTCAGCGACGTGGGGCGGATATGGGCGGTGTCGCCCGGCGGGGACGTGCAATCGATCGCCGGGACGGGCGAGCCCGGCTTCAACCGCAACGCCGGCAGCGCCGTGTCGACTCGTCTGGATCACGCCGCGCAGCTCGCTGTCGACGCGGCAGGTTCCGTCCTGGTGGCCGACACCAACAACGACCGCATCCGACGCATCGCCGCGACGGGTGTGGCCACCACGGTGGCCGGGAGCGATCGTCCGTCGGTGGCGCTCGCCGCAGTGGTCGGCGCACCGTTCCAGAGCTCACCCGCTCCTCCTCCCAGCCCGGCTCCCGAGCGCTATGACTCGCGCCGACATCGTCGCGGCCGAACGCTCGCGGTGCCTCCCAGCGCCGGCCTGGTCGAGGGCGCGAAGCGCCGGCCATGTGCCTCGCCGACGACGACGTTCAACTACCTCAAGATCCGCCCGTACACCAGCACGCTGATCAGGAGCGCCGCGCGCCCGGTGAGGATCCGCTTCGGCACCAGCGTCGACGCTCGCATCACGAGCTTCGCCTGGCGCTCGGGTCGACGACATGGCCTGCGAACGCAACGCGTGCCCGCCGGCCCGCGGACGATCCGCCTCAGAGGTGCGCTGCCGCCCGGGAGGTACGTGGCCGTCATCGAGGGCACCAACCGCGACGGCCTGCGGCGCTGCGACAGCCGCAGGCTTCGCATCGTGCGCTGATCGCAGATGACCGTCGACCAGGACACCACGCCGCGAGCGCGCACCGAACCGACTCGGCGCCCCGAAGGCCGGCCGAAGCTGCGGTGGGGAGGCGTCTTCACGACGGTCTGCGCGGTGGTCGCGCTGCTCGCGAGCACCGTCGGCCTGTTCTGGGACTTCCTGCCGCAATTTCGGCCTGACCCGCTCGACACCGTTGGTGCCGACGTCGCGGTCATCGCGGTGCGACCAGGCGTCCGGCTGGTCGACTGGCTTCGCCTCGCGCACGGCGCAGACGTCTCGCGCGAGGCCGACGCGATCTTCGGCCGGCGCCCTTCCCCTTCTGAGCTTCGCCAGCCCGGCGAGATGATCTACGTGCGAACGCAGGTCGACGGCCACAAGCACAAGAACGTCTCGCTGCAATATGCCCTGTACGACGGCGCGACCGATACCCCCGTCCCGCTACCGCTGCCTCCCGACCTCGAGAAGGTGCAACACGTCCGGCTCGACGCTCCGAGCCAGCGGTCGGTCCAGATGCTCTGGACCCCCGACCTCAGCGACGAAGAGGGCGCGTATCTGCGCGTCGAGCTTCGCAGCGAGCACGGCCTTCTGGCGATTGCCGACAGCGCCGCGCTGCACAAGGGCCGGCTCCGGCACCACGGCGCCGCGGGGTGAGAGGGCTATCCGTCGGCTGCGACGCCCACACTGCCGTTGTCGATGATCACGATGTCGCCCATCGCGTCGCGGATCGCGTTGCGTGCCTGCTCGGCGGCGGACCCGTCGTCGGAGAACGCGCTGACGATGTTGAAGGTCTCGTTGTTGCCGACCGACATCGACGTGGCCTCGACGAGCACATCACCGGTGCCGCCGATGACCATCGAGTTGTTCGAGCTCACCGGGTTGAAGACCTGGTAGCCCCGGGACCGCATCGCCTGCTCGGCCTCGCCGAGCAGGTCGCGGACCGAGCCATGTCGGTGAAACGTTCCCCACTGGCCTTGCATGCTGCTTGCCTCCAGTCCTGCTTTGAGTGGCGTCGGTACGGCCGTGTGCCGCCCGCGAAGCCGGACCGGTGTCGCGACCCTACGCCGCGGCGATCTTGCGATGACACCCGGCGGCCAAAGCGCATCCGTCTGTGAGCGAAGCTGTGCAAAACCGCCCCCCGGTGAGCGCATTGGCGGCAGGTCGCAGGGATCGTCAGCTGACACCGAAGCAGCGTTGATTCGATGAGCACTATTTAGTAGTCAGAAGGGCTTGCGTCGCCGCGCCGAAAGGAGTAGTGCTACGCCATGTTCGGCGCAGCGGTGGACGCAGGGTTGCGAGCATGGAGGTCGTCGGATGCCTGATCCAACGACGCCGACACAGGCGGCTCCTCACGGATCGCTGCCGCCGCGCGGCCTGGCGGGGACCGCGTCGTCATCGGCGACCACCGGTCGTTTCGGGCGGATGTTCCGCAGCGTTCCCGTCTACGAGCACGCCGACGCCTCGCTGGTGAAGCTCGGGCAGGCGATGGTGCAGGACCTCGAGGACGGGCGGCTGGACAAGCCGCTGGGGGAGGAGGACGACGACGAGAACACTGCGCTGCTGGACGGCGAGCTGCGGCTGCCCGCCGGCTACACGTACTTCGGGCAGTTCGTCGATCACGACATCACGTTTGACCCGGTCTCGAGCCTGACGCGCCAGAACGACCCCGACGCGCTCACCGACTTCCGCACGCCCCGGTTCGACCTCGACTCGCTCTATGGCCGTGGCCCCGCCGACCAGCCCTATCTGTACGACCCCGACGGCGTGCACCTCAGCCTCGGCACCGCGGTCTCGCAGGACGAGCGCTTCGCCGGGCCGGACCTGCAGCGCACCGCGGCTGGCCGCGCGATCATCGGCGATCCTCGCAACGACGAGAACGTGATCATCTCGCAGCTGCAGGTCGCGTTCGTGCGCTTCCACAACCGCGTGCTCGATCGCGTCGCCAGTGAGCACCCGAGCTTCGCCAAGGACGACGTCTTCAAGCTCGCGCAGCAGACGGTGCGCTGGCACTACCAGTGGGTGGTGATCCACGATTTCCTGCGCCGCCTCGTCGGCCACGCCGTCATCGACGACATCCTCCCGCCGAAGCCCTACGTCGCTCCGGAGAGCGACCAGGTGGCGGCGGTCGAGCCGCGGCTGCGCTTCTACCACTGGCACAACGCGCCGTTCATGCCGGTCGAGTTCTCGGTCGCGGCCTACCGGTTCGGACACTCGATCATCCGCCCGAGCTACCTGATCAACGAGGTCGCACGCACCGACCCACCGGTCGCGGAGGCAAGTCGGATCCCGCTGTTCAGCCAAACCGGCGGCCCCAAGCAGAGCCTCAGCGGCTTCCAGGCCCTGCGGGCGGACTGGGGCGTGCAGTGGAAGTTCCTGCTGCCGCGGATCGCGGGCGCGGACAGCAGCGGCGCTGATCACCTGCCCCAGCCCGGCTACAAGCTCGACGCCCAGCTCTCACACCCGCTCGGCGCATTGCCCGACAGCACCGCGGGCCCGCAGGCGCTCGTCGCCGGGTTCGACCCCGCGATCGCCCAGAACCTGGCGGTGCGGAACCTGCTGCGGGGGCTGCGCCTCGGGCTGCCCAGTGGCCAGGACATCGCGCGGGCGATGAGCATCGAGCCGCTCACCGACGACGAGCTCTTCGGCGACCTGACGCTTGACCAAGACGTTCGCGACGACCTCGCGGGGCATGCGCCGCTGTGGTTCTACGTCCTCAAGGAGGCGGAGAAGCGCGCCGACTCGGCGCACCTCGGGCCCGTGGGCGGGCGGATCGTCGCAGAGGTGCTGATCGGTCTCCTGTCTGGCGACCCGTTGTCGTTTCTGCGGGTGCAGCCCACCTGGAAGCCGACGCTTGCGCCCTTCGATGCGGCCGGCACGTTCACGCTCAGCGACATCATCAACATCGCGATACCGCCACCGGATGCCCCGACGCCGCCGGTGTACCAGCCCTGATGTTCGAGAGGCTCGAGGTGCAGACTCCACGCTGGTTCAAGACGACCCCCAAGGCACCGAAGCTGCGCTATGCGTCGGGGTGGCAGCGACTGTTGGTCGGTGGGTTCCTGCTCGCCCTCGCGGTGGTGCTCTGGGCGGCGCTCATCGGTCTGTGGCCGGCAGTCACGAGCGCGACGGATGACAAGACCACTCAGACCGCCAAGTCGATCCCGCTGGTGTTCGGGCTGTGGCGGCCGAAGGTCTCCAACGACACCGCGCTGTTCGTGCTGGTCATCGTCGCCAGCCTCGTCGGGAGCCTTGTCCATGTGGCGTCGTCGTTTGCTGCGCACTGCGCCCATCGCGATTTCAAGGTGAGCTGGCTGTGGTGGTACTCGATGCGGTTTGTCGTCGGCACGGGCCTGGGACTGCTGCTGTACGTGGCGCTTCGCGGCGGCCTGTTCAGCGGCGACTTCACCACCAAGCAGGTGAACCCGTACGGGATCGCCGCAGTGGCCGGCCTGACTGGCATGTTCTCCAAGCAGGCCACCGACAAGCTCGCGCAGCTGTTCGACGTCGCTTTTGCCGTCCGGCCCGCTGCGCAGGCCCCGGCGATCGACGCCCTGGATCCTGCTCAGTTGCTGGTGGGAGCCAGCGACACGCCCGTCAAGGTCACCGGCACCGGGTTCGTGCTCGGCGCCACCGCGACCGCCGACGAAACCAAGCTCGACACCTCCTTCGTCAGCGACACGCAGGTGGTCATCATGGTGCCCGGCACGCTGCTCGGCGCGGCTGGAACGCTCAAGATCCGCGTGGACAACCCGGACCCGACGGTCGGCGCCAGTGCGGCGGTCGACCTGCCCGTTGCCGCACCCTGAAGCGGGAATCACCGAACGGGCGGTCTGCTTGGGGCGGCGGGTGTGGGAGTGTCGGTGGGTGATGCACGGTCGGTCGTCTCGTACTGCAATCACGGCCTCGCTGGCCAGCGTGATCGTCGCGGTGCTGGGCGCTGCCGTCAGCTGTCCGTCTGAGGCGTCGTTTCCTGGTCGAAATGGAGTGCTGCTCGTGCGCGGGACGATCACGGCCGGGTGCGCGCGACCGACGTTTGGTGGCTCGCGGGCGCGCCAATGCCACTCTGGTCGCTTCGGGGAGATCTCTCAGGAGTCCCTGTTTCTCGCAGATCCCCGGAGCCACAAGGTCAGGCTGCTCGCGGCGGGCGTGAGCGAAGACAACCTCGTCGATCCGTCGGGCCGGTTTTCACCGAACGGGCGATCGGTCGCCATCGGCAGCGACGTAGCCGCGGATCCGGCCCTGCGCGGCCTGGCGATCTACTCCACCACGCCTGGCGTTGATCCCAGGCCGCTGGGCGTGCGCGGGTTCTACCCCGCCTGGTCGCCCGATGGCCGCACCCTCGTCTACTGGAACAACGACCCCGACAACGGGGCGAATATCTTCGTGGTGCCCGTCGCCGGCGGACCGCCGCGGTGGATCCGCCAGGGATCACACGCGACCTGGTCGAGTCGCGACGTCATCGCGTTCTTCGATCTCACCCCGGACTCCGTCTGTTCGCGCTACGGCGCCTGCACGATGCGAAGCGACGGGAGTGGTGTCCAACCGCCGGGCGTCGACGGGGTGCAGGCCGATTGGTCGCCACAGGGCTACCGGCTCATCGTCGTACAAGATGACGGCTACTCCGGCCGTCTGCGAGTGGCGATCGGATGCACGAACGGACTCGGCTTCCGCCTCGTCACCAAGGGAATCCAGCCCGTGACGGCATCGAAGATCTTGGCGGATCCGAAGTGGTCGCCCGACGGCCACAAGATCGCATTCGACTACGACGGCGACATCTACGAGATCCCGGTTCATCCCTCGCGACCGCTTGGCCCAAAGAACTGGCACAAGGTCCTATCCAACGCGACGCTCAGCGATTGGCAACCGCTCGCGTCGCATTGGATCGGTTCCTGTCCCGGTCTTGCGGGCCAAGCATCAGCAAGGGGGTGAGAACCGGGATCTCGTAGATGTCGCATTCGAGTAGTGCGATGCGATCTTGTAGCCGTGGGGCGAAACTCACTTCGGATCCGCCAA
>CAWCEB010000031.1:0-31519 GCA_963794105.1 uncultured Actinomycetes bacterium | reverse complement strand
CGCGGCCCAGATCGTGCCGCCGGTCACCGCCGCCGAGGGCTTCCCGACCCGCGCCGAGATCGTCGATCGCTACGCACAGCGGACGGGCTTCGACGTGGCCGGCATCGACTGGTACCAGGCCTTCGCGTTCTTCAAGCTCGCGGTTGTGTGCCAGGGGATCGCCGCGCGCGCCGCCGGCGGGGCGATGCTCGGCTCGGGGTTCGACGAGGCGCAGCGCCTCGTCGCCCCGCTCGTCGAGGCTGGGCGAGCGCTCGTCTAACGCACGGCGAGGCCGCCGTCCACGCTCAGCACGTGGCCGGTGACGAAGCTGCCGCCCGCGCCGAGCAGGAACAGCACGGCGGCGTCCAGCTCGCCGGCGCGTCCCCCGCGCCCGAGTGGGGTCCCGGCGAGCAGGAACTCCGGGAACTCGTCCGGGTCATCTCCCAGCTCGGCGGTCATCTCCGAGGCGAAGAAGCCGGGGGCAAGCGCGTTGACGCGCACGCCGTAACGGCCCCACTGGGATGCGAGCTCGCGCGTCAGCCCGATCATCCCCGCCTTGGACGCGACGTAGGCCGCGTCCGGGATCTCGCCGATCGAGCGCAGGCCCATCACGGAGGCGACGTTGACGATCGACCCGCCGCCGTTGTCGCGCATGCGGGCTGCCGCCAGGCAGGACAGCGCGAACGGCGCGGTGAGGTTGAGCGCCAGCACCTGGGCGAAGGTCTCGGTGGTGGTTCGCAGAGCGGGCGCCGTCGCGCCGGCGCCTGCGTTGTTGATCAGGCCGTCAAGCCGTCCGTGACGTTTCATCACGTGATCGACGAGCCGCTCCCGGTCGGCGGCGTCGGTGACGTCGCAGGTGACGGCCTCGGCGCCGCCCAGCTCCTCGCGAAGCGCCTCCAGCCGCTCGGTCCTGCGAGCGGCAAGGACGGGCACCGCACCGGCGCCCACAAGCGCCCGCGCCATCTGCTCGCCGAGGCCGCTGCTGGCGCCGGTCACGATAACGACACGATCTTCCAGGTCCTGTTCCATTTGAAGTCAGTTCAATATATCATGGTCGTGAACTGACTTAGGGCGTCCACGCGCCCTGCTAAGGTCATTCGACTTCAACTTTGGAGGCCACCCCTTTGCCGCAACCACGACAGAACGGTCGCTCCGCTCCGTCCTCACGGAGCAAGCGCGCAGCGATCCTCGAGGTGGCCACAGCCCAGTTCGGGCGAGAGGGGTACGAGCACAGCAAATGGGCCGACGTGGCGGCGGCGGTGGGCATCGGGTCCACGGCGCTGTACCACTACTTCGAGTCCAAGCTCCACTGCCTCTACGAGATCATGGCCGAGGCGCTCCAGGACGAGCTCGAGCAGTTCGAGCGGATCACGCAGGAGCATGACGACTTCACCGAAGGCCTGGCCGCGGTGCTCACCGCCGTGTTCGACCTCACCGAGCAGGAGGTCTTGCGCAACCGCCTGCTCGTCTCCGAGCAGGTGCTGGTCGGCGTCCATCGGACGTCGGTGCGCGAGGAGGAGGCGCGCCAGCTGGCGCGGGCCCGCACGCGCGACCTCGAGTTCGCATGGGCGACCTTCCTGACGCGCGGCATGGAGCAGGGCGCGATCCCCGAGGCCGACGCGCGCCTGCTGACCCGCGCGATCCTCGGGCTCTACAACAGCGTCTTCCACTGGTACCGGCCGCGCGGAGACCTCGCGCTCGAAGACGTCGCCGCGTTCTACGTCCCGCGCTGCCTGGCGGTCGCCGGGCTGCCGACGGGAAGCCGCCGCGTCTGACGGCCGGGTGCCGAAGAAGGCGACGCGGCCGCGCGCGCCGAAGCGCGGTCAGACCGCGACCGGCTCGCGATAGCGCTGCGTCTCGCGGCGCGCGATCGCCATGTGATGGACCTCGTCGGGTCCGTCGGCGATCTGCAGGATCCGCGCGACCGCGTAGAGCTCGGCCAGCAGATGGTCCTGGGACACCCCGGCGCCGCCGTGTGCCTGGATCGCGCGGTCGATGACCCAGGTGGCGACATCGGGAGCCGCGACCTTGATCGCCGACACCTCGATCCGCGCGCCGCGGTTGCCGACCGTGTCCATCAGCCACGCGGTCTTCAGGACGAGCAGGCGGACCTGCTCGATCCTCACCCGCGCCTCGGAGATCCAGCGCTGAACCACGCCGTGGTCGATGATCGGCCGGCCGAAGGTGGATCGCTCGGCGGTCCGCCGGCACAGCATCTCCAGGGCCCGCTCGGCCATCCCGATCGCCCGCATCGCGTGGTGGATGCGGCCAGGACCGAGTCGCTCCTGGGCCAAGCGGAAACCGTCGCCCTCCGCGCCCAGCAGGTTCGACGCCGGCACGCGGACGTTGTCGTAGACGATCTCGGCGTGCCCCCCATGAGGGCCGTCGTCGTATCCGAAGAGGCTCGTCGAGCGCACGAGCTGCACCCCGCGCGTGTCCTTGGGGACGAGGATCATGCTCTGGCGACGGTGCCGCTCGGCATCGGGATCGGTGACGCCCATCACGATGAGGAGCTCGCAGCGGGGCGACATCGCGCCTGAGGTCCACCACTTGCGCCCGTTGATGACGTAGTCGTCGCCGTCGCGCTCGATACGCGTCGCGATGTTGGTCGCGTCGGAGGACGCGACGTCCGGCTCGGTCATCGAGAACGCCGAGCGGATCTCGCCCTCCAGCAGCAGCTCCAGCCACCGCTCCTTCTGCTCGGCGGTCCCGAACAGCGACAGCAGCTCCATGTTGCCGGTGTCCGGGGCCGAGCAGTTGAGCGCCTCTGGCGCCATCCACGGGTTGCGGCCCGTGATCTCGGCCAGCGGCGCGTACTGCAGGTTCGTCAGCCCGGCGCCGTGCTCGTGGGCGGCCGGCAGGAACAGGTTCCACAGTCCCTGCGCCCGCGCCTCGAGCTTGAGCTCCTCGATGACCGGCGGGGTGCCCCACGGGTCGGTCGCCTCGGCGACCTCGTCGCGGAAACGCTCCTCGGCCGGATAGACGTGCTCGTCCATGAACGCGAGCAGGCGCTCGCGCAACTCGACGGTCGTGCTGTCGAACGCGAAATCCATCCCTAGCTGTGCTTCCAGACCGGATCGCGCTTCTCGAGGAAGGCCTGGACGCCCTCGCGCGCGTCGTCGGACTGGTGGGCGACGTTGCAGGCCATGTGCTCCAGCACGATCAGCGTCTCCGTGTCGCCATCCAGGCCGCGGTTGGCGGCGAGCTTCGTGATCCGCATGGTGAAGGCGCTCTTGTCCTTGAGCGGCGCGATGAACTCCTCGATCGCCTCCTCGAGGCGCTCGGTCGGCGCGCTCACGTTGGCCAGGCCCCACTCCTCGGCCTGCTTGCCCGAGAGGAGCTTGCCGGTCAGCAGCAGCTCCTTGGTCTTGCGCAGCCCGATGTAGCGGGGAAGGCGGTAGATCGGCCCGGCGCCGCCGAACAGCGCGCGGCGGATGTGGAAGTCGCCGATCTTCGCGTCGTCGGCAGCGATGCAGAAGTCGCAGGAGATCAGCAGCTCGAAGCCGCCTGCGACCGCATGGCCTTCGACGACGGCGATCGTCGGCTTGCTCAGATTGAACGCGCGGTCGAACGTCCGGGCCGAGACCTGGGCGATCTTGATCGAGTTGTTGGTCGTGCCGAGGAACTCGGCGTCGAGCATGTTCAGATCCGCGCCGGCGCAGAACGTGCGGCCGCGGCCGCGAACCAGCACGACACGGACGTCCTCGTCCTCTTCGGCGCGATCGAGCGCCTCGCCGAGCTGCGTGAGCAGTCCCCAGTTGACGCAGTTCTTGACCTCGGGGCGGTTCAGCCACAGGGTCGCGACGCCGTCGGCGACCTCGTATTGCACGAACTCCGACTCGGCCTCCTGCCGGCCGTTCACAGACGCTTCCTGCACGCTCATCCCAGCTCCTCGGTGTTGGTCTTCCATATAACTGAAGTGAGATCATATCAGTGCACTCCTGATGAGACAAGGCCTTGCCCGGAGGGCGGATCGGTGGACCGGGGGCCAGGTCTGTGCCATACTTGAATTCACTTCATGAACTCCAACATTGTGAAGATCCCCCTGCCGCTTGCCCATGTCGGGTCGGTCAACGCCTGGCTCGTCCTTGGCGATCCCGTGACGTTGGTCGACACGGGACTGCGCGACGCCGCAGCGCTGGCGGCCCTCGAGGACGGCCTGGACGCGCAAGGACTGCGCATCGAGGACATCGAGCAGGTGCTCGTGACGCACCACCACGTCGACCACTTCGGCCTCGCGGCCACCATCAAGCATCGGTCCGGAGCGTCGATCGCGGCGCTGGGCCTGCTGGCCGACTATGCCGAGCGCTATCACGACGCCGTCGAGGAGGACCGCCGCTTCTCGCACGCGCTGATGCGCCACCACGGCGTGCCGGAGCAGGTCGTCACAGGCGACGAGCCCTTCTGGAACTTCCTGCGCGGCGGCGCGGAGCCGTTCGCCGCCGACGTCCGGCTGGCCGACGGCGAGACGATCCGCGCGGGTGACCGAACGCTGCGCGTCGTCACGCGCCCCGGCCACAGCACCACCGACACGCTCTTCGTCGACGATCGCGCCGCGCTGGCGTTCACGGGCGACCACCTCCTGTCGAGCATCTCCTCGAACACCGAGATCTCGTCGCCCGACCGCTCGGCCGACGGCCGGGCGCGCTCGCGCCTTCGCTACCTCGAGAGCCTCCGGCGCACGGCGGACATGCCGCTCCGGCGCCTGCTCACCGGTCATGGTCCGATCGTCACCGGACACCGGCGGCTCGTGCAGGCGAGGCTGCTCGAGCATCAGCGGCGCTGCGAGCGGATCCGGGCGATCCTCGCCGAAGGGCCGGCGAGCGCCTACGACATCGCCCATGAGCTCTGGGTGTTGCGGACCGTCGCCGAGCAGCCGCTGCTCGTCGTCTGGGAGGTGCTCGGCCACCTCGAACTGCTCATGGACGCCGGGCACGTTGCCGAGCGCACGGGTGACGACGGCTCGCTGTTCGAGCTGACGCGGGGCCGGTCGGCCGGGCGCGCGCGGCGCTCGCCGTCCGCTTGCCTGCACGGCCGCCGGCTTGCCGTGGCCCACCAGGGATGAGCGACATGCAGCGAGTTCCTGAGATCACCCCCTCCGACGCTGCGCCCACCGAGGCCCGCGAACTGTTCGACCTCACCGGGCGCGTGGCGCTGGTCACCGGGGGGCCCGCGGGCTCGGTCTCGCGATCGCCCGCACCTTTGCCTCGGCCGGCGCGGACCTGGTGATCGCCAGCCGCAACGAGCAGGCCTGCGCGGAGATCGCGACCGAGTTCGAGACCGCGGGCTCCGCGCGCTCGCGTGCCCTGTCATGTGGGCCGCTGGGACGACATCGAACGGCTCGTCGACACGGCCTACGGCGCCTTCGGCCGCATCGACGTGCTCGTCAACGACGCCGGGATCGCCCCGGTCTACGAGACGCTGGGCGGCGTCAGCGAGGAGCTCTTCGACAAGACGCTCGCGGTAATCTCAAGGGCCCGTTTCGTCTCACGGCACTGGTCGGCGACCGGATGGTGGCGGGCGACGGCGGCTCGGTCATCAACGTGTCGAGCACCGGAGCGATCCGGCCCACGCGGACATCGTCCCGTATGCCGCCGCCAAGGCCGGCCTGAACGCCATGACTGTCGGCTTCGCCGATGCGCTGGGGCCGACGGTGCGCGTCAACGCGATCATGCCGGGCCCGTTCATGACGACGATCGCAACCGCGTGGGACATGGACGCCCTGGGCGAGCGGACGCGAACGTTCCCGCTGCGCCGCGCGGGTATCGCCTCCGAGATCGCCGGCGCCGCCCTGTACCTGGCGAGCGACGCGTCGACGTACACGACCGGCTCGATCCTGACCGTCGACGGCGGGGCGAGCTGGGCGATGCCCGGAGGCGGCGACGCGCGATGAGCGCCGGGCAGCCATTGTGGCTCAAGGCGGTCCTGCGGCTCGAGCGCGCCATCGGCGAGCCGGTCGAGACGGTCGCGCACAGCAACACGTACTTCGACGCCGTCGCCGTGGCCGTGCGGCTGCACGCGCGAGCGATCGGCGCGGTCGAGGGCGTTTCGCGGCGCTGCCTGCACCTCGTCAACCTCCCGCCGGCACCGACCTGCGACGCGTCCGCGAGCAGCTGTCGCGGATCGAGCGCCTGCTGATCGCGCTGGAAGACGACCAGCCTTGAACCCGGGGGACCTCATCGGGCGCGTGAACTGTACGTCGAGCGCTCCCTGCTGCGCGCTCGCAACGGCCTGCGCTACGTGCGCGGAAGCCACCGCCCGAGCTCGGCACGACCCCCAAGGACTCGTCTGGCGCGGCGGCCGCGCCGAGCTGTGGAGCCATCGCCCCCCGTCCGGCCGGTCCGCTACGGCCCACCGGTCGTCATCGTCCACAGCCTCGTCAGCCGCAGCTACATCCTCGACCTCCGGCCGGGCAACAGCACCGTGGAACCCCTCGTCACCTCGGGGCTCGACTGTTCATGCTCGACTGGGCGTTCCGGACGAGCGCGACGCCGAGAACTCGCTCGAGACCTATGTCGACGGCTACCTGCCGCGCGCGCTCGCGGCGTTCGCGACCCGGCCCGGCCACCGCGAGGTCACGCTCGCGGGCTTCTGCCTGGGCGGCGTGATGGCCGCGCTGTACGCCGCCGGCTTCGACGCGGCCGCGCAACTTGTCCTTATGGCGGCGGCCCGATGAGAGAACTTCGATGCGATCGGCCCGATGGTCGCCGCCCTGCGCGAAGGTCGCCTGACCGCCGACGACCTCGTCGACGAGACCGGCAACGTGCCGGCGGACGTCCTCTACACGCTCTTCTACATGCTCGCGCCGACGACGGAGATCGCCCAGAAGGCGACGCTGCTGGAGCACCTCTGGAACGACGAGTTCGTCGAGAGCTTCCAGGCGATGGCGCAGTGGACCCGCGACCACGTGCGTTTCCCGGCGCGGCGTTCCGCCAGGTCGTCGAGCTGCTCGTGCGCGAGAACGCGCTGTTCAGCGGATCGCTGCGGCTGGGCGACCGCGTCGTGCAACTCGCGCGCGCGCGCGGCAACGTCCTGATCGCGATGGCCGAGCGCGACAACGTCGTCTCCGGCGGCGGCCACAGAGCCTGCGCTGAGCCTGGCGGTGAGGCGTCCCGGCGCGACGTGCTCCGGCTGCCCGGCGGCCATGTCACGTTCGGCGACCAGGAATTCGCGCACAACCACACGATGCCCCGCCTTGCCGAGTGGATCACGGCGCACAGCGATGAAAACTTGCCCGAGACCAAGGACGACGATCCGGACATCCGCCGAATCGAGCCCGCCGATCGGGCCGCTCTCGAAGCGATTCCTGCGCAGCGATCTGCGGAATACCGACCCCAACGTTCCTGAAGGAGGACGTGCGCGGTCCCGCGGTGCATCGAAAGTTTACGTGGTACGCCCCGGCGAGGCGCGGTCGATCACTGTCGACGCCGACGGTCAGGTCACCGGCTACGTCACCATCATCCCGCTGCATGGCTGGTACGACCATGTCGGCGAAGGTCCGCTTCGTCGTTGGCGCCTGAGCTGCGGGGCAGGGCGTAGGGACGGCTGCTGGCTCGCCACGCCGTCGTGGAGGCGCTCAACCTCGGACTGGCCAAGCTCGTGGTGGAGGTCATCGCCGATCAGGAGGCGCTCGTCGCGTATGTTCCGCGCGCTGGGCTTCGAGCCCGAGGCGCTGCTGGCCGACCACGTCCGCGTCCCGTCTGGCGAGCTGCGCGCGACCTGCTCGTGCTGGCTCGCCTGTGTCGAGCAGCAGTGGGCCTCGATGGCCATGGCCGGCATCGTCGAGAGTCTCTAGCCGCGATGGACGCATGGCGAGATGGAGCGGCGGCGGCCGTCGACGTCTACGAGGCGGCCTCGGCATGGCCGTCGCGACGCAGCACGAAGCGGCTCGCAGCCTCCCCTCGCGCCGCTGCGCGCGGTCATCGCGCTGTGTGCCGACCTGACGCGCGACGTCGCCGCGCTGCAGGCCTCCGCCGTCCGCTGGGCGTTGGATCGATGAGCGGCGCCTCCGGGCTTGCAAGCACGCTCGACGGGCGAACCCGGCTGCACTGGGAGAGCACCGGCGACGGTGACCCGTGCTGTTGATCATGGGACTCGGCCTCAGCGGCGGCGCGTGGTGGCGCACGGTCCCGGTGCTCGCCCGCCGGCTGCGCGTGATCACGTTCGACAACCGCGGCGTGGGTCGCTCGCGCGCCTTCGGCCACGCCTACACGACCGACGCGATGGCCGACGACGCGGCCACCGTGCTCGACGCGGCCGGGGTCGAGCGCGCCCACGTCACGGCATCTCGCTCGGCGGCATGGTCGCCCAGAAGCTCGCGTTGCGCCATCCGCAGCGGGTGCGCTCGCTCGTGCTGGGGGCGACGAGCCCCGGCGGGCCGCGCGTCGTGCGGCCCGATCCAGACGTCATCGCATTCTTCCGCCGTCGCGTCCACATGGACGCGGAAGGGGCCCTGCGGGCCTCGGTGCCGATCAACTACAGCCAGCGCTGCATCGAGGAGCACCCCGACCGCATCGAGGAGGACTTCGCGCAGCGGCTCGCACACCCGTTCAGCACGAGCGCCTATCGCGCGCAGCTGTTCGCAGCGGCATGGCACAACGCCTACGGCGCCCTACCGAACATCGCGGTGCCGACGCTGGTGGTTCACGGGCGGCTGGACCGTGCGATCCGGTGGGCAACGGGGAACTGATCGCCGGGCGCATCCCGGGCGCGCGGCTGCGCGTGCTCGAGCAGGCCGGGCACCTGTATCCGACAGAGGAGCCGAGCGCCGACGCGGCGGTCGCGCGGTTCTTCGCCGATCAGCGCAAGAAGGCTGCATGACCGCGCTGGCATCGGGCGCCGACCTGCGCGTGGCGGACGTCGTCCGCCACTGGGCTGCCGAGCGGCCCGACGCGGTGGCGCTGCGCCGCGGCGACCGCGCGTTGACGTACCGCGAGCTCGACGAGCGATCCAGCCGCGTCGCGCAGGCGCTGACGACGGCGGGCGTGAAGCCAGGCGATCGCATCGCTCACCTGGACCGGACCGGCACCGAGGTCATCGAGCTGCTCTTCGCCGTCAGCAAGATCGGTGCCGTGCTCGTGCCGCTCAACTGGCGCCTGGCCCCGCCGGAGCTCACGGCGATCGTTGCGGATGCCGGCGCGCCGGTGCTCGTGAGCGGACCGGCGTTCGCGCAGACCGCGGCGCAGATCGAACGTGCGCTGGAGCGGCCGTGCGCCACGATCGAAATCGGGCCGGCGTACGAGGCATGGCTGGCCGGACACGATGCAGTCGACCCCGGCGCGCGCGGCGCCTCGAACGACACCGTCGTTCAGATGTACACCTCGGGGACGACCGGGGTGCCCAAGGGTGTCCTCACGACGCACGGCAACCTCGCCGCCGCGGCCGAGACGTCGCCGCTGTGGGCCTTCGATGCCGACAGCGTGAGCCTCACCGCGCTGCCCATGTTCCACATCGGTGGGATCGGCTGGGCCTTCGTCGGGCTCTGGAACGGGGCGACCACCGTCCTCGTCAGCGATTTCGACCCGGCTGTGGTGCTCGACCTTCTCGAACGCCGCGGCGTTACCAACGCGGTGTTCGTACCGACGATGCTGCAGATGCTGATCGCGGCTCCCGGTGCCGCGGATCGCGACTACTCGACCCTGCGCTCGATCGCGTACGGCGCCTCGCCGATCACGACTCCCGTGCTCAAGCGGGCCTTGCACACGTTCGGGTGCGCGCTGTTCGGGATCTACGGCCTGACCGAAACCACGGGCGCCGCGGTCCAGCTCGACGCCGGCGACCACGACCCGGACGGGCCCCGGGAGCGGCTCCTGCAGTCGGTGGGGCGCCCGTACCCGTGGGTGGAGCTTCGGATCGTGGACCCCGCCGACGGGAGCGACTGCGCCCCCGGTCAGGTCGGGGAGGTGTGGCTGCGCGCGCCGAACGTCATGGCCGGCTATTTCAACCGGCCGGACGAGACGGCGGCTGCGCTGAGTGTCGACGGATGGCTGCGCACGGGCGACGGCGGCTACCGCGACGGCGAGGGCTACCTGTTCCTACCGACCGCATCAAGGACATGATCGTCAGCGGCGGCGAGAACGTCTATCCGGTCGAGGTCGAGGAGGCGCTCGCTCAGCATTCGGCGATCGATCAGGTCGCCGTCATCGGTGTTCCCGACGAGCGCTGGGGCGAGACGGTGAAGGCGCTGATCGTCCTGCGACCCGGGGCCGCCGCGGAGAGCGGGGAGCTCGTCGCGTTCCTTCGTGCCCGTCTTGCGTCCTACAAGCTTCCCCGCATCGTGGAATTCGTCGATGAGCTGCCGCGGACGCCGTCCGGGAAGGTGCTGAAGCGTGAGTTGCGCGAGCGCCACGCCGCGGCGCAACTACCGACAAAGTAAATTGACATCACTTCAGTCGTCGGTTACGATTCAGTTCAGCTGATCCAGCTGAACTAGACAACCGATTCGAGGAGCCTCATGGCCACCCAGACGAAGGACAACGCTGTCATCGAGACCATCGAGACGGCCGCCGAGCGCGTCGCCGAGCTCAACGAGAAGGCCGTCGCGAGCGGCAAGAAGGCAGGCGCCGCCTACCTCACGTCGTACGAGAAGTCGGTGCTGTCGTTCGCCGACTCCTACGAGAAGGCCGCCGGCGCGACGAAGGCCGACTGGCTCGCGAGCGTTGCCACGGCGCAGGCCGAGTTCGCCCGCGAGGTCACGAAGGTCTACGCGGGAACCGCGCGCGAGCTCGTCTCGTAGCGGTAGGGAAGGCCGCGGCGTTTCGTGCCTGCGCCGCGGCCTTTCAGGCGCTAGTCGGCGTCCGGCGGCGCCGCAGGCACGTCGGCGGCCACGTCGCGCTCTTCCGCGGCCGCGGCCGGATGCAGGAGGGGCTCGAGGATCGCCGGCGGGATCCGCCACCCGAGCCGGAACGTCTCGAACGGCGGCTGCTCGCCATGGTGCTCGTCGGGAGTCGTCATCGGCCCTCCTCAACGGCGGGCCGGCGCACGAGCGATGCCAGCACCAGGGCGTGTTGCGAGGGCGCACAAGCCGCTGACTTGGGTCGTGCTGCGACGGCCTGGCGGGGATCTCGTGGACGCGGGGATAGAGAAAGCGATGGTCGGCCATGAGGTTCCTTTCCGATTCGCTAGACTAAACCCACTTCAGTTCAATGTCAAGGAATGCGAGGAAGCAATGAGAGCCGCTGTCGTCGGCGCCGGGCCGTCGGGGTTCTATGCGAGCGATCAGCTGCTCGATGCCGGCTTCGAGGTCGACCTGTTCGATGCGCTGCCAACGCCGTACGGGCTGGCGCGCGCCGGGGTCGCCCCGGACCACCCGAAGATCAAATCGGTCACACGGGTGTACGCAAAGACCGCGCAGCATCCAGCGTTCCGGTTCTTCGGCGGCGTCGAGCTGGGCGGCGACATCGCGCGTGATGACCTGCTGGCGCGCTACAGCGCCGTGGTCTACGCCGTCGGCACGGCGAGCGAACCGCCTCGGCTCCCTGGCGAGGACCTGCTCGGCTCGCACGCGGCCACGGAGTTCGTCGGCTGGTACAACGGCCATCCGGCGCATGCCGACCACGCGTTCGACCTGGCGTCTGAGCGAGCCGTGGTGTCGGCAACGGGAACGTCGCGATCGACGTGGCGCGCATGCTCACGCTGACCGCCGACGAGCTCGCTCCCACCGACACGGCGGATCACGCGCTCGCCGCGCTCGGTGGGTCTGGCGTGCGCGAGGTCGTCCTGCTCGGCCGGCGCGGTCCGGCCCAGGCGGCGTTCACCAACCCGGAGCTGCGCGAGCTCGGCGAGCTGGCGCGTGCCGATGTCACGGTCGACCCAGAGGGCGTGAGGCTCGACGCTGCCAGCGCGGCCTGGCTGGAGTCGACGGCGCCGACAGGACTGTGCGGCGCAACGTCGAGATCCTGGAGGACTACGCCGCGCGTTCGCCGTCAGGCCGCTCGCATCGGGTCGTCCTCCGGTTCCTGCGCTCGCCGCTCGAGCTCCTGGATGACGGCAATGGCCGCGTCGCCGGCCTGCGCGTCGCAATCAACCGGATCGAGGCGACCGCCGATGGCGGCCTGCAGGCGGTTGCGACCGGGGAGGAGGAGGTCATCGACTGCGGCCTCGTCCTGCGCTCGATCGGCTACCGCGGCGCGCCGCTTGCGGGCATCCCGTTCGACGAGCGCAGCGGCCTCATCCGCAACGAAGGCGGGAGGGTCCTTGACGCCTCGGGAGCGCCATGCCCGGGCGAATACGCCGTGGGATGGATCAAGCGCGGTCCGAGCGGCGTGATCGGAACCAACAAGAAGTGCGCCAGCGGCACCGTCTCGCGGATCGTCGAGGATCGCGACGCCGGCCGCCTGGCGACGCCAGCCTCTCCGAGCCGCGACGACATCGAGGCGTGGCTGCGGACGCGCGTCGCACGGCTGGTCACCTGGGACGGGTGGGCCACCATCGACGCCCATGAGACCGCGGCCGGCGAGCCGCACGGGCGCCCCCGGGTGAAGTTGGTGCGCGTCCCGGACATGCACGCCATCGCCGGGTAGCGCCGGGTGTCCTGAGCGCCTGCGAAGCTCCGGCCGTGCCCGGCCGGCTGCGCTTCGACCCCATCGAGGAGGCCGGCCGCCAGTGGCGCGAGCACTGGGGGCCTGGGACGGTCGCTCCGATGAGCGCGGTGACGTCGATCATGCGTGTGCAGCAGATCCTGCTGGCGCGCCTGAACGTTCCCCTGGAGCCCTACGACCGACGTTCGCGCGCTACGAGGGCTGATGCTGCTGTTCTACAGCCGGCGCGGCGAGCTGCCGCTCGGGAAGACAGCGACCGGCTGCAGGTCCATCCGGGCGAGCGTCACGAACGTGATCGACAAGCTCTGCGAGAGCGGCTATGTCGAGCGCGTCAGCAGAGCAGGATCGCTGCGCGGTACTCGCGCGGATCACGGCTCAGGGCAGGCGCGTCGCTCGGCGCTCGACGAAGGCGCTCAACACTGCCGGCTTCGGGACGGAACCGCTGACGCAGGCACAGTCCGCCGAATCCTAGAAGCTGCCGATGTCCGTTCGCGTCGCGGCGGGATTTCGCTGCGCAATGACCGCGGTCGACCTGTACTCGTAGAAGCCGCGGCCGGTCTTGCGGCCGTGGTGGCCAGAGACGACCATGCGCTTCAGGATCGGAGGCGGCGCGTACTCGGGGCGTTTGAACTCCTCGTACAGCGAGTCGCAGACCGCGATACAGCAGCGTCGAGCCCGACGGTGCACAGCGTCAGGGGGCCCATCGGGTGGCCGGCGCCGAGCTTCATGCCCTGGTCGATGTCCTCGCGGGTCGCGAACCCCTCTTCGTACATCCGCACCGCCGCCATCAGATAGGGCACCAGCAGCATGTTCACGATGAATCCGCAGCGGTCCTTGGTCGGATCGGGTGCTTGCCGAGCTGCTCGACGAACCCCGGCTGCACGCGCGACGAGGCGCGGGTCGGTGTCGAGGCCGACGACGATCTCGACGAGCTTCATCACCGGCACCGGCGAGAAGAAGTGCAGGCCCAGCACGCCCGGGGATTGGCGTCCACGAGGCGACCTGCGCGATCGGGATCGACGAGGTGTTCGACGCTAGGATGCGATCCGGCGTGAGCAGCGCGTCCAGGCGTGGAAGACCTCGCCCTTGACCTTCGGGTCCTCCACGTTGTCCTCGACGACCGGATCGCAGTCACAGAGCGCCTCGAGGTCGGTCGTCCACGCCACCTGGTCCTCCAGCGCCCTGCCTCGCCGCATCGAGCTTTGCCGCCCTTGACCGCCGCGCGACCGACTGCGCGATCGCCGACCGGGAACGCTCCAACGCATCCTCGTCAGGCTCATAGGAGATCACCCGCAAGCCCGCGCGCGCCGCCGCCTCGGTGATCCCCGAGCCGCATAGACCCGGCACCACAAACTACGGACGCTGACGTCCATTGACTATCGTCCTCGAGATATGACACCTTCCAACTATCTGATGGCCACCCTTTCGATTTCCCCACGACGTACGACGAGTGGCTGGCCGCGTACGGGGCGACGCCCGAGCGCGACGCGACGTTCATGACGCTCTCGGGCGAGCCGGTCCGGCCGCTCTACACGGAGGCCGACCTGCCGCGATCCGGCAGCATCGGCCTGCCGGGCGAGTATCCCGTTCACGCGCGGCGTGTACCCGTCGATGTACCGCGGGCGGCTGTGGACGATGCGCCAGTTCGCCGGCTTCGGCACGGCGGAGGAGACCAACGAGCGCTTCCGCTACCTGCTCGATCACGGGCAGACCGGGCTGTCGACGGCGTTCGACATGCCGTCGCTGATGGGCCACGACTCCGACCACCCGCGCTCGCTGGGCGAGGTCGGGCGCGAGGGCGTCGCGGTCGACACGCTCGACGACATGGAGACGCTGTTCGCCGGGATCGACCTCGGCGACGTCACGGTCTCGATGACGATCAACGCGCCCGCGGCGATCATGATGGCCTTCTACGTCGTCGCCGCCGAGCGCCAGGGCGTGCCGCGCCGACCGCCTCGGCGGCACGATCCAGACGGACATCCTCAAGGAGTACATCGCCCAGAAGGAGTGGTGCTTCCCGATCGACCCGGCGATGCGCCTGCTCGGCGACATGATCGAGTGGTGCACGCGCGAGCATGCCGCGCTGGCATCCGGTCTCGATCTCGCGGCTACCACATCCGCGAGGCCGGCTCGACGGCGCGCGCAGGAGCTCGCGTTCACGCTCAAGGACGGCCTGACCTACGTCGAGCAGGCGGTCGACGCGCGGCCTCGACGTCGACGACTTCGCGCCGCGCCTGTCGTTCTTCTTCAACGCGCAGATCGACTTCTTCGAGGAGATCGCCAAGTACCGCGCGGCGCGCCGCATCTGGGCGCGCGAGCTGCGCGAGACGTTCGGCGCGAAGAACCCGCAGTCGTGGCTGATGCGCTTCCACACGCAGACCGCGGGCGTGTCGCTGACCGCCCAGCAGCCGCTCAACAACATCGTGCGCACCGCGATCGAGGCGCTCGCCGGGCGTGCTCGGCGGCACGCAGTCGCTGCACACGAACTCCTATCGACGAGGCGCTCGCGCTGCCGACCGAGGACGCGGTGCGGATCGCGCTGCGCACGCAGCAGATCATCGCCCACGAGACCGGCGTCGCGAACACGATCGACCCGCTCGGCGGCTCCTACTTCGTCGAGGCGCTGACCGACGAGCATGGAGGCGCGGGCCTACGACTACTTCCGCCGCATCGACGAGCTCGGCGGGATGGTCGAGGCCGTCAAGCGAACTTCCCGCAGCGCGAGATCGCCGACGCCAGCTTCGAGCTGCAGCAGCGAGATCGACGCCGGCCGAGCGGATCGTCGTCGGCGTCAACGCGCTACACCGAGGGCGACGACGACCAGACGCCGATCCTGCACATCGACCCGGCGCTCGAGCGCAAGCAGATCGGCCGCGTGCAGGCGCGTGCGCGCGCGCGCGCGACGGCGACGCCGTCGAGCGCGCTCTGCGCCGACTCCGCGCGCGGCGGCCGGCTCGACGCGCAACCTGATGCCGCTGCTCGTCGACGCCGCCCGCGCCCACGCCACCGAGGGCGAGATCGTCGCCGCGCTGCAGGACGTCTGGGGCGCCTACACCGAGACGCCCGTCTTCTGATGCTTACCACAGAATCCCCGGGCGGGCGTTTCGACCCTCCCCGCCGCTCCGCGCGCGCCTGCGTGTCGTCGTCGCAAAGCCCGGCTTGGACGGGCACGATCGCGGCGCGAAGATCATCGCCCGGGCCCTGCGCGACGCCGGCATGGAGGTCATCTACACCGGCCTGCATCAGACGCCCGAGCAGATCGTGGAGACGGTGATCCAGGAGGACGCCGACGCCGTCGGGCTCTCGATCCTCTCGGTGCCCACATGACGCTCGTTCCGCGCGTCGTCGAGCTGCTCAAGGAGCAGGGCATTGACGATGTGCTCGTGACGGTGGGCGGGACGATCCCCTCCGACGACATCCCGCAGCTCAAGCAGCTCGGGGTCGCAGAGGTGTTCACCCCAGGGGCGCCGACCCAGGCGATCATCGACTTCATCCTTGCAGGGGCGTGACGTCCTAAACTGCCCAAATCACTGCCCACGGCTTGTGAAATCGGCGCTAATCTGGCTTACCTAATAAGGTTCCAGGCCATCACGGAGAAATCTCGAAAACCGTTGTGCGGCTTCGCCGTACCGAGGGTTCGGATCCCTGCCCTCCGTTCAGAAGCTGCGGCTCAGCGCGAGAGAACCCCACGAGCTCCAACGCCACAGACGAGACGGTAGGCGCCGCCGAAGCCGCAAGTCGCTGAAGCGCAGCTTCGTTCCGTCGAAGGACCACCGGGCGCGGAGCGTGTCGCCGTTGCTGCCCCGTCCGACGAAGCGGTCGCGGTACAGCGAGTACGTGCCCTGGATGCCGACGTCGAGCGTTCCGTCCGCGTGGCGCTGGTAGAGCGCGAACGTGCCGTGTCGCAGAGAGAGCTTGAACCGGGAGTGGAGGATGTCGCTGACGCCGTCGGGCGAGATGCCGGCCCCGCGGCGCGCGGCGCGGGGGATGCGCGCGAGCTCGGCGGCGGCGTCCTCGCGTGTGATCGTGGCCGTGTAGTCGCCGTCGGTCAGGCCACGATCACACGCGAGGACGCCGCCGCCGAGCTCGCGCGCATCCCCCGCGCCGCGCGCCGCGGGGCCGGCATCTCGCCCGACGGCGTCAGCGACATCCTCCACTCCCGGTTCAAGCTCTCTCTGCGACACGGCACGTTCTGCGCTCTACCAGCGCCACGCGGACGGAACGCTCGACGTCGGCATCCAGGGCACGTACTCGCTGTACCGCGACCGCTTCGTCGGACGGGGCAGCAACGGCGACACGCTCCGCGCCCGGTGGTCCTTCGACGGAACGAAGCTGCGCTTCAGCGACTTCGGCTTCGGCGGCGCCTACCGTCTCGTCTGGGCGTCGGAGCCGTGGGTTCTCTCGCGCTGAGCCGCAGCTTCTGAACGGAGGGCAGGGATTCGAACCCTCGGTACAGCGAAGCCATACAACGGTTTTCGAGATCTCCCCGTGGTGACCTGGAACTGGCTTAGGTAAGCCAGATTAGCGCCGATTTCACAAGCCGTGGGGCAGTGATTTGGGCAGTGATCAGGACGTCACGCCCCTGCAAGGATGAAGTCGATGATCGCCTGGGTCGGCGCCCCTGGGGTGAACACCTCCGCGACCCCGAGCTCCTTGAGCTGCGGAATGTCGTCGGAGGGGATCGTCCCGCCCACCGTCACGAGCACGTCGTCGATGCCCTGCTCGGAGAGCAGCTCGACGACGCGCGGCACGAGCGTCATGTGGGCACCGGAGAGGATCGAGAGCCCGACAGCGTCGGCGTCCTCCTGGATCACCGTCTCCACGATCTGCTCGGGCGTCTGATGCAGGCCGGTGTAGATGACCTCCATGCCGGCGTCGCGCAGGGCCCGGGCGATGATCTTCGCGCCGCGATCGTGCCCATCCAAGACCGGGCTTTGCGACGACAACGCGCAGGCGTGGCATCAGAAGACGGGCGTCTCGGTGTAGGCGCCCCACACGTCCTGCAGGGCGTGGACGATCTCACCCTCGCTGGCGTGAACGCGGGCGGCGTCGACGAGCAGCGGCATGAGGTTGCGCTGCGAGTCGCGGCCGCCGCGCGCAGATCGGCCAGGGCACGTCTCGACGCGCTCGGCGTCGCGACCGGCCTTCACCGCCTGTACGCGGCCGATCTGCTTGCGCTCGAGCGCCGGGTCAATGCGCAGGATCGGGGTCTGGCCGTCGTCGCCCTCGGTGTGCGCGTTGACGCCCACGACGATACGCTCGCCTGCGTCGACGCGATGCTGCAGCTCGTAGCTGGCGTCGGCGATCTCGCGCTGGCAGAAGTTCGTCTTGACAGCCTCGACCATGCCGCCGAGCTCGTCTATGCGGCGGAAGTAGTCATAGGCGGCCGCCTCCATCTCGTCGGTCAGCGCCTCGACCATGTACGAGCCGCCGAGCGGGTCGATGCTGCTGGTGACGCCGGTCTCGTGGGCGATGATCTGCTGCGTGCGCAGCGCGATCCGCACCGCCTCCTCGGTCGGCAGCGCGAGCGCCTCGTCGAAGAGTTGGTGTGCAGCGATTGCGTCCCGCCCAGCACGCCCGCGAGCGCCTCGATGGCGGTGCGCGTGATGTTGTTCAGCGGCTGCTGAGCCGTGAGCGAGACGCCGGCCGTCTGCGTGTGGAAGCGCATGAGCCACGACTTCGGGTTCTTGGCGCCGTAGGTGTCGCGCAGCTCGCGCGCCCAGATGCGCCGCGCGGCGCGGTACTTGGCGATCTCCTCGAAGAAATCGATCTGCGCGTTGAAGAAGAACGACAAGCGCGGCGCGAACGCATCGACGTCCAGCCCGCGGTCGAGCGCCTGCTCGACGTAGGTGAGCCCATCCTTGAGCGTGAACGCCAGCTCCTGCTGCGCTGTCGATCCCGCCTCGCGGATGTGGTAGCCGCTGATGCTGACCGGGTGCCAGCGCGGCATCTCGCGGGTGCACCACTCGACCATGTCGCCCATCAGCCGCATCGCCGGGTCGATCGGGAAGCACCACTCCTTCTGGGCGATGTACTCCTTGAGGATGTCCGCCTGGATCGTGCCGGCGAGCTGCTGCGGCGGCACGCCCTGGGCGCTCGGCGGCCACGAAGTAGAAGGCCATCATGATCGCCGCGGGCGCGTTGATCGTCATGGACACGCTGACGTCGCCGAGGTCGATTCCGGCGAAGAGATCCTGCATGTCGACCAGCGTGTCGACGGCGACGCCCTCGCGCCCGACCTCGCCCAGCGACTTGGGGTGGTCGGAGTCGTGCCCCATCAGCGAAGGCATGTCGAACGCCGTCGACAGCCCGGTCTGCCCATGGTCAAGCAGGTAACGGAAGCGCTCGTTGGTCTCCTCCGGCGTGCCGAAGCCCGCGAACTGGCGCATCGTCCACAGCCGCCCGCGATACATCGACGGGTACACGCCGCGCGTGAACGGGAACTGCCCCGGCAGCCCGGGCCTCCTGCGTCACGTCGGCCGCGGTGTACAGCGGGCGCACCGGCTCGCCCGAGAGCGTGACGAACTCGGCGTCGCGCTCAGGAGTGCCCGCGTATGCGGTAAGCCAATCGTCGTACGTCGTGGGGAATGTCGAAAGGGCGGCCATCAGATAGTTGGAAGGTGTCATATCTGGTACGGTCCGTCAATGGGCATCAAAGTCGTTGGTGTCGCGGGAGCAGGATTCATGGGCTCCGGAATCGCCGAGTCGGCGGCGCGCGCCGGCCTGCGGGTCATCTCCTACGAGCCGGACCGAGCAGCGCTCGAGCGCTCCCGGTCCGCGATCGCGCAGTCCGTCGCGCGCGCGGTTGCCCGCACAAAGCTCGATGCGGCGAAGGCAGAGGCCCTGCAGGCCCGCATCGAGTCGACGACCGACCTCGACGCGCTCTGTGACTGCGATGTCGTCGTCGAGGCGATCGTGGAGGACCCGAAGGTCAAGGGCGAGCTCTTCGCACGGCTGGACGGGCTCCTTGCGCCGGATCGCATCCTGGCGTCGAACACCTCATCCATCCCGATCGCGCAGCTCGCCTCGTGGACCGCCAATCCGCAGCGCGTGCTCGGCCTGCACTTCTTCTCGCCCGTCCCGGTGATGAAGCTCGTCGAGATCGTCGTCGGCCTCGACACCGACCCGCGCCTCGTCGCGCGTGCAGCCGGGTTCGTCGAGCAGCTCGGCAAGCACCCGATCCAGACCAAGGACCGCAGCGGATTCATCGTGAACATGCTGCTGGTGCCCTATCTGATGGCGGCGGTGCGGATGTACGAAGAGGGCTTCGCGACCCGCGAGGACATCGACCAGGGCATGAAGCTCGGCGCCGGCCACCCGATGGGCCCCCTGACGCTGTGCGACTTCATCGGGCTCGACGTGCTGTACGCGGTCTGCGACTCGCTGTACGAGGAGTTCAAACGCCCCGAGTACGCGCCGCCTCCGATCCTGAAGCGCATGGTCGTCTCTGGCCACCACGGCCGCAAGACCGGCCGCGGCTTCTACGAGTACGGGTCGACCGCGGTCATTGCGCAGCGAAATCCCCTGCCGCGACGCGAACGGACGTCAGCAGCTTCGTGAGCTCGGCGGACTGTGCCTGCGTCAGCGGTTCCGTCCCGAAGCCGGCAGTGTTGAGCGCCTTCGTCGAGCGCCGAGCGACGCGCCTGCCCTGAGCCGTGATCCGCGCGAGTACCGCGCGGCGATCCTGCTCGTGCTGCACGCGCTCGACATAGCCGCTCTCGCAGAGCTTGTCGATCACGTTCGTGACGCTCGCCCGGTGGACCTGCAGCCGGTCGCTGATCTTCCCGAGCGGCAGCTCGCCGCGCCGGCTGTAGAACAGCAGCATCAGCGCCTCGTAGCGCGCGAACGTCAGGTCGTAGGGCTCCAGGAGCTCGTTCAGGCGCGCCAGCAGGATCTGCTGCACACGCATGATCGACGTCACCGCGCTCATCGGAGCGACCGTCCCGGGCCCCCAGTGCTCGCGCCACTGGCGGCCGGCCTCCTCGATGGGGTCGAAGCGCAGCGGGCCGGGCACGCCCGGAGCTTCGCAGGCGCTCAGGACACCCGGCGCTACCCGGCGATGGCGTGCATGTCCGGGACGCGCACCAACTTCACCCGGGGGCGCCCGTGCGGCTCGCCGGCCGCGGTCTCATGGGCGTCGATGGTGGCCCACCCGTCCCAGGTGACCAGCCGTGCGACGCGCGTCCGCAGCCACGCCTCGATGTCGTCGCGGCTCGGAGAGGCTGGCGTCGCCAGGCGGCCGGCGTCGCGATCCTCGACGATCCGCGAGACGGTGCCGCTGGCGCACTTCTTGTTGGTTCCGATCACGCCGCTCGGGCCGCGCTTGATCCATCCCACCGCGTATTCGCCCGGGCATGGCGCTCCCGAGGCGTCAAGGACCCGCCCGCCGTCGTTGCGGATGAGGCCGCTGCGCTCGTCGAACGGGATGCCCGCAAGCGGCGCGCCGCGGTAGCCGATCGAGCGCAGGACGAGGCCGCAGTCGATGACCTCCTCCTCCCCGGTCGCAACCGCCTGCAGGCCGCCATCGGCGGTCGCCTCGATCCGGTTGATTGCGACGCGCAGGCCGGCGACGCGGCCATTGCCGTCATCCAGGATCTCGAGCGGCGAGCGCAGGAACCGCAGGACGACCCGATGCGAGCGGCCTGACGGCGAACGCGCGGCGTAGTCCTGCAGGATCTCGACGTTTCGCCGCGCAGTCCGGTCGGCGCCGTCGGAGTCCAGCCAGGCCGCGCTGGCGGCGTCGAGCCTCATGTCCGCCGGGTCGACCGTCACATCGGCACGCGCCAGCTCGCCGAGCTCGCGCAGCTCCGGGTTGGTGAACGCCGCCTGGGCCGGACCGCGCCGGCCGAGCAGGACGACCTCGCGCACGCCAGACCCACCGAGCGCGGCGAGCGCGTGATCCGCCGTGTCGGTGGGAGCGAGCTCGTCGGCGGTCAGCATGAGCATGCGCGCCACGTCGATCGCGACGTTCCCGTTGCCGATCACCACGGCTCGCTCAGACGCCAGGTCGAACGCGTGGTCGGCATGCGCCGGATGGCCGTTGTACCAGCCAACGAACTCCGTGGCCGCGTGCGAGCCGAGCAGGTCCTCGCCAGGGATGCCGAGGCGGTTGTCGCTCGCCGTGCCGACGGCGTAGACCACGGCGCTGTAGCGCGCCAGCAGGTCATCACGCGCGATGTCGCCGCCCAGCTCGACGCCGCCGAAGAACCGGAACGCTGGATGCTGCGCGGTCTTTGCGTACACCCGTGTGACCGATTTGATCTTCGGGTGGTCCGGGGCGACCCCGGCGCGCACCAGCCCGTACGGCGTTGGCAGCGCATCGAACAGGTCGACCTCGAAGCCGGCATCGAGCAGCTGATCGCTCGCATAGAACCCCGACGGCCCGGCGCCGACGACAGCGGCTCTCATTGCTTCCTCGCATTCCTTGACATTGAACTGAAGTGAGTTTAGTCTAGCGAATCGGAAAGGAACCTCATGGCCGACCATCGCTTTCTCTATCCCCGCGTCCACGAGATCCCCGCCAGGCCGTCGCAGCACGACCCAAGTCAGCGGCTTGTGCGCCCCTCGCAACGCGCCCTGGTGCTGGCATCGCTCGTGCGCCGGCCCGCCGTTGAGGAGGGCCGATGACGACTCCCGACGAGCACCATGGCGAGCAGCCGCCGTTCGAGACGTTCCGGCTCGGGTGGCGGATCCCGCCGGCGATCCTCGAGCCCCTCCTGCATCCGGCCGCGGCCGCGGAAGAGCGCGACGTGGCCGCCGACGTGCCTGCGGCGCCGCCGGACGCCGACTAGCGCCTGAAAGGCCGCGGCGCAGGCACGAAACGCCGCGGCCTTCCCTACCGCTACGAGACGAGCTCGCGCGCGGTTCCCGCGTAGACCTTCGTGACCTCGCGGGCGAACTCGGCCTGCGCCGTGGCAACGCTCGCGAGCCAGTCGGCCTTCGTCGCGCCGGCGGCCTTCTCGTAGGAGTCGGCGAACGACAGCACCGACTTCTCGTACGACGTGAGGTAGGCGGCGCCTGCCTTCTTGCCGCTCGCGACGGCCTTCTCGTTGAGCTCGGCGACGCGCTCGGCGGCCGTCTCGATGGTCTCGATGACAGCGTTGTCCTTCGTCTGGGTGGCCATGAGGCTCCTCGAATCGGTTGTCTAGTTCAGCTGGATCAGCTGAATTGAATCGTAACCGACGACTGAAGTGATGTCAATTTACTTTGTCGGTAGTTGCGCCGCGGCGTGGCGCTCGCGCAACTCACGCTTCAGCACCTTCCCGGACGGCGTCCGCGGCAGCTCATCGACGAATTCCACGATGCGGGGAAGCTTGTAGGACGCAAGACGGGCACGAAGGAACGCGACGAGCTCCCCGCTCTCCGCGGCGGCCCCGGGTCGCAGGACGATCAGCGCCTTCACCGTCTCGCCCCAGCGCTCGTCGGGAACACCGATGACGGCGACCTGATCGATCGCCGAATGCTGAGCGAGCGCCTCCTCGACCTCGACCGGATAGACGTTCTCGCCGCCGCTGACGATCATGTCCTTGATGCGGTCGGTCAGGAACAGGTAGCCCTCGCCGTCGCGGTAGCCGCCGTCGCCCGTGCGCAGCCATCCGTCGACACTCAGCGCAGCCGCCGTCTCGTCCGGCCGGTTGAAATAGCCGGCCATGACGTTCGGCGCGCGCAGCCACACCTCCCCGACCTGACCGGGGGCGCAGTCGCTCCCGTCGGCGGGGTCCACGATCCGAAGCTCCACCCACGGGTACGGGCGCCCCACCGACTGCAGGAGCCGCTCCCGGGGCCCGTCCGGGTCGTGGTCGCCGGCGTCGAGCTGGACCGCGGCGCCCGTGGTTTCGGTCAGGCCGTAGATCCCGAACAGCGCGCACCCGAACGTGTGCAAGGCCCGCTTGAGCACGGGAGTCGTGATCGGCGAGGCGCCGTACGCGATCGAGCGCAGGGTCGAGTAGTCGCGATCCGCGGCACCGGGAGCCGCGGTCAGCATCTGCAGCATCGTCGGTACGAACACCGCGTTGGTAACGCCGCGGCGTTCGAGAAGGTCGAGCACCACAGCCGGGTCGAAATCGCTGACGAGGACGGTGGTCGCCCCGTTCCAGAGCCCGACGAAGGCCCAGCCGATCCCACCGATGTGGAACATGGGGAGCGCGGTGAGGCTCACGCTGTCGGCATCGAAGGCCCACAGCGGCGACGTCTCGGCCGCGGCGGCGAGGTTGCCGTGCGTCGTGAGGACACCCTTGGGCACCCCGGTTGTCCCCGAGGTGTACATCTGGACGACGGTGTCGTTCGAGGCGCCGCGCGCGCCGGGGTCGACTGCATCGTGTCCGGCCAGCCATGCCTCGTACGCCGGCCCGATCTCGATCGTGGTGCACGGCCGCTCCAGCGCACGTTCGATCTGCGCCGCGGTCTGCGCGAACGCCGGTCCGCTCACGAGCACCGGCGCGCCGGCATCCGCAACGATCGCCGTGAGCTCCGGCGGGGCCAGGCGCCAGTTGAGCGGCACGAGCACGGCACCGATCTTGCTGACGGCGAAGAGCAGCTCGATGACCTCGGTGCCGGTCCGGTCCAGGTGAGCGATGCGATCGCCTGGCTTCACGCCCGCCGCCGTCAGCGCCTGCGCGACGCGGCTGGATCGCTCGTCGAGCTCGCGGTACGTCAACGCGCGGTCGCCGCGGCGCAGCGCCACCGCGTCGGGCCGCTCGGCAGCCCAGTGGCGGACGACGTCCGCCACGCGCAGGTCGGCGCCCGATGCCAGCGCGGTCATGCAGCCTTCTTGCGCTGATCGGCGAAGAACCGCGCGACCGCCGCGTCGGCGCTCGGCTCCTCTGTCGGATACAGGTGCCCGGCCTGCTCGAGCACGCGCAGCCGCGCGCCCGGGATGCGCCCGGCGATCAGTTCCCCGTTGCCCACCGGGATCGCGCGGTCCAGCCGCCCGTGAACCACCAGCGTCGGCACCGCGATGTTCGGTAGGGCGCCGTAGGCGTTGTGCCATGCCGCTGCGAACAGCTGCGCGCGATAGGCGCTGGTGCTGAACGGGTGTGCGAGCCGCTGCGCGAAGTCCTCCTCGATGCGGTCGGGGTGCTCCTCGATGCAGCGCTGGCTGTAGTTGATCGGCACCGAGGCCCGCAGGGCCCCTTCCGCGTCCATGTGGACGCGACGGCGGAAGAATGCGATGACGTCTGGATCGGGCCGCACGACGCGCGGCCCGCCGGGGCTCGTCGCCCCCAGCACGAGCGAGCGCACCCGCTGCGGATGGCGCAACGCGAGCTTCTGGGCGACCATGCCGCCGAGCGAGATGCCGTAGACGTGGGCGCGCTCGACCCCGGCCGCGTCGAGCACGGTGGCCGCGTCGTCGGCCATCGCGTCGGTCGTGTAGGCGTGGCCGAAGGCGCGCGAGCGACCCACGCCGCGGTTGTCGAACGTGATCACGCGCAGCCGGCGGGCGAGCACCGGGACCGTGCGCCACCACGCGCCGCCGCTGAGGCCGAGTCCCATGATCAACAGCACGGGGTCACCGTCGCCGGTGCTCTCCCAGTGCAGCCGGGTTCGCCCGTCGAGCGTGCTTGCAAGCCCGGAGGCGCCGCTCATCGATCCAACGCCCAGCGGACGGCGGAGGCCTGCAGCGCGGCGACGTCGCGCGTCAGGTCGGCACACAGCGCGATGACCGCGCGCAGCGGCGCGAGGGGGAGGCTGCGAGCCGCTTCGTGCTGCGTCGCGACGGCCGTGCCGACGGCCGCCTCGTAGACGTCGACGGCCGCCGCCGCTCCATCTCGCCATGCGTCCATCGCGCTAGAGGCTCTCGACGATGCCGGCCATGGCCATCGAGGCCCACTGCTGCTCGACCAGGTGAGCGAGCACGAGCAGGTCGCGCAGCTCGCCAGACCGGACGCGGACGTGGTCGGCCAGCAGCGCCTCGGGCTCGAAGCCCAGCGCGCGGAACATCGCGACGAGCGCCTCCTGATCGGCGATGACCTCCACCACGAGCTTGGCCAGTCCGAGGTTGAGCGCCTCCACGACGGCGTGGCGAGCCAGCAGCCGTCCCACGCCCTGCCCCCGCAGCTCCGGCGCCACGACGAGCCGGACCTCGCCGACATGGCTTGACCAGCCATGCAGCGGGATGACGGCGACGTAGCCGGTGACCTGACCGTCGGCGTCGACAGCGATCGACCGCGCCTCGCCTGGGCGCACCCATGCTTCGACGACCGCGGGATCGCGGACGTCCTCCTTCAGGAACGTTCGGTCGGCATCCGGGATCGCTGCGAGGAATCGCTCCAGAGCGGCCCGATCGGCGGGCTCGATTCGGCGGATGTCCATCGTGGCTCCTTGGTCTCGGGGTCTTCATCGCTGTGCGCCGTGATCCACTCGGCAAGGCGGGGCATCGTGTGCTTGCGCGCGGATCTGCCGGCGCCGAACGTGACATGGCCGCCGGGCAGCCGCAGCACGTCGCGCCGGGACGCCTCACCGACCAGGCTCAGCGCAGGCTCTGTGGCCGCCGCCGGAACGACGTTGTCGCGCTCGGCCATCGCGATCAGGACGTTGCCGCGCGCGCGCGCGAGTTGCACGACGCGGTCGCCCAGCCGCAGCGATCCGCTGAACAGCGCGTTCTCGCGCACGAGCAGCTCGACGACCTGGCGGAACGCCGCGCCGGGAAACGGCACGTGGTCGCGGGTCCACTGCGCCATCGCCTGGAAGCTCTCGACGAACTCGTCGTTCCAGAGGTGCTCCAGCAGCGTCGCCTTCTGGGCGATCTCCGTTGTCGGCGCGAGCATGTAGAAGCCCGTGTAGAGGACGTCCGCCGGCACGTTGCCGGTCTCGTCGACGAGGTCGTCGGCGGTCAGGCGACCTTCGCGCAGGGCGGCGACCATCGGGCCCATCGCATCGAAGTTCATCGGGGCCGCCATCAGGACGAGATTGCGCACGGCCGCGTCGGAGCCGGCGGCGTACAGCGCGGCCATCACGCCGCCCAGGCAGTAGCCCGCGAGCGTGACCTCGCGGTGGCCGGTCTGGTCGCGAACGGCCGCGAGCGCGCGCGGCAGGTAGCCGTCGACATAGGTCTCGAGCGAGTTCTCGGCGTCGCGCTCGTCCGGGACGCCCCAGTCGAGCATGAACACGTCGAGCCCCGAGTTCGACGAGGAACTCCACCGTGCTGTTGCCCGGCCGGAGGTCGAGGATGTAGCTGCGGCTGACGAGGCTGTGGACGATGACGACCGGTGGGCCGTAGCGGACCGGCCGGGACGGGGGGCGGCGATATCTCCACAGCTGCGCGCGGCCGCCGCGCCAGACGACGTCCTTGGGGGTCGTGCCGAGCTTCGGGCGGTGGCTTCCGCGCACGTAGCGCAGGCCGTTGCGTGCGCGCAGCAGGGAGCGCTCGACGTCGCGGTTCACGCGCCCGATGAGGTCGCCCGGGTTCAAGGCTGGTCGTCTTCCAGCTCGATCAGCCGGCGCTCGATCCGCGACAGCTGCTCGCGGACGCGTCGCAGGTCGGTGCCGGCGGGGAGGTTCACGAGGTGCAGGCAGCGCCGCGAAACGCCCTCGACCGCGCCGATCGCTCGCGCGTGCAGCCGCACGGCCACGGCGACGGCGTCGAAGTACGTGTTGCTGTGCGCGACCGTCTCGACCGGCTCGCCGATGGCGCGCTCGAGCCGCAGGACCGCCTTGAGCCACAATGGCTGCCCAGCGCTCATCGCGCGTCGCCGCCTCCCGGCATCGCCCAGCTCGCCCCGCCGTCGACGGTCAGGATCGAGCCGGTCGTGTACGTCGACGCGTCGCTCGCCAGGTATAGGGCGGCGCCGGCGATCTCGGAGGCGATGCCCGCGCGGCGCAGCGGGAACGTTCGCGTCCGCTCGCCCAGGGCGTCCATGTCCCACGCGGTTGCGATCGTCGTCATGAACGGGCCCGGCATGATCGCGTTGACGCGCACCGTCGGCCCCAGCGCATCGGCGAAGCCGACGGTCATGGCGTTCAGGCCGGCCTTGGCGGCGGCATACGGGACGATGTCCGCGCGTGGGCCGGATCGCTCCGGTGCTCGACACGTTGATGACCGAGCCGCCGTCGCCCGCCACCATCCGGTCGCCGACCAGTGCCGTGAGACGAAACGGGCCCTTGAGATTGACCGCGATCGTCTTGTCGAAGAGCTCCTCGCTCGACGCCGCCCAGCGTCTCGTAGACCGGGGCGATCCCGGCGTTGTTGACGAGCACGTCGATGCGGCCGAAGGCGTCGTACGCCGTTTCGACGAGCCGTTCGATGTCGTCCCAGCGGCCCACATGACATGGGCACGCGAGCGCGCGGACGCCCGCGGTCTCGAACTCGGTCGCGATCTCCGCGCAGGCCTGCTCGTTGCGGCTGGCGATCACCAGGTCGGCGCCGGCCGAGGCAAAGGTGCGGGCGATCGCGAGACCGAGCCCGCGGGTCCCGCCGGTGACCAGCGCCACGCGCCCGGTGAGATCGAACAGTTCGCGGGCCTCGGTGGGCGCAGCGTCAGAGGGGGTGATCTCAGGGACTCGATGCATGTCGCTCATCCCTGGTGGGCCACGGCAAGCCGGCGGCCGTGGAGTCGCCCGGACGGAGAGCGGCGCGGGCGTTGGGCCGACCGGGGCGGGCCAGCTCGAACAGCGACCCGTCGTCGCCCGTGCGCTCGGCCACGTTGCCGGCGTCGAGCAGCAGCTCGAGGTGGCCGAGGACCTCCCAGACGACGAGCAGCGGCTGCTCGGCTACGGTCCGCAACACCCAGAGCTCGCGGGCGATGTCGTAGGCGCTCGCCGGCCCATCGGCGAGGATCGCCCGGATCCGCTCGCAACGCCGCTGGTGCTCGAGCAGCCTCGCCTGCACGAGCCGCCGGTGTCCCGTGACGATCGGACCATGACCGGTGAGCAGGCGCCGGAGCGGCATGTCCGCCGTGCGCCGCAGGCTCTCGAGGTAGCGAAGGCGCGAGCGCGCCCGGCCGTCGGCCGAGCGGTCGGGCGACGAGATCTCGGTGTTGGAGGAGATGCTCGACAGGAGGTGGTCGCCCGTGAACGCCAGCGCGGCGCGATCGTCGACGAAGAGCGTGTCGGTGGTGCTATGGCCGGGGCGCGTGACGACGCGCAGCGTTCGGTCGCCCGCGCGGATCGTCTCGCCGTCGGCCAGCCGGACGTCGGCGGCGAACGGCTCCGCGCCGCCGCGCAGGAAGTTCCAGAAGGGCTCGTCGCCTGCGACGACCTGCTCCGGCACGCCGTGGTGGCGCATCAGCGCGTGCGAGAAGCGGCGGTCCTCCTCGACGGCATCGTGATAGCGCTCGGCATAGTCGGCCAGCAGGCCCAGCGCCGCGATCGACGCTCCGGACCGATGCTTGATGGTGGCCGCGAGGCCGAAGTGGTCGACGTGGTGGTGCGTCACGAGCACCTGCTCGATGTCCTCGATACGCAGTCCTTGCGCCTCCAGACCGTCTTCGAGGGCCGCCAGCGCGGCGGCGTCGCGCAGTCCCGTGTCGACCAACGTCACGGGATCGCCAAGGACGAGCCAGGCGTTGACCGACCCGACATGGGCCAGCGGCAGGGGGATCTTCACAATGTTGGAGTTCATGAAGTGAATTCAAGTATGGCACAGACCTGGCCCCCGGTCCACCGATCCGCCCTCGGGGCCAGGCCTTGTCTCATCAGGAGCACACTGATATGATCTCACTTCAGTTATATGGAAGACCAACACCGAGGAGCTGGGATGAGCGTGCAGGAAGCGTCTGTGAACGGCCGGCAGGAGGCCGAGTCGGAGTTCGTGCAATACGAGGTCGCCGACGGCGTCGCGACCCTGTGGCTGAACCGCCCCGAGGTCAAGAACTGCGTCAACTGGGGACTGCTCACGCAGCTCGGCGAGGCGCTCGATCGCGCCGAAGAGGACGAGGACGTCCGTGTCGTGCTGGTTCGCGGCCGCGGCCGCACGTTCTGCGCCGGCGCGGATCTGAACATGCTCGACGCCGAGTTCCTCGGCACGACCAACAACTCGATCAAGATCGCCCAGGTCTCGGCCCGGACGTTCGACCGCGCGTTCAATCTGAGCAAGCCGACGATCGCCGTCGTCGAAGGCCATGCGGTCGCAGGCGGCTTCGAGCTGCTGATCTCCTGCGACTTCTGCATCGCTGCCGACGACGCGAAGATCGGCGACTTCCACATCCGCCGCGCGCTGTTCGGCGGCGCCGGGCCGATCTACCGCCTTCCCCGCTACATCGGGCTGCGCAAGACCAAGGAGCTGCTGCTGACCGGCAAGCTCCTCTCGGGCAAGCAGGCCGAGGAGTGGGGCCTGGCCAACGTGAGCGCGCCGACCGAGCGCCTCGAGGAGGCGATCGAGGAGTTCATCGCGCCGCTCAAGGACAAGAGCGCCTTCACCATGCGGATCACGAAGCTCGCCGCCAACCGCGGCCTGGATGGCGACACGGAGACGCTGATCGTGCTGGAGCACATGGCCTGCAACGTCGCCCACCAGTCCGACGACGCGCGCGAGGGCGTCCAGGCCTTCCTCGAGAAGCGCGACCCGGTCTGGAAGCACAGCTAGGGATGGATTTCGGGTTCGACAGCACGACCGTCGAGTTGCGCGAGCGCCTGCTCGCGTTCATGGACGAGCACGTCTATCCGGCCGAGGAGCGTTTCCGCGACGAGGTCGCCGAGGCGACCGACCCGTGGGGCACCCCGCCGGTCATCGAGGAGCTCAAGCTCGAGGCGCGGGCGCAGGGACTGTGGAACCTGTTCCTGCCGGCCGCCCACGAGCACGGCGCCGGGCTGACGAACCTGCAGTACGCGCCGCTGGCCGAGATCACGGGCCGCAACCCGTGGATGGCGCCAGAGGCGCTCAACTGTTCGGCCCCGGACACCGGCAACATGGAGCTGCTGTCGCTGTTCGGGACCGCCGAGCAGAAGGAGCGGTGGCTGGAGCTGCTGCTGGAGGGCGAGATCCGCTCGGCGTTCTCGATGACCGAGCCGGACGTCGCGTCCTCCGACGCGACCAACATCGCGACGCGTATCGAGCGCGACGGCGACGACTACGTCATCAACGGGCGCAAGTGGTGGACCTCAGGCGCGATGTCGCCCCGCTGCGAGCTCCTCATCGTGATGGGCGTCACCGATCCCGATGCCGAGCGGCACCGTCGCCAGAGCATGATCCTCGTCCCCAAGGACACGCGCGGGGGTGCAGCTCGTGCGCTCGACGAGCCTCTTCGGATACGACGACGGCCCTCATGGGGGGCACGCCGAGATCGTCTACGACAACGTCCGCGTGCCGGCGTCGAACCTGCTGGGCGCGGAGGGCGACGGTTTCCGCCTGGCCCAGGAGCGACTCGGCCTGGCCGCATCCACCACGCGATGCGGGCCATCGGGATGGCCGAGCGGGCCCTGGATATGCTGTGCCAGCGGACCGCCGAGCGGTCCACGTTCGGACGGCCGATCATCGACCACGGCGTGGTTCAGCGCGTGGATCTCCGAGGCGCGCGTGAAGATCGAGCAGGTCCGCCTGCGCCGGCCTCAAGACCGCCTGGCTCATGGACACCGTCGGCAACCGCGACGCACGGATCGAGGTGTCTGCGATCAAGGTCGCGACCCCCACGTCGCCACCTGGGTCATCGACCGCGCGATCCAGCGCACGGGGGCGCCGGGGTGTCCCAGGACCATCCTGCTGGCCGAGCTCTACGCGGTCGCGCGGATCCTGCAGATCGCCGACGGACCGGACGAGGTCCATCACATGGCGATCGCGCGCCGCGAGACGCAGCGCTACCGCGAGCCGCTCGCGGTCTGACCGCGCTTCGGCGCGCGCGGCCGCGATCGCCTTCTTCGGCACCCGGCCGTCGGACGCGGCGGCTCCCGTCGGCAGCCCGGCGACCGCCAGGCAGCGCGGGACGTAGAACGCGGCGACGTCTTCGAGCGCGAGGTCTCCGCGCGGCCGGTACCAGTGGAAGACGCTGTTGTAGAGCCCGAGGATCGCGCGGGTCAGCAGGCGCGCGTCGGCCTCGGGGATCGCGCCCTGCTCCATGCTCGGCGCGTCA
>CAWCEB010000030.1:0-23260 GCA_963794105.1 uncultured Actinomycetes bacterium | reverse complement strand
CTTCCTGCCGGGCACCAACTCATCGTATTGCTCGCCGAGCTCGTAATCGGGGCCGAACATGATGTTGTAGGCGAGGAGCTGCGAGCGGCCGTCGAAGAGCTCGGCGAGCGTCTTCTTCCCGTCCTCGGTGTCGAACTCGTACTCCTTGTCCACGGGGACCCATGGGAGCTGACGCCGCTGCTCTGTCGCCTTGCGGCCGAGCTCCGTGTGCTCGGCCTCGAGCTTGGCGAGCTCGTCGCGAGCCGCCTGCCATTCCTCGCGTGTTCCGATCGTGTGGTCGGGCATGGTTGACCGTCCTTTCCGCCGTTCTTCTTCCCCTGAGACCGGCGAGCGACGCCAAACTCATCGCCGCGCTTACCGGGTCGTCAGGGAGTCGATCGCGACGGTGATCGCGAGGATGAGCGCGGCATCCTCGCCGGGCGCGACGTCGACGCCATAGGCATCGCGCACGCGAAACCACTTCTTGGAGATCGTGGCGACGGTGCGCCATCGCGTTCGATCTCGTACTCGTGATCGACGACGTTCCCATGAGCCTTCATGTCGGTGCCGTGCTTGACGTCGATGGCGAACCGATCGCGGATCCCGACCAGCGCCTTGTGGACCGTGGCGGCCGTGTCGCCGCCGCGCTCGATCGCGATCTTGTCGCGGATGCTCAGCTTGCGCTCCTGGATCTTGGCGAGCTCGTGTCCGGAGGCGTCCTCGAGCACGAACGTCTGCCGGACGCGAAGAGCCTTCCCGTTGACCTTGTAGGCCCGCTCGCCCTGCTCGTTCTCGATCCAGAAGTCGTCGCCGATGGACAGCAGCTTCTCGCGCATGAGAAATCGCTCTCCCCCGGGCTCGTCGCGATGGCGCAGGAAACCCATGCACGAAGCATCTTCCGGCGTCGCCGTCGGCGCATCACCCGCTTTGGGTGAAGGAGGGTGGCCTGCCACCCCTCGCGATCGGCATGTGCGCCACCTTGAGCGTAAGGTCGCCCGCACGGACAATCGCGATCGGACCTAGCAGAAGGAGTCGCCGTGAGCGAAGCACAGTTTGACGAAATGGGCCCCATCGACTACGTCGTGCTGGAGTGGCCCGGCGACACGCCGGTCACCGGCGAGGTGATGGCGCTTCTCCTGGATCTCGTCGATCGCGGCACGATCCGGATCCTCGACCTCGCGTTCGTGGCCAAGGGCGAGGACGGCTCGGTGGCGGCGATGGACCTCGGCGAGCTCGAGCAGGATGGCAACGGCCTTGCCGAGTTCCAGGGCGCGTCGTCGGGCCTGCTCGGTGAGGACGACCTCGAAGAGGCCGCCGTGGCGATGGAACCAGGCACCGTGGCCGGCGTGCTCGTCTGGGAGAACCGCTGGGCGGCCCCGGTCGCCATCGCGCTTCGCAAGTCGGGCGGCCAGCTCGTCGCCAGCGGTCGCCTCCCGGTTCAGGCCATCGTCGCCGCGCTCGACGCGACCGAGCCCACCCCCCAATAGCAAGGAGCAAGCATGCCCGGACTACTTCGCGGCGTCGCCCGCACCGCAGCCATCGCCGGCACCGCCACGGCGGTCAGCAACCGCGTGTCGCGCCGCCAGGCGCGGCGCTGGGGCGAGCAGGACGCCGCTGCCTACTACGACGAGCCCGCACCCGCACCCGCCCCCGCGGCCCCGGCCGCGCCGGCGGCGGACCCGATCGCGCAGCTCAAGGATCTCGCTGATCTCCACGCGCAGGGCGTCCTCACCGACGAGGAGTTCGCGGTACAGAAGGCAAAGATCCTCGGGAGCTGACCTCCTCCCCCCCACCCACCCGTCGTCTGAAGCGGGCTGTCGCCGGTGCGCAAATGGCTCCCCATGATCATCCTCGCGTCGGCCCAGTTCGTCATGGTGCTCGACTCGAGCGTGATGAACGTGGCGATCTCGCAGATCGTCTCGGACCTCGACACGACGATCCAGGGCGTGCAGACGGCGATCACGCTGTACACGCTCGTGATGGCGGCGTTCATGCTGTTCGGCGCCAAGCTCGGCGACATCCTGGGCCGCAACCGCGCGTTCGCCATCGGCCTGGCGATCTACGGCGTCGGGTCGCTCACCACGGCGCTGAGCCCGAACCTCACCGTCCTGCTGATCGGCTGGTCGGGCATCGAGGGATTCGGCGCCGTGTTGGTCGTCCCGGCGATCGCGGCGCTGACAGCGGCAAGCTACGAGGGTCGCGAGCGAGCGCTCGCCTACGCACTGCTCGGCGGGATTGCGGCGGTCGCGGTCGCCGCCGGCCCGCTCATCGGCGGCTGGGTGACGACAGAGTTCACGTGGCGCTACGTCTTCGCCGCGGAGACGGTCGTGGTCATCGGGATCCTGCTCCTCCGCGGACGGATCGCGCAGGCCCCCGTTGCCGAGCGGCGCCCACGGCTCGACGTCGTCGGCGTCGCGCTGTCCTCGAGCGGCCTGGGCCTCATCGTGTTCGCGATCTTGCGCAGCAGCGTGTGGGGATTTGTCAAGCCACGCAAACCGCCCATGATCAACGGCACGGAGATCACGCCGCTCAGCTTCTCGCCGGTGCCGTTCATGGTCCTCGCGGGCCTCGCCCTGCTCGCGGGCTTCGCGGCATGGGAGCGGCGGTGTGTCCGTCTCGGCCGCGACCAGCTCCTCGACACGGCCCTGCTGCGAGTGACGCAGCTGCGCGCGGGGCTCTCGACGATGCTGGGACAGCAGCTCGTCCTGATGGGCACGTTCTTCGTGATCCCCGTGTACCTGCAGGTGGTGCTGGGCCTCGATGCGTTCGAGACCGGCAAGCGCCTGCTGCCACTGTCGGTGGCGATGCTCGTCTTCGCGCTGCTGGGGCCGCGTGTGGCGGCCCGGCGCTCGCCGCGCACCGTCGCGCAGATCGGGCTCGTCGCGGTCAGCGCCGGCGCGATTGTGATGCTCGCCACGCTCGACGTGACCATCAACGACACCGGGTTCAAGGTGGCGCTCGGCCTCATCGGCGCGGGTGCCGGCCTGCTCGCCTCCCAGCTGGGCAACATCATCATGTCGTCCGTTCCACCCGCGCAGACCAGCGAGGGCGGCGGGCTTCAGGGCACCGCCCAGAACCTCGGGTCCTCACTCGGCACCGCGATCATCGGGGCGGTCCTGCTCGCGTCACTCGCGACGGGCTTCGCCGATCGCATCGCCGACAACTCGGCCATCCCGGCGGCGACACGCGACGCGATCGTCGCCAAGGCGCAGCAGGGAATCGACATCGTGCCCGTCAAGACCGTCGAGGAGGCGGCGGTCGACGGCGGGGCCACCCAGGCCGAGGCCCGCGCGATCGCCGCGGACTACGGCGACGCGCAGCTCGACGCGCTACGCCTTGCCCTGGGCGCGGTCGCGCTCGTCGCCCTGCTGTCCCTGTGGTTCACGCTGCGACTGCCGACGGAGTCGCTCGCCAAAGATGAGGTCCCCGCGGTGGATCCGGGGCCGACCGCCCCGGAGCTCAGTGGATCAGCGCCTTGAACGCGATCAGCGCGCCACCGATGAGGCCGACGCCCAGCGCCTGCAGGAGTGAGAGCCCGACGCTCGCTCCGGCGAGGCGGCCGGCAAGAAACCCGTACAGGCTGATCAGGCCCAGCCCGGACCACTTCGCGAGCGTGAACGCGGCGTCGGGTTCGATCGCGCCCGCGGCGGCGAGGACGAAGAAGACCGACGGAAAGGCGATGCCGAACGCGACGGCAGCGGCGTCAACCAGGATGTGCCCGGCCTGCTCGCGCCCGACACGCCGGCGAAAGCGCGTTTCGGCACCGACGATCTCGCTGTAGAACTCCGCGAGCGAAACCGCGATCGCGGTCGCCACCAGCGTGGCCGCAACGACCCCCGGACGCGGCGGATGGGCCTCGAGGGCGACGACGAGCGCCATTCCGATGATCGCGCCGTAGATGACGCGCGAGACCTGGGCGATCCCAGATGGGCTTCGATCGTTCGGCGCACGGGACGGGCGGTGCGGACACTACCCCGGGAGGCGGGCACCACTGCGATTGGCATGCGTGCCGCATGGCACCCCACTCCGTTGCGCGGAGATCATGCGGGCATGGTGATCGCAGCTGACTATCCGTTCTTGGACATCCTCTGGACCATGATCATCTTCTTCGTGTGGGTGGTCTGGATCTGGATGATGATCTCGATCCTGTCCGACGTCTTTCGCCGGCATGACCTGTCCGGCTGGGGCAAGGCCGCATGGTCGATCTTCCTCATAGTCCTGCCGTTCCTCGGCGCGCTGATCTACCTCGCCACGCAGAGCGACGGGATGGCAAAGCGCTCGCTCGAGGACAGGCGCGGCCAGCAGGCCCAGATGGATGAGTACATCCAGTCGGTGGCAGGCAGCGGTGGCGGCGCGGCCGGCGAGATCGACAAGGCCAAGCAGCTGCTCGACAGCGGCGCGATCGACCAGGCGGAGTTCGAGGCCCTCAAGGCCAAGGCCCTCGCATAGCGCGGTCCCGCTGACAGCCCGCCCACTCACCCGCGGAGTGTGACGGGCGCTCACCCGCTGCGCGCGTACGGTCGCTCGCGTGTGCCGCTGGAACGCGTACTTCGGGCAGCCGGTGGCGGTCGAGGAGCTCCTCTTCAAGACCGCCCATGGGCTGATCGACCAGAGCCTCCACGCCCGAATGGGCGTGGAGACCACCAACGGCGACGGCTTCGGTCTGGGCTGGTACGGGACCAACGGGGCTCCTCCGCGCCGGTATCGCAGCGTCACGCCCGCCTGGAGCGACGTCAACCTCCGCGATCTCGCGGCCCAGGTCGAGTCGCCGCTGTTTCTTGCGCACATCCGTGCGACGACCGGAACGCCGGTGCAGCAGACCAACTGCCACCCGTTCCGGCACGGTCAGTGGCTGTTCGTCCACAACGGCGTACTCGCCGGCTTCGCATCGATGCGCCGGGAGCTCCTGCTCGCGATCGATCCCTCGCTGTTCGACGGCGTCGTGGGGTCAACCGACTCGGAGGCGCTCTTCTATCTCGCGCTGACGTTCGGGCTCCAGGACGATCCGCTCGGCGCCATGGAACGCGCGGTCGGGTTCGTCGAGGCGACCAGCCGCGAGCACGGCGTCGAGCACCCGGTGCAGATGACGGTGGGCGTGAGCAACGGCGAGCGGCTGTGGGCGATCCGCTACTCGAGCGAGCGCAAGTCGCGCACGCTCTTCGTGTCCGAGGACGTCGACGCGTTGCGCAAGCTCCACCCGGACAACCCGCGCCTGCAGCAGTTCACGGAGGGGGATCGCATCATCGTCTCCGAGCCGCCCGGCGATCTCCCCGGAGCCTGGCTCGCGATCCCTGAGTCGACGGCGATGATCGTCCAGCGCGGCGACGACGAACAACGGCCCTTCGAACCACGTTGGCCGTAGCAGCCCATTGGGCGGCCTGGCAGCCGTCGACTCCCTATACCGTGGGCCTCGAGGAAGAGGTGATGCTCCTCGATCCCGGCACCTGGACGCTGGCGCAGCGCGCCGACCGGTTGCTGGCCTCGCTCGGCGACGACCTCGTGGGGCGTTGTTCGGCCGAGACGCACGCGGCCGCGGTCGAACTGACCACCGGCCCCCACGCGACCGTCGCCGACGCGATCGCCGAGCTCGGCGACCTGCGGGCGCGGCTCGCTCGCGACGCGCGGGCGATGGGGCTCGCGACCGCGGCGGCGGGCATGCATCCGGGGAAGATGACCGAGGACCCGAAGGTGTCGTCGGCCGGGCGCTACGGCCTCGTGCACCGAACGATGCGAGGGATCGCCCGCCGCGAGCCGACCTTCGCCCAGCACGTGCACATCGGCGTGGCAGACCCCGAGAGCGCGATCCGGCTGGCGAACCGCCTGCGCGCCCATCTGCCGATGCTCCTTGCGCTGTCGGCCAGTTCGCCGCTGTGGCGCGGGCAGGTGACGGGGCTCGCTTCGAACCGCACGATCGTGTTCGGAGCCTTCCCGCGAACCGGGCTGCCGCAGCGCTTCGAGGGCTACGGGGACTGGGTGCGCACCGTGGACACGCTGATGCGATCGGGCGCGATCCCCGAACCGACCTTCCTCTGGTGGGACGTGCGGCCGCAGCCCAGGTTCGGCACCGTCGAGGTTCGCATCCTGGACGCGCAGCCGCGGCTCGGCTCGGCGGGCGCCCTGGCCGCGTTGGTGCAGGCGCTGGCCAGGCTCGAGCTCGAGGAGGGGTTTGCGCCGCGCGGACTCGTGGGCGCCCAGGAAGTGCTCGCGGAGAACCGCTTCCTGGCGGCTCGCGATGGCGTGGCAGCCGAGCTCATCGACCCGGTGCGCGCGATCCGCGTGCCGGTCACCGACCTGCTCGCCGACGTCCTTGACGCCGCCGCGCCGCACGCGGCGGCGCTCGGCGCAGGCGACGAGCTCGCGGCCATCGCCGCGCTCGTCTCAGCGCCCGAGCCTCCGCGCCAGGTCGCACACGCGGCCACCGCGGGGGTCCCAGGGCTCGTGTCCGAGCTCGCGCGGCAATTCAGCTCGGGCAGCGTGTCGCCGCGCTCTCAGACCACTGAGACACACGGTCGCGCGGGGCGCCTGTCGGCGGTAGCCGTGCGTGAATCAGCGCTTCAGGTCGAGCGCGACGTGGTCGAGCTCGCCGGCTCCAGCTCGGACCTCGCGCTCGAGAACATGCGCCTGGAGGCCGAGTTGAACGCGTCCATCGGCGATCTGCGCGCGTCACGCGCGCGACTCGTGGCCGTCGCCGACGGTGAGCGCAGGCGCGTCGAGCGCGACCTGCACGACGGCGCCCAGCACCGGCTCATCGCCCTGCGCGTGAAGCTGCGGCTGCTGGAGGAGGCCGACGAGGCGGAGGTGGAGACGCGAGCGCGGATGGTGCACGAGCTCGAGGCCGACGCCGAGGCCGCGCTGGAAGACCTCCGCTCGCTCGTCCGCGGGATCTACCCGCCGCTCCTGGTCGACCGGGGGCTGAGCGACGCGCTCAACTGGGCCACCCGCAGTGCTCCGATCCAGACAACGGTGAACATCGACAACCTGCGCCGTTATGCGCCAGAGGTCGAGGCTGCCGTGTACTTCTGCTGCCTGGAGGCGCTCCAGAACGCGGCCAAGCACGCCGGGGACGGAGCCCAGGCGAGCGTCAGCGTCCGCGAGATCGACACCGACCTGGTGTTCGATGTCTTCGACAACGGGTCGGGCTTCCCGTATGCGGACGTGGCGGAGTCGCGCGGACTGGCGAACATGCGCGATCGCGCCGGTGCCGCGGGCGGAACGCTCGATGTCACCAGCGCGCCCGGAGCCGGCACGCTCGTGCACGGCGTCGTCCCAACCATCTCCCCACTGGCGGCGCCATGAGCATCGGGGTCATCGTGGCCGACGACGACTACCTGATGCGCGAAGGGATCAGGAGCATCCTGGAGTCCGCGCCGGATGTGACCGTCATAGCGGAGTGCACCGACGGCCAGGAGCTCCTCGCGCAGATCGACCGCGAGGAACCCGACGTCGTCGTCACCGACATCCGCATGCCGCCCTCGGACGGCGACGAGGGAATCCGTGTCGCGAACCGCCTCCGGCGCACACACCCCCAGGTCGGCGTGCTCGTTCTCAGCCAGTTCGCCGAGCTCGAGTACGCCCTCGCGCTGTTCGAGGAGGGATCGGATCGTCGCGCGTACCTGCTCAAGGAACGCATCCATGACCGGCGGGCCATCGTCGACGCCGTCCGTGCGGTGGCGGCGGGTGGCTCCGCGTTCGATGCCAAGGTCGTCGACAGCCTCGTCGCCGGCCGCGACCCTGCCGCCACATCGCCCGCTGCCGCGCTCTCTCCGCGCGAGCTCGAGGTGCTCGCCGAGGTTGCGAAGGGCAAGAGCAACGCTGCGGTCGCCGAGTCGCTCGTGCTCACGAAGAACGCCGTCGAGAAGCACATCAACTCGATCTTCTCCAAGCTCAACCTCGCCGGTGCACAGGACGTCAGCCAGCGGGTCAAGGCGGTTCTGCTGTACCTCGACGCCGCTCCCCGCTGACCACCGCGCGCAGCAGCGCGGGCCCGAAGTCCTGCTTGCGCGCGAACGTCGCACCGGGGGCGTCGGCCGCGTCGAACGCCGCGGCCTCGGCCTCCTCGGCGGACACGAGCAAGATCGCGACGCCCGGCGCATCGGAGGCGATCGTCCGCGCCGCGTTCAGGCCCCCCATGCCGGGCATCCGCACGTCCATGACCACGAGGTCCGGAGCGTGACGACTGACGAACGCGACCGCCTCCTCGCCCGAGTCCGCCTCGCCCATCCACCGAAAGCCGGGAGCCGCCTCGACGACGCGCCGCGCCAGCTCCCGAAACGACGCGTGGTCGTCGACGGTGAGCACCAGCACGTCGCGTGCGGATGGACGGTCGGTCTCGTCTTCGGCTCGGGACATCACATCTGTCGGCAGATCGTCGGTCTCCCGCCCGGTGCCGTCCAGCCTGCGTGCCTGTCTCATTGGGTGCCGCCCGCCTCCCACATCACGTCGTTTCCCAGTGCGACAATCTCGTGCTGATGCGACTGAACTCGGCCGCCGACCGGTGATCCGCCTCGCAGCCCTGCTGACCGCCGTCGCCCTGCTCGCTCCCGCCGCCGGCGCGCGGGCGAAGGTCCACTACGCGACCGCCGCGCTGCTGAACCACTCGTTCAACGCGAGCATCGAGAAGTTCAACGGGCGCTGGCGCGTGGCCGTCGTCGTGAACTGCGGCACCGGCCAGGACAACTCCGCCTACCCCAACCAGCACTTCGGGGGGCTTGCGAACAAGAAGGGGCGCGTGGCGCTCGGCTACGGCAGCCTCAGGGTCCACAACGGCGGCAGGTCGATCGCGCTGACGACGAAGCGCTACTGCGAGAACGACGTCACGACACGCCACATCGCGCTCAAGCCGGTCACGAAGGTGGTCCCGGCACCCGCCGCCCTGTACTTCCCGCCCCAGGGCAGCCTCGCCGCCGGCTATTCCGCCAGCCTGCAGGTCACCACCGTCACCAGCAGCCATGGGCTCGAGCGCGGGGCGTCGGCGGGATGGGGCATCCCGTGCAACGGGGGCATGTTGCGCGCCGGCCTGAGGATGGGGATCACCCTCGACGGCAAGGCGCACGGCACGCAGATCGTGAAGGCCAGCTCTCACAGCGCCACGCTCAAGTGGGCAGGCGACCACATCAACGCCGGCTTCGGCGTCGGGGGCTGCCCGACGCCGAGCGGGCAGGACGGCGCCGGCAGCTTCGAGACCCAGCTGTATCCGCGTAGCTAGATGGCGTTCTTCAGCGGCGGGATCGTGAACGTCAGCGGGCCGCTGTCGCACGTCGTGCCGTCGATGCTGGCGGTGGCCTGCACGGACAGCGTCACCCCATCTGCCTCGACGCTCCCGGAGACCGTGCCCGTCCAGTCGCCGGAGCCCACGCTGGACGACCCCGTGACCGTCAGATGCGGCGGGCGCGAGGTGCGCGTTGCCGACGGGGCGTCGCGACCGTCCCGTCCGATGTTGGGATCGGCGCAACTGTAGCCTCGCGGGATGCCCGTCGTCGCCGAGCTCGACCTCCCCGAGATCGACCTCGCCGACCCCGCGCTGCGCGGCGAGCGCTGGCACGAGGCGATGCGCGAGCTGCGAGCCGGCGGCTCGTGGCTCGCGCGCACGCCGCTGGGCACGCTGGTCCTCGATCGCGCGGCCGGAGAGCAGTTCCTGCGCACGAAGTCGGCGATCTTCCCCGGGCTGCTGCTCGCGCAGCTCTTCGACATCACCGACGGGCCGCTGTACGAGCAGATGACGCGCAACATCATCAACGTCAACGGCGCCGACCACTCACGGCTGCGCGGGCTCGTCAACCCGGCGCTGAGCCCGCGGGCGGTCGAGCGCTACCGGCCCGTGATGCGCGAGATCCTCGACGACCTCTGGCCGGCCGCCGCCACCGCCGGGAGCTTCGACTTCGTCGCCGAGATCGCGAAGCCGTACCCCTCCCGGACCATCGCGCGCGTCATGGGCGCGCCCGCCGAGGACGCACCGCTCCTGCACGACTGGTCGATGTGGATCCAGCGCCAGTTCGACCCGATCGCGCTCGGCGACGCCGAGCAGGTCGCGACGATCCAGCGCAAGGTCGGGGAGTTCTACGCATGGGTGCGCCCGCTCATCGTGCGCCGCCGCGGGACGCCGGCCGACGACCTGATCTCGTCGCTGATCCTCGCCGAGGAGCAGGGCGACCGGCTGTCGGACGTCGAGCTGGAGAACCTCGTCCTCAACATCCTCGTCGGTGGCGTGGACACGACACAGAGCCAGCTCGCGCACGCCGTCCGCCTGCTCGCCGAGCGTCCCGAGCAGTGGGCGGCGCTGCGGGACGACCCCGAAGCGCTGGCGCCGCGCGCCGCCGAGGAGGCGCTTCGCTACGAGCCGATCACGCCGCTGACGGCGCGCATGACCGTCGAGCCGGTGGAGGTCAACGGCGTGACGTTCCCCGAGGGCTCGGTCGTCGCCGTCTGCGCCTTCACCGGCAACCGCGACCCCGACAGCTACGAGGCACCCGACGAGTTCGACATCCGCGTCGCGCGCGAGACCAAGCGGATGCTGACGTTCGGAGCCGGCGTGCACTACTGCGTGGGCGCGAACCTGGCGCGTGCCGAGCTCGTCGAGGCGCTCGCGTTCCTGGCGCGCAACGCCGAGCGCATCGAGCTCGCCGGCGAGCCGGTCCTGCAGAGCGTGAGCGGCATCTACGGCGTCGACGCGCTCCCCGTGCGGGTCACGCTCTAGGTGGCGAAGCTCTCCACCGCTGCGCGCAGCTGTGGCGCCAGGCGAGCCCAGTCGCGCGGCGGCGCTGCGGCGACGACGACCGTGGTCGCCCGCGCCCCGCGCACGATGCACGCGATCTCCCGGTAGCGCGCGGACGTCACGGTGCGGTAGCGGTCCACCACGCACGAGCCCGTCCCGGAACGGAATTGCAGCCCGGTCGCAGAGCTCTCCTGCACGACCGCGCGGTCGCCCTCCTCGCGGTTGTGGGCGACGCGGAACCGCGCCCAGTTGGCGAGCGTCTCCGCGCCGGATCGCGGCGTCGCGTTGAGGTAGCCACGAATGCGCTCGTGGGGACCCAGCAGCGCAGCCGAGAACGTCCCGGGGTCCGTGACGATCGCGCGCCAGCCCGGCGGGTAGGCGAGCTGCGCCGTTCGCGACGGCAGCCGGCCCACGCTCCAGCCGGTGGGCACGGCGGCCGGCCGCAGCCACGCGAACGGCTCGGGCGCATGCGAACGCGGCGCGCCCGCGCCGCAGCCCGCGATGGCGAGGGCTGCGGCGAAGGCGACCGCGATCAGCCGCCGGTCAGGTCCTGCCGTCGCCATCGCTCGGTCCGCCGCGGTTGTCGGCGTCGTGATCGCCGCCGTTGTGCTGCGGGATCCCATGATGGCTGCGGTGATGGTGGCGGTGGTGCCGCGCGCTGTGAGCGGTGACCGAACCCGCGACTGCGGGCGCGGCGAACGCGAACGTCGTGACTCCGACGAGGAGCATTCGAACAAGCATTGGTCCAGTCCTTTCGTGAGGGGGCCTGTCCCACTCACGACGACCGAAAGGCCCAGATCCATCCCGCGGCCGAGGAATAGCATCGGGCAATGCCTTCCGAGCGCACGACCTTCGTCCTGGCCGAGGACGCGATCCCGACCCACTGGGTCAACCTCGTGGCCGACCTGCCCGGCGACCACCGCCGCCGCCGCTGAGCCCGCGACCGGCGAGCCGGCCGGCCCCGACGACCTGACGCCGATCTTCCCGATGGGGCTGATCAAGCAGGAGGTCTCGCCCGAGCCGGAGATCGCGATCCCCGACGCGGTGCGCGAGGCCTACCAGCTGTGGCGGCCCACCCCGCTGTACCGCGCGCGGCGCCTCGAGCAGGCGCTCGGACACGCCGGCGCGCATCTACTACAAGTACGAGGGCGTCTCCCCGGCGGGCTCGCACAAGCCGAACACCGCGGTCGCCGCAGGCCTACGAGAACGCGCAGGCCGGGATCAAGAAGCTCGCCACGGAGACCGGCGCCGGCCAGTGGGGCTCGTCGCTGGCGTTCGCGTGCTCGCTGTTCGGGCTCGAGTGCGAGGTGTTCATGGTCGGCTCGAGCTACGACCAGAAGCCCTACCGGCGCTCGATGATGCAGACCTGGGGCGCGACCGTGCACCGCTCGCCGAGCGACCTGCACCGAGGCCGGCCGCGCGCAGGCCTCAGCACCCGACCGGCTCGCTCGGGCATCGCGATCTCCGAGGCGGTCGAGGTCGCCGCGCAGGACCCGGACACGAACTACGCGCTCGGCTCGGTGCTCAACCACGTGCTGCTGCACCAGACCGTGATCGGCCAGGAGGCGATCGCGCAGATGGAGCATGGCCGGCGACGAGCCCGGACGTCGTCATCGGGTGCGTCGGCGGCGGCTCGAACTTCGGCGGGCTCGCTTCCCGTTCCTGCGCCGCGTGCTGCGCGGCGACGCGACGACGCGCTTCGTCGCCGCCGAGCCGGCCGCCTGCCCGACGCTCACCCGCGGCGCCTACCGCTACGACTTCGGCGACACGGTCGGGCTGACGCCGCTGATGCCGATGTACACGCTCGGCCACGACTTCGTCCCGCCGCCGGTCCACGCCGGCGGGCTGCGCTACCACGGCGACTCGCCGCTGGTGTGCGCGCTCGTGCAAGGCGGGCTCGTGGAGGCGCGCGCCTACCGCCAGAACGAGACGTTCGAGGCGGCGCGTGCGGTTCGCGCGCACCGAGGGGATCATCCCGGCGCCCGAGCCGGCGCACGCGATCCGCGCGGTGATCGAGGAGGCCGAGGCGGCGCGCGAGGCCGGCGAGGAGCGCGTGATCCTCTTCAACCTCTGCGGCCACGGCCACTTCGACCTCGCCGCCTACGACGCCTACCTGGCCGGCGCGCTCGACGACCCGGAGTTCTCCGAGGCCGACATGAACGCTGCGCTCGCCAGGCTGCCGGAGGCGCCGGCGCTGGCCTGACGAGCGCTGCGTCAGCGCAAGGTCACCGCTTCTTCTCGACCTTGCGCTTGATCGTGATCGTCTTGGTCTTCGTGTTCGGCGTGCCGCCGGTGGGCGTGAAGGTGATGCTCATCTTCTGCCTGAGCTTGCCCTTCTTCTTGAGCACCTTCTTGCCCGCCGCGGTCGGCTTGAGCGTGACCTTGACCACGCCGGCCGCCTTCACGTTGACCCTGACGGCCTTGACGAGCGGCTTCTTCTTCTTGGCCGCAGCGGCCGGCGCCCGGCGGCGCGCGCGCCGGCGGTCGACGGGGCGACCGACAGGATGCCGGGCCGGGGACCGTGACCGAGAGCACCGTCGCGCCGCTCTTGAACACGGGAGTGGTGGCGCCGATCCTACGCCTGTCGTAGGCGTTTGCGGCTTTTCTTGAGTGAGTCCGCGACCACCGGACTTGCAATATCCGCCACAAAGGCGGAATCGTCCATAGCACCTCGCATCCATCCGAATTGGGAGGTCTGGGATGCGCGTCTCTCTCGCTGCTGTCACCGTCGCCGTCGCCGCCATCGCGGCTGCTCCGACAGCCGCCTCTGCCTACACCGCGGGCCCCACGGTGCTGGCCAGCACCACGACGAGCCCGTTCCTGGATCCGTGCCCGGCGCAGAAGACCGAGACCGCGGAGCAGACGAACTTCAAGGACACCGAGGTGGAGCCGCTCGTCGCGGTCAACCCCAACCAGACCGACCACCCCAACAACGTCATCGGCGTCTACCAGGAGGACCGCTGGTCCGACGGCGGCGCGCACGGCCTGCTGGCCGCGACGTCGTTCGACGGCGGCGCCTCCTGGGGCGGCCACAGCTGGGCCGAGTTCAGCGCGTGCTCGATCGACGACCCCACGGACAAGCCGGCGGAGCATCTGCCGCGCGCCACGGACCCGTGGGTCTCGTTCGACTCGGCGGGACGCGCCTACCAGATCGGCCTCTCGATCGTGGACGGCAGCCTGGCAGGCGAGAACGCGCTGAGCACGTCGGTCTCCGACGACGGCGGCCTGACCTGGAGCGAGCCGTCGCAGATCACCCGCATCAACGACCCGATCGGCATCGTGTTCCTCGACAAGCAGTCGATCACCGCCGACCCCTACCACCCGCACCGGGCCTGGGCGACGTGGATCCAGGGCAACCTGCCGGGCGAGAACATCAGCTTCAACAAACTGGTGCACGCGTTCTCCTACCGCGGCACGCCGATGGTGTCCCGCACGACCGACGGCGGCGACACGTGGTCGCGCCCCGCCAAGATGACGAACGCCAACGAGTACGCGCAGGGCAACCAGATCGTGGTCGAGCCCGACGGCACGCTTGTGGACATCCAGGCGGTGCTGTTCAAGGGCGCCGGCATCCAGCCCAACAACAACGGCGTCTACATGGCGGTGATGCGCTCCAAGGACGCCGGCCGCACGTGGAGCGCCCCGAGCAAGATCGCCAAGCTGGGCACGGTGGCCGAATCGGCAGACGGCGAAGCCCTGCGCGTGGGTGACTACCTGCCCGACCTCGCCGTCGATCGCAGCAGCGGCGCGCTGTACGCCACGTGGGCCGACGGCCTCGGCGGGTCCACGAACAAGATCGTGCTCAGCCGCTCGACCGACGGCGGGCAGCACTGGTCGACGCCGACGATCGTCAGCCACCACCCCTCGGCGCAGTCGTTCAACCACGCCGTCGAGGTCGCCAACGACGGCGAGGTCGCGGTCCTGTACTACGACGACAACGCCAACACCGGCGCGCCGGGCATCCCGACGGACGTGTACCTGCGCCATTCGGCCAACGGCGGCCAGACCTGGAGCAGCCCGCAGCCGCTTGCCTCGTTCGACTTCGCCAACGCACCGATCGCGCGCGGGCACTTCGTCGGGGACTACCAGGGCCTCGCCGCGATCGGCGCGCACGACCTGCTGGCGTTCTTCGGCGTCGCGGGTTCGACCGACGACTCGGCCGACGTGGTGTCGATCAAGCTCACGGGCTGACGATTCAGGGGTTGGTTCAGGGACCACCCCCGATGTTGCGGCATGGCTGCGGCGCGAGGCTGCAGCCATGCACTCAACGCTCCATAGCCACCTCGCCGCCGCGATCGCCAAGAAGCCGAAGCGGTGAGCGACATGACGCGCATGACCCCTCCAGCCACTCACCGCTGCCTGGCGGATGACTGGGCAGCCACATCCGCTGGGCCGGCCTCGTGCACATGGTCGACGAGCGCCCGACCGGTTCAGGGACAGCCCCTGATGAGCCTGTGGGCGATCGGGAGCACAGTTGACCCATGCTTACTCCGCGCGTCATCGAGATCGGTCGCCACGGCCACATGGTCGCCCCGCCGCCCCCGCCCCCGGCGAGCAGTCGGTGACGTCATGGCGACGTTCCTCGTTCACCACCGACACACCGCAGGCGAATGCGCGGCCGCGTTCGCGGCCTGGAGCGGCTTCACGAGCCCGTTGCGCCGCAAGCCGGCGCACTCGACCTGCCTCACCGGCGGCCACGCGCTCTATTGGGTCGTCGAAGCCGCCGATCGCGGCGCGGCGCTCGGCCTGTTGCCCGCGTTCGTCGCGAGGCGCAGCAAGGCCACCGAGGTCCGCCCGATCTGCATTCCCTAGATGGTCAGCCGAGCCGGCGGTGGGGGCGCGCCGCGAACAGGTAGGCAAAGCCGAGCACGCCGACGGCGCCCAGGAACAGCGGCGCAGCCCAGACCTGATAGTCCGGCGCGCCGGGCGGGGCGAGCGAGCGGCGCGGCCACGCGATGTTCACGGTCTCGAACGCCAGCCAGCCGACCGCGAGCACGTTGAAGACCAGCCCGCGGCGCCCGAGCTGGACGTGCCCACCGGGTACCCAGCGACCCCGCGTCCGAGCCAGCAGCGCGGCCAGCGCGATCAGGAAGAACGTCAGGTAGATCGCGGCCGTGCCGAACGTGATCAGGCTGCCGACGGCGGCCGAGTTCAACCCGAGCAGCAGACCCAGGCAGGCGACGACGGTGGTGAGCACCACCGCCCCGATCGGCACGTGTCGCGCGTCGACCACCCGCAGCGGCCGCGACCCGGGCAGCACGCCATCGCGAGCCAGCGAGAACACCGTGCGCGCGGTGAGCGACTGAGCGGACATCCCGCAGGCCAGGAACGCGACGAGGACGATCGCGGCAAACGGCTTCTCCGACCAGCTGCCGAACCCGCTCGCCACCGCCGTCGTCACCGGGTCCGGGTCCTGGCCCGCGACGACCGAGGCCGGATCGGGGTGCGCGAGCGCCGCAGCCACGGCGTCGAGCAGCACCAGCGCCGCCACGCTCAGCAGCGCGATCCAGATCGCGCGCGGCACGTGGCGCGCCGCGTTGTGGGTCTCCTCCGAGGCGGCCACGCAGCAATCGAAGCCGATGAACACCCAGCCGCCGACGGCCAGCGCGGCGAGCAGCGCCGCGCCCACCGACCCGCCCGACAGGGCCTCCGCGCCGAGCGTGTGCGTCAGCAGCGACGGATCGTTCACCCGGAACACCAGCAGCAGCGCAAGGCCGATCCCGACGGATGCCACGGCTTCGGCGGCGATCCCGGCCTGGACGGCCCGGGCAAGCAGGCGGACCCCGCCCGCTCCCGCCGCCGCGCACACGACGACGAGCACCATGCCCATCAGGACGATCGCGTTGGCCGTCGGCTCGATGCCGACGCAGCGTCAGGGCCCAGGGCGCGCCCAGGTAGGCGATCGTCGTGTTCGCGACCAGGTAGGCCCAGATGGCGACCCAGCCGGTCATCCATCCGTAGCCCTCCCCCATCAGGCGCCGGGTCCATTGGTAGGCGCCACCGGTGATCGGCCACTGCGACGCGAGCTCGGAGTAGACCGAGAGCAGCAGGCACTGTCCCGCCAGCGCGACCGGCAGGACCCACACCCACGCTGGCCCGGCGACGACCGTCCCGACGAAGACGACCGCGTAGAGCCCCACGACCGGGGAGATGCCGGCGAACCCCAGCGCCGCGTTGCCGGAGATCGGCAGCGCGCGGTCGAGCTCCTGCTCGTAGCCCATCTCCGCGAGGAGGGCGGCGTCGGTGCTCACGCCTGTGCCGAGTCGTTCGCACGCTCGCGCTCGACTGTCCGCGCGACGTCCACGCGCGACGAGACGCCGAGCTTCATGAAGATGTTGCGCACGTGCGACTCGATCGTCTTGTCGCTGAGGAACAGCGCCGCGGCGATCTCCCTGTTGGTCATGCGGTCGGTCACCAGGTCGGCGATCTCGCGCTCGCGCTTCGTGAGCGCACCGAGCCCCGAGTCGTCCGCGGCCGCCGGTCCGCGCGGCTCGGCCCGCGCACCGAGCTTGCGAAGCTCGCGGCGCGCCTCGTCGCGAGCGCGATGCGAGCCACAGCGGTCGAAGTCCTGCTCGGCCTCGCGCAGCACCGCGATCGCCTCCTTGCGATCCTCCGCCCCCACGAGCGCACGCCCGAGCGCGAGGCGCGCGAACGCGGCCTGGAGCGTCGCGCCGACCGCGTCGGCGTGGCGTACCGCCGCCTCCCCCGCCGCGCGCGCCGCCTTGACATCGCCCGCCGCGAGCGCGACGGCCGCGCGCGTTCGGGCGGCCGCCGCCGTCGGGATGTTCAGCCCGAGTCCGGCGGCCGTCGCCTCCGCCATGGCGGCGTGGCGCTCGGCATCGTTCGGGCGGCCGAGCGCGAGCTCCGCGAGGGCAATCGACTCCCAGTTGAAGCAGCGCTCGACGGGGATCGCCCAGGTGAGCTCGTCGTCCCCGAGCTGCTCGACCATCGCGAGCGAGCCGGCGGGATCTCCCGTCTCGAGGAGCGCCGCGGCGTGCGCCCAGCCCGGGCCCTCCTCCGGCTGACGGCATCGTGCCGAGCGTGAGCTTGCCCCCGCCGACGCGCTGGCTCTCCTCGCAGGCCTCGATCGCCCCAGCAAGGTCGCCCGCGTAGTAGCGCGCCCACGCGACCTCGAACAGTGCCCAGAAGAGGTAGTGCGGGTTCGCTGACAGGCGCGCGATCTCGACCGCGGTCTGCGCCGCGTCCAGCGCCTCGGCGAGCCGGCCCTGCATCTCCATCGGATAGCCCTTGACGAGCAGCAGCGGCACCAGCAGCCGACCCTGTCCGGTGGCGCGCGCCAGCTCGAGGCCGCGCTCGGCGTGCGCGACCGCGTCGTCGTAGCGCTCGAGATAGTTCTCGGCCCAGCCGAGGTGGTAGAGCGCATCCAGCCGGCGGGCGAGCTCGGCGTCGGGCAGCCGCTCGAGCTCCGGCGACCGCCAGCTCGCGATGCTCCTGCGCCAGCGGCGTGTCTCCCTGCACCGCCGCGGCAAGCGCGAGCGCCGCGGCGGCGGCCATGACGAGTCCCCGGTCGTCGAGGCGCCGAGCGGTCGACAGCGCATCGCGGGCCATCGCGACGGCCTGCGGGTGGTCCATCTCGTAGAGGCTGTCGACGGCGAGCTCGATCTGGAGTGCGGCCGCCTGCGGGGTGTCGCGGTCCGCCAGATCCTCGAAGGCGCCGGCCAGCCGGCGGTGCGCCTCGGCGTGGCGCCCCTGCCAGTGCTCGACCGCCGCGCACTGCGTGGTCAGCTCGATGCGGCGCGCGTCGGCCTGCAGCGGCAGGCGGGCCAGCGCGTCGAGCAGCGTCGTGCGGCAGCGCTCGAGCTCGCCCGCCGCGCGCAGCGAGGATGCGAGCTTGACGAGGACCTCCACCTGCTGCTCGCGGTCTGCGCCGGGGAGCAGCCGAAGCGCCGCCTCGTACCAGCGCACCGCCGCCGCCGGCGCTCGCCCCAGCGTCTCGTCGCCTGCCTCGAGCAGCACGGCGATCGCGGCCTCGTCCCCCTGCGCGGCGGCATGCTCGACGTGCGCGGCACGCTCGGACGCCGACGCTCCGCGCGCGGCGAGCTCCTCGGCGGCGCGCGCATGCGCCGCCAGCCGGCGGCCCGCGCGCAGCGACTCATATACCGCCTGGCGCACGATCGGATGGCGGAATCCGAACCGGCGCGGGACCGCGGTGGGCCGCACCAGGTCCGCCGTCAGCAGGTCATCCAGCGCGTCGAGCGCGTCCGCCGGGGCGGCGCCGGCCATCGCAGCCGCGAGGTCGAGCTCGAACGGCTCCCCGGCAACGGCGGCCGCGTCGAGCAACTGCCGTGCGGCCGGCTCGAGTGCGTTGAGCTCCTCGGACAGGACCGCCACGACCGCTGCCGGCACCCCGCCCAGCTCGACGACCTCGCCGTTGGTCGGGGTCGGTGTGCCTGCGCCCCCGCGCGCGAGCTGCTCCAGGTAGAACGGGACGCCGCCGCCGCGGCTGACGATTGCCGCCACGGCCTCCGGCTCGACGCCCGCGAGCAGCTGGGCGGCCTGCGCCTCGTCCAGCGGAGCGAGCACGTGGCGCGTCGCCGGCTGCGAGGCGAGCGCCGCACTCAACCGCTCGGGCGCCTGGCCGGAGCGAAAGCCGATCGCGATCAGGACCGAGCCGCCGAGCCCGCGGCGCAGCAGCGCCCCGAGCAGCTCGACCGAGGCGTCGTCGGCCCAGTGCAGGTCGTCGAGCACGAGCAGCAGCGCCTGGTCGTCGGACAGCGCAGCCAGCAGCGACCGCATCGCGCGGTGCACGCGGTAGCGCTCGTCGGCGACCGCCGCGCCGGCGGATTCGCCGGAGCTCAGCGACGGCAGCACGCGCGCGAGCTCGTGCGCCACGTCGTCGGCCAGGTCGAGATCCTGCGACGCCACGTAGTCGTCGAGCGCGTCGACCCACAACCCGTAGGGCAGGTCGCGCTCGAACTCGGCGCCCGTGCCCGCCAGCACGAGGTGGCCGTCGCGCTCGGCGCGCTCGCGCAGCTCGCGCAGCAGCCGCGTCTTGCCGATCCCGGGCTCGCCCTCGAACGACAGACACGCGGCCTGACCGTCCGCCAGCGCGCTCAGCGCCGACTCGAGTGCCCCGAGCTCTGCCTCCCGGCCGACGATCGGCCCGGCATTCGCGAACACGTCCACGGCTTCGGGCGAGCATACGGGACCTCAGGGCCCGGTTCAGGGGGCACCCCGGATGTTCGGGGGGCCCATCTCACGGACGCTCCGTGCGTGTCATTCACGACTACCACTGGAGAGATCAATGTCTAGGCCAAAGCGCAACATCGCAGCGTCCGTAGGGCGCTGGAGCGCACGGCACCGCAAGATCGCAGTCATCGGCTGGATCACGTTCGTGGTCCTCGCCTTCTTCGTCGGCGGCAAGGTCGGCACGCAGGAGCTCACGCAGAAGCAGTCCGGGGTCGGCGACTCCGGGCGCGCCGAGCGCATTCTCGAGCACGCCTACCCCGACAAGGCCCACGAGGCCGTGCTCCTGCAGAGCGCGACGCTCACGGCTGATGATCCCGAGTTCCGGAGCGCCATTCGCGATGTTCAGCACCGCCTGCACGGGGTGCACGGCGTCGTGAAGATCGGTGATCCGTATCTCAAGACGAACGGCAGCGTCATCAACGACAGCCGCCACTCGGCGCTGCTCGCGTTCGAGATCCCCGGCAACGCCGAGACGGACAAGAACGTCAAGACGATCGTCGACAAGGCCCTTGCAGCGGTGAAGGCGGCCGACGAGGCCTCGTCCCAGATCCGCATCGAGGAGTTCGGCGACGCGTCGAGCACCACCGGGTTCGACGAGCTCGTCCAGAAGGACCTGCAGAAGGCCGAGCTGTTCTCGCTGCCGATCACGCTGATCGTGCTGCTGCTGACGTTCGGCACGCTCCTGGCGGCCGGCGTGCCGCTGCTCCTGGCCATGACGGGCGTCCTCGCGACGTTCGGCCTCATCGGCCCCATCAGCCAGATCGCTCCCGTCGAGGAGTCGATCAAGAACGTGGTGCTCCTCATCGGCCTGGCGGTCGGCGTCGACTACTCGCTGTTCTACCTGCGCAGGGTGCGAGAGGAACGAGCAGCCGGACGCGACAAGCTCGCGGCAATTGACGCCGCGGCCGCGACCTCAGGGCGGGCAGTGCTCGTCTCCGGGTTCACGGTCATGGTCGCGATGGGCGGCATGTACCTTGCCGGCGCCCCGACGTTCACCGCCTGGGCCACGGGCACGGTCCTGGTCGTCGCAGTCGCGATGATCGGCTCCCTGACGGTCCTCCCCGCGCTGCTGTCGAAGATGGGCGACCGCGTGGACAAGCCCGGCCGCATCCCCGGCCTGGCGTTCGCCAAGCGCCAGGCGACGAAGCTGGCCCTCTGGTCGCGCGTCACCGCCGTGGTGCTGCGCCGCCCGAAGCTGTCGGCCGCGCTGTCGGCCGGCCTGCTGATCGCACTGGCCGTGCCCGCGCTGCACATGCAGACGGGTGAGCCCGGCGTCGACACGCTGCCGAGCTCGATCCCGATGGTGCAGACGTTCAAGCACCTGGATGCCGCGTTCCCGAGCGAGACCTCGGGCATGTCGATCGTGCTCAAGGGCAAGGACCTCACGACCGCGTCCGTCAAGGCCGCGACCGCGAAGTTCGAGGCCGGCATGGCCGCTCACCGCGACCTGCTCCCGGGCAAGGAGGTCTCCACCGACCTCAACCCGAACCGGACGGTCGCGACCCTCGAGTTCGAGATCGCCGGCAACGGCGCTGACTCGAAGTCCGAGGACGCCCTGGCGCTCGTCCGCGACGAGCTGGTGCCCGCGACCTACGGCCAGGTGCCGGGGCTCGAGGCCTACGCCGACGGCCAGACCGCGCAGGACCACGACTTCAACCACGCGCTGAAGTCCCACCTGCCCATGGTCATGCTGTTCGTCCTCGGCGTGGCGTTCCTGATCCTGCTGTTCACGTTCCGCTCGATCATCGTGCCGATCAAGGCGATCGCGCTGAACCTGCTGTCGGTGGCGGCGTCCTACGGGGCGATGGTGCTGGTCTTCCAGCACGGCTGGTTCAAGAGCGTGCTCGGCTTCGAGCACACGTCACCGATCGTGCCATGGCTGCCGCTGTTCCTGTTCGTGATCCTGTTCGGCCTGTCGATGGACTACCACGTGTTCGTCCTCAGCCGGGTCAAGGAGCTGGTCGACCGCGGCCACAGCACGGACGAAGCGCTGCAGCGCGGCATCGCGAGCACCGCCGGGGTCGTGACGAGCGCCGCCGTCGTGATGGTCGGCGTGTTCGGCATCTTCGGGACGCTCTCGTTCATGTTCTTCAAGCAGATGGGCGTCGGCCTGGCCGTTGCCGTCCTGCTTGACGCGACAATCGTGCGCGGCGTGCTCCTGCCGGCGACCATGAAGCTCCTGGGCGAGCGCAACTGGTGGCTGCCCAAGCGCCTGCAGTGGCTGCCGCAGGTCTCGCACGAAGGCGAGGCGGTGCCCGCCCCGGCCTGATCGGACCGCAACACCAAGAGGTTCACGACGAGGGGCCCGCGCATCGCGCGGGCCCCTCGCGCGTCCGACCAGGCTGCCACCGGAACCGGGCCGCGGTGTCAGCGCACACCCAACTCCTCGTGCATCTACTTCAACAAGGCCGGCGGGAGCTTCGGCGACGTCTTCCAGCTCTGTTTCGAACCAACCTGCGCACGAGGGGACTTCACGAATCCGTTCCTGCGTGACAAACATGACGCAGGCGTCATACTCCTTCGCCATGTCCCCCGATCACGTCGACGTGCTCATCGTCGGTGCGGGCCTCTCAGGCGTCGGCGCCGGCTATCACCTTCAGGCCCATTGCCCCTCGAAGACGTATGCGATCTTCGAGGCGCGCGAGGACATCGGGGGGACCTGGGATCTCTTCCGCTACCCCGGGATCCGCTCGGACTCCGACATGTACACGCTCGGGTACCGGTTCAAGCCGTGGGAGGACGCAAAGGCCATCGCCGACGGCCCCTCGATCCTGAACTACGTCAAGGAGACCGCGCGCGAGCACGGGATCGACTCGAAGATCCACTTCAGCCACCGCGTCGAGCGCGCGGACTGGTCGTCGCAGGACGCGCGCTGGACGGTCACCGCGCGGCGCACCGACACCGACGAGACGGTGACGCTGACCGCCGGCTTCGTGTTCATGTGCACCGGCTACTACCACTACTCCGAGCCCTACACCCCGGACTTCGCGGGAAGCGAGCGCTTCAAGGGGCAGATCGTCCACCCGCAGCACTGGAGCGACGACATCGACTACGCCGGCAAGCGCGTCGTCGTGGTCGGCAGCGGCGCGACCGCGGTCACGCTCGTGCCCGCGATGGCCAAGCAGGCCGCGCACGTGACGATGCTGCAGCGCTCGCCGACCTACATCATCTCGCTGCCCGGCGAGGACCCGATCGCGAACTTCGCCCGCCGGATCCTGCCGTCGAAGGCCGCGTACGCGTTCACGCGCTGGAAGAACGTGCTCGTGACGACGGCGTTCTTCCAGCTCAGCCGCCGCCGCCCGCGCTTCGTCAAGGGGTTGCTCCTGAAGGCCGCCGCGAAGGCGCTCCCGCCCGGCTACG
>CAWCEB010000029.1:0-17702 GCA_963794105.1 uncultured Actinomycetes bacterium | reverse complement strand
TGGGTCGCCGAGAGCTGCCAGGACGGGACCGAGGGCGAGATCGCACGGCTGATCACCACGCTGCGGCCGCTGACCATCAACGACCAGGTCTCCCTCCCGCTCGACACCTCCGACCGAGTGCGTGCGGACCCGCAGGCGCATTCGTCGCCGGGATGCGGGATCACGGCGCGCGGGTTGACGGTCTGGAGCGCGAGCTACGTCCCGCCGGGACTCGCGCGCCTCGAGGTGGATCCGCCCGACTCCCCCATCGCCAACGTCACGCGTGTGCGCCGGCTGCCGTTCATCACGACCGCGCTCGCGATCGGCGAAGGCTCGCTCTGGGTCCGTGACCCGCGGCGCGACGTCGTGTGGCGAGCCGACCCCGACACGCTCGAGCTCCAGCGCGCGATCCAGACCGGCACGGAGCCGGCCGCGATCGCGGTCGGCGCGAGCGCGGTGTGGGTGGCGAACGCAGGTGACGGCTCAGTGTCGCGCATCGATCCGCGCGCCAACGCGGTGACGCGTGCGATCTCGGTGGGCGACGCGCCGGTCGCGTTGGCCGTCGGCGAGAACGCAGTATGGGTCGCCAACAGCGGCGACGGCACGGTTTCACGCATCGATCCGGCGACCGCCAAGGTGGTCGCGACGATCAAGACCGGGCACCAGCCGCGCGGCATCGCGGTCGCCGGCGGCCACGTGTGGGTGACGTTGCGGCCCTGAACGTAGACTCGGAAGCATGCGTCTTCCCGACAGCGCAAAGGGCCTCATCCGGTCCGGCGCACTCGGCCATCTCGTGACGAGCGGTCGCGACGGCAGCCCCCAGGTGAGTTGCATCTGGGTCGGCATCGACGGCGACGACCTGCTCTCCGGGCACCTCAACCCGCAGCAGCGCAAGCTTCAGAACGTGCGGCGCGACCCGCGCGTCGCGATCTCGTTCGAGGGAACGGAGATCCACCCACCGGGCCTGAAGGAGTACCTCGTCGTCCGGGGCCGCGCGACGATCGAGGAGGGCGGAGCACCCGAGCTGCTGCAGGAGCTCGCGCACGTGTACCTCGGGCCGGAGGTGCGCTTCCCGCCGATGGACGATCCGCCGCCGGGCGTCCGGCTGCGCATCAGCGTGGACGCGATCAGCGGGATTGGTCCCTGGGCGCAATGAGCAGCGCGCGGGCGGCCGCGAGCAGCGCGCCATCGGCTGAGAAGACTGCACCCCCGGCGTGTTGCTTGCGCCCGTCGATCTCGATCGGCCAACCGATGACGACGTGCTCGGCGCCGGCCGTCACCGGACCGTCGATGCGCACGCCGAGCCTGGCGAGCATCCCGATCGGCAGCTCGCCTGCGAGGCCCGGCCCGAACGTCGCGGGGCAGTCGAGCGCCGCCCAGACGAACTCGGGCCGGACGTGGCCGTCGTCGCCGGCGGTCCAGTCCGGCGGTATCCACGGCGAGGCCAAGACGCGGCGCCCCACGACCTCTCCCGCGAAGATCTCGAAGCTGTCGTCGCGTGCGCGGCCGCACACGAAGCAGCGGCTGAACGGGCCGTCGGGCGAGCCCGTGTAGCGGGTGGTCGCCTCGCGCGCGTCCTCCACGCTGACGGGCGCCGGCACCTCGATCTCCAGCTGCGCGGGACGGCCCTCGGCGACCAGGTCGTCGCCGTCGAGCAGCTGTACCGACGCGTCGTCACCGCGCACCACGGCGAGCGGGCGCTCGAGCGGGACCGGGCGCCGCAGGCTGACCTCGGCCGGCCCGTCGACGAAGCCGGCGACAACGCCCGCGCTGTAGCCACCCTGGCCGCTGTCGAGCGGGCCGTTGAACCGGCGGGGGATCGACACGGTGCCGGGCACAGGGCGAGCCTAACGCGCGTCGAATGGGTAACCATTGTGGTGATGAGACGAGCAGCGTTGCTGGTCGCGCTTGCGTTCTGCCTACCCGCGACGGCCGCGGCCAAGGGATCGAGACCGACCGTCTACAAGATCCCCGCGAGCATCAAGGGCAACTGCTCGGCGCCCGCCGACGACAAGATCAACGCGTGGCTCGCCACGGTGCCCGACAACAGCACGGCGCAGTTCGGGGCCGGACGCTGCTACAGCCAGGACGGCACCATCACGCTGACCGGCCGCAGGGGCCTCATCATCGACGGACAGGGCTCCGAGTTCCGCGCGGTCACCCCCGGCGACAGCCACCGCGCCAACTGGCGCTTCGTCAACGGCTCGAGCCTGACCGTCCAGAACCTCGCGGTGCGGGGCACCGACCCGCAGGGCATCTACGACCCGTCGGTCGAGTGGCAGCACGGCTTCTCGATCGAGGGCGTCCAGGGCATGACGCTGTCCAACGTCCAGGCACGCGAAACCTGGGGCGACGGGATCGATCTCTACCGCGGTGCGTCGTCGCCCGCCTGCGGGGACGATGCCTCGAGCGCCCGCAACATCGTGATCGCCGGATCGACGCTCGAGCGCAACGGGCGCCAGGGCCTCGCCGTGGTCGACGCCGAGCAGGTGACGCTGCAGAGCTCCGTCATCAGCCAGTCGGCGTGGTGGAACGTGGACCTCGAGACCGACGACACGTGCGACATCGCCCGCCACATCGCGATCGCCCACAACTCGTTCGGCGCGAGCCGCTACGGCGTGGTCGGCAGCGTCGGCGCGGGCGGTTCGCCGCAGGTCGGCGACGTCTCGGTGACCGACAACATCCAGACGGCGCCGACCGGGCCGCCCGGCGAATGCTGGGCGCCCATGTGGGTCCTGTCGCCGGACGGCCTCTACCGCGACGGCTACACGTTCGCCCGCAACACGCTGCTGGCGCGCCGCAACGCGTTCGAGTTCAGGCGCCTTTCGAACGTCACCGTCGATGCGAACGCCGTGACCTTCGATGCCGCCTCGGGCTGCGGCGGGCGCGCGGGTGTGCTGTTGGTCGACTCGCACACGGTCGGGATCACCAACAACGCGTTCACCGGCGCCAACAGGGTGCTCAGCGTCGATGCCCTGAGCAGCGGCGTGACCGAGAGCGGCAACAGCCTGTGAACACGGCGCCGGCCCCGCCGAAGCGGGGCCGGCTGTCGCTGGTCCGCGACGTGGTCAGTGCGCGACGCCGGTGCGGCGCTGGTGCACGAGTCCGGCCGAGCCGAATGCGACGAGCATCAGCCCGCCCACGACGCCGGCGCCGATGCCCGCGTCACCCCAGTTGAGGTCGGAGCCGCTCGCGGCCTGCACGGTCGGCTCGACGCGCGTGACGTGGGTGACCGGCCCGCGGATCGGGCTGGGCGCGCCCTGCCCGCGCGAGGCGAGGACCTGCTGCTCCTGGGGCGTGATCGGGGTGATCGGGTCCAGGGGCGGCCCGGCCAGCGCCGACGACGCCGCGAACGCGGCGGCGGCGAGCCCGGTGGTGACGGACCTGGTGATGAAACGGTGCGACGACATGGTGACCTCCGGTGGTGGAAGCTGGTGGGAGCATCACCGTCACAGCGCGCGGTTGGAGCACAGGGAATAGGGCGGTAAATGAGGGCAGGACCACGCCCGGGACGCGCGCACGTGCTCGGTTGACAGACTTGCGCGCGTGTCCGAGCGCGACGACCTTGCAGAGCTCCAGCGCCGCCGCGCCCTGACCGAGGACGCGGCGCGCGGCGACGCGGTCGAGCAGCGACACGCGAAGGGCGGGCGCACGGCGCGCGAGAACGTCGCCGATCTGGTCGATGACGGCTCGTTCGTCGAGTACGGCCGCCTGGCGATCGCCGCCCAGCGCCAGCGCCGCGACCTGCAGGAGCTGATCGAGCGCACGCCGGCCGACGGGCTCGTCGCCGGCACCGCGACGGTCAACGGCGGCCCGTGCGCGGTGCTCTCCTACGACTACACCGTCCTTGCCGGGACGCAGGGCGCGCTCGGGCATCGCAAGAAGGACCGCCTGTTCGAGCTGATCGAGCGGATGCGGCTGCCGACGATCTTCTTCGCCGAGGGCGGCGGCGGGCGGCCGGGCGACACCGACTACCCGGTGGTCTCGGCGCTCGACACGCGGGCGTTCGCGCTGTGGGCCGGGCTGTCGGGGCTCGTGCCGCGGATCGCGGTGGTGAAGGGCCGCTGCTTTGCCGGCAACGCGGTGATCGCGGGCTGCTCGGACCTGATCGTCGCGACGCAGGACGCGTCGATCGGCATGGGTGGGCCGGCGATGATCGCCGGCGGCGGCCTGGGCGACGTGGACCCCGACGACGTCGGCCCGATCGAGATGCAGGCTCCCAACGGCGTCGTGGACGTCGTCGTCGCCGACGAGCCCGAGGCGGTGGCCGCGTCCAGGAAGCTGCTCGGGTACTTCCAGGGCCCCGTGGCGGACTGGACGGCTCCCGACCAGTCGACGCTGCGCGACGCTCGTCCCCGAGCGCGAGCGCCGCGCCTACAAGGTGGCGCCGATCATCGAGACGCTCGCCGACGAGGGCTCGGTCACGTTCCTGCGCGAGCGCTTCGCCCCTGAGATGGTCACGGCGCTGGCGCGCATCGAGGGCCGCCCGGTCGGCGTGATTGCGAACAACACGATGGCGATGGCCGGCGCCGTGACCGCGGGCGCGTCCGACAAGGCGGCTCGATTCCTGCAGCTGTGCGACGCGTTCGGCCTGCCGGTCGTCTCGCTCGTCGACACCCCGGGCTACATGGTCGGCCCGAAGGCGGAGGCCGACGCCCTGGTGCGCCGCGCGTGCCGGCTGCTGGTGGCCGGTGCGTCGATCCGCGTGCCGTTCGCCGCGGTGATCCTGCGCCGCGGCTACGGGCTGGGCGCACAGGCGATGGTCGCCGGCAGCCTGCACGAGCCGCTGCTCACGGTCGCCTGGCCGAGCGCCCACCTCGGCCCGATGGGCCTGGAGGGAGCGGTCCGGCTGTCGCTGCGCCGCGAGCTCGAGGCGATCGCCGACGAGGACCGAGCGCGAGCAGCGCGTGCGCGACGTGACCGCCGCCGCTCAGGAGAACGCCAAGGCGATCAACTCGGCTCAGCTGTTCGAGATCGACGACGTCATCGATCCGGCCGAGACGCGACGGCTGATCGCCGCCACGTTCGCGGCCGCCAGCGAGCCGGCGCAGCCGACGCGCGGTCATCGGTTCGTCGATACGTGGTGAAGCCGCCGGCTTGACTCGCGCCGGATTCAGGAGCAAGGTCGGAGCATGACCGCTTCCCGCCATGCCCTCGTGCCCGTCGCCGCCGTGCTCGCGCTCGCCGTCGCCGGCAGCGCAGAGGCGAAGATGCCGAAGTTCAAGACGAAGACGATCGTGCCCGGTCAGGCGATCGGCGGACTCAAGATCGGGATGACGAAGGCCACGGCGGTCAAGACCTGGGGCAAGCCCGAGCATTGTCAAGACTCGCCGTTGTGGTGCCAGTTCCGCGCCGACAGCCACATCAACGGGTTCACGACCAACAACCCGTTCGCCGGCTGGTACCTGAAGGCCGGCAAGATCGTGGCGGTCGAGATCGAGTTCGCCGAGAACACGGCGATCGACCCGAAGCTGGTCAAGCTCAAGACGAGCAAGGGCATCCACCTCGGCTCGTCGATGGCCGACGCTCGCAGCAAGTACGGGCTGGGGCCGGCGTCGGGCGGCGAGGCCGGCCTGTCGCGCGCGATCGTGAAGAAGGGCAACCGCTGCACGCTGTTCTACGCGCCGGCGGCGCCCTACACGAAGATCGAGGCGATCCAGGTCGGGATCTGCGGCGCGGCGGGCTTGGTCTAGGCGCTCAAGGTCGTCCCGCGGCCGCGGGTGAGCGCTCTGGCTCCGCGGTCAGCGGGTGGCGCTCGCCCGCGCGGGCGTCGAGCTCGCGCGTGATCGCCTGGGTGTCCTCGTCGCGCTCCATCTGCAGGTCCATGAGCGGGTTGAGGATGCCGCGCAGCACCGAGAGCACCGTCCAGCGATGCGGGCGGATGATTCGCGGCTGCCGGCGCTCGATCCCGCGCACGATCGCCTTGCCGGCTGCGGACGGCGGCAGGCGCTTGTGCAGGACCTTCGGCGCCGCCGCCATCATCCGGTCCACGAGCGGGTCGGCGTCGATCGCCTGGTGGACCATCTCGGTGTCGATGTAGCCGAAGTACGCGACGGACGCGCTGGCGCCATGGGCTTGAGCTCGACCCGAAGCGCGCGGCCGAGCTGCTCGACGCCGGCCTTCGCCATCGCGTAGGGCGCCGCGCCGACGCCGTTGAAGAACGCGTAGATCGACGCGACGACCACCACGTGCCCATGGCGTCGAGTGATCTCGGGCAGCGCGGCGCGAACCGACCGCCAGACGCCGAGCAGGTTCACTTCGATCACGCGCTCGAACTGATCGGGCTCGGCTGCGAGCGCGGTCGAGCCGTGCGATGCGATCCCGGCGTTGGCGACGATCACGTCCAGGCCGCCGAACTGCTCGACCGCGGTCGCGACCGCGTCATCCATCGCGTCGCGGTCGGTCACGTCCGCGGCGATGCCGATCGCTCCACCGCCGAGCTGCGTCGCGGCCCGCTCGACCGCGTCGTCGTGGAGGTCCAGGACGATGACCTTCGCGCCGCGGGAGACCAGCTCCTGGGCGGTTGCGAAGCCGATGCCGCGAGCGCCGCCGGTGACGAGCGCGACCTTGCCGGACAGCGAGTAGGAGGGCATGCGCGCAGTCTCTCACCGTAGGCTCCGCGCGTGGTGCGGATCTGGGTGCGGGCAACGCTCGACTTCGACGACGAACGGGCCGTAGAGGCTCAACTGGATCCGCGCCTGCGTCCGCAGGTGGCGCTCTGGGACTCGGTGTTCGAGATGCCCTGGCGGGTCTTCCGCTCGCGGCTGCGCGAGATCGCGCGCGGGAACCTCGAGCGCGTCGAGGGCGCCGTGTGCTCGACGTGGGAGGAGATTCCCGAGGGCGCGCTCGTGCTCCCATGCGACGATGACGACTGGTTCCGGCCCGATGTCGCCACGGTGATCGAGCGCGTGGTGCAGCCAGGCATCGCGGGCGTGCGCTGGCGCAGCAGCTTCCTCGAGGTACCGACCAACTGGCGCCATCAGCTCGGCATCTGGCGCCGGCACGTGCAGGGTCCCCGCCCGGCGTTCCTGTGCACGACGAACAACTACGCGCTGTTCGCCTCGGAGGACTCCAAGGATCGGTTGAAGCGGCACACGCAGGCAAGCCACTGGGTGGGCACGCAGCCTCCTGGCGCCGTGCCATACCTCCGCGAACGACTCAGCCTCATGAACCGCACGCTCGCGTCGGACACGTCGCTGAGAATTCGCGGGCAGGCCATCAGCAGGCGGGTCCTGCTTCGCAAGCTCGGCCGCTACCGGCGCCTGTATCAGCGGCCGCTCAGCCCCGAATTGGCGTGGGCGCAGCCCTACTCGGATCAGATGCGCGCGCTGATGGACGATCTGGACCTGCGCCTATGAACGTTGCGGTCTTCGCCCCAGACGCGCTGGGCCACTTCTCGCCGCTGCGCGCAGTGATCGCCGGGCTTGCCGACCGCGGAGCGACGGTCCATGTCTTCACGGCGCGCGCGTTCGCCCCCCAGGTCCAAGCCGCCGGCGGGCGCTTCGTGGACCTGTTCGGCCCGTACCCGCTCGAGGCCGCCGACGACGAGTCGATCCCGGTCGTGAGCCGCTTCGTGACCTATGCCGCCCACTACGCCGAGGAGGTCATCCGCGACGTCGGCAGGCTGGGGGTGTCGCTGGTCGTCACCGACACGTACGCGGTGATCGGGCGCGTCGTCGCGCTCGCGCTCGGGGTGCCGTACGTCAGCGTCGCCGCGGGCCACAACCTAGCCCCCGGCCCCTACATCGAAGAGGTCAAGAGGACCCGCCGCATCGAGACCTCGGAACGCTGCCTGCGGGCGGTCGAGCTGCTGCGTGATCGCTACGGGATGCCCAACGCGTCGCCCCTCTCGTACGCCGACGGACTGAGCCCGCACCTCAACCTGCTCTGCGAGCCGCCCGAGTGGCTGACCACGGAGGAGCTCCGCGCGTTCGAGCCGGCTGCGTTCTTCGGCTCGCTGGCGCCCCTGAGCGACCTCCGGGCGCCGCGCCCACCCGCCGCCTTCCGCGGCGGCTCGCCGAAGGTCTACGTCTCGCTGGGCACCGTGCCGTGGTGGTACTGGCCGGACCTTGTTGCCGACGGGTTCGAAACCGTCGCGCGCGCGGTCGGGGCGACCGGAGATGTCGTCATCAGCGTTGGCCGGCTCGATGTGCCGGAGGACCGCATCGCGGCGATGCGCAGCGCGGGCGCCACCGGTCGTCCCGCACCTGCACACGTGGGCGGCGCTGGGCGAGGCTGACGTGTTCGTCACGTCGTCGGGGGCGAACTCGACCCACGAGGCGGTCTACAGCCGGGTGCCGATGCTCTCCTACCCGTTCCACGGCGACCAGATCGAGCTGGCCGAGCGTTGCGAGGACCTGTGCCTGGGGATCCGGCTCGTGGACGAGCCCCGTGCGCCGCTGACCGCCGAGGCCGTCCTGTCCGGGATCGCCGCGATCGGCGAACGGCGCGAGGCGTTCGATGAGGCGCTCGAGCGGGCGCACGGCTGGGAGCTCGCCGTGATCGAGAGCCGCCCGGCGGTCATCGAGCGCGTGCTGGAGCTGGCTCAGCTGTAGTCCGAGAACTGCGCCAGCCGCGCCTCGATGCCGGCGACGACGGCGACGGGCGGCGGCTCGCCCGACGCCGCGGACTGCGCGTGGGCGCCAACCGCCGCCTCCCCCGCCGGGCCCAGGCGCCGTCCCAGCTCGGCCGGTTCGACGATCAGCTCTGGCTCGCCTGCCCGCACGCTCTCGCACAGCAGCGCCGCGCGCCCAGCGCTGAGCAACATGCCCAGGGCGTGAGATGCGGGCGGCGGCGGGGCCCACGGCCGTGGCGGGACGCGGCGCGTGCGCAGCCAGGCGCGATGCTCCGCGATGGCGCGCGCCGCCACGTCCGCGATCGAGAGCCCCCGCGCACGCGGGAAGCGCGCAACGGCCTCGCCGTCGGCGAGGGCGAGGGAGACAGGGTCCGTCGAGCGCGACTTGACCGCGCGCATGCGCGTGTGCGGCAGCGGCCGCGCCGGCAGAACCAGCAGGTCCTCGCTTCGCAACGCGCGGTAGGTGCCCTCGCGATACGCGCCGGCGGCGGCCGCAAGCGCCGCGGGATCGCCCGGGTCCCCCCGGGCGACCGTGAACGTCTCGGCGAAGGCGGCGGGCGCAACGGTCGCCGGCCAGTCGGCGAGTGGCAGCGGTCCCGCCGGGTTCGCGGCGCCCGTCAGGCGGACCTCGTCGGCGCCGACGTCCTCGATCTGGGACGCGATCACCGCTTCGACCCGTCGTGTCATGCGCACGAAGGCCGGCAGCACGGCGCCGAACGGCGGCTCGGGCGCGTGGACCAGCCGCCGGTTCAGATCCAGCGCCAGGCGCGCCACCGGCTCCTCCTCGGGCAGGCGGCGCGCGAGCCGCAGCAGGGCGTCGGTCCGGCTGTCCGCGCGCTCGCCGTGCGCCAGCCAGAGCCACGCGCGCGACGGCTGCGAGATCAGCTTCACGCACACGTCGGCGGCGCGCGGCGCCCGCGGCTGATCGCAGAAGACGGAGGCCCAGCGCCACCAGAGCAGCACCTCGGACCACGCCAGGAGGCGCTTGTCCTGCGCGTCCCACGCAACCGGCGCCGGCCGGCGCTCCGGCCCGCGCAGCAGCCGCCAGTCCGCGGTGATGCCGTCCAGGCCAGGGTGCTCCAGGGTCCGGATCCAGTCGAGGCTGGGGCGCTCGCCGAAGTAACACGCGTCCCCGCGGCCCAGCCCGAACGTGCGGGCTGAACCCTCGACGATCACGGGCAGCTCGGCCGCATCGAAGATCAGCGGGCGATCGATCAGGTGCTGGACCCAGGAGGCGCGCCTCACCAGCCCGGCCCACCGCCGCCGGATGGGCTCGGCGTCGGCGGCTGCCACGAGCGCGAGGTCGATGTCCGACATGCCCGGCCGCAGCTCGTTGCCCGCCGCACCCGCGCGCAGGTACACCGACGCGCCGGGGACGCCGCGTGTCAGCAGCGCGCCGGCCATGCGGGCGAGCACCGCGTACGCGACCGCCCAGACGTGCCTCAGCGGCGTCGCCGCCGAGCGCAGGACGAGTCGCTGGAGCAGGTGCGCGCTCAGGGCGCGCAGGCTATCCGCAGCACTCCAGTCCGGGGGCGGCGCTGCCGATGCTCAGCCCGTGGCCCGGCCGCACACCACGATCCTGCTCGCGTTGCTGACGCTCGCCATGCTCGCGGCGATCCGCCACGCACGCGCGGGAGCGCACCGCACGCCTGCGTGCCGCGCCGCAGATCACGAAGGAGGTCCGACAGTCCGGCCTGCGCTTCAGCCCCACGGTCCTCGCCGGCCGACCGCCAGCTGATCCTCCACGAGATCGAGCTGGCACGCCCCCAGGCGCGCCGGCTGATCGCCATCGCCGACGGCCTGGTCACGATCTACGTCGGCGACACGAGCGCCTCCGGCGCGGACACGATCGGCCTGACCATGGGCACCCCCGAAGGCTTCACCGTCACGCTCAACCTTGCCGCGGCCTACGCCAGTGGCGGCGAGCGCGGAGTCCAGCGGCTCGTGCTGCACGAACTGGGCCACGTCGTCGACCGCGCGCTGGTCAAGCCCGACCTCGCCCAGCGGCTCGACGCGCCCATCCCGGCCGGCTACGGATGCGACCCCGTGCAGCCGGACGTCGGCTGTGCACCGCGCCCGGAGCGCTTCGCCGAGACGTTCGCCAAGTGGGCCACCGGCGACATCGGCTTCAACCTGCCGATCGGCTACAAGGTCGCCCCGCCGGCGTCGCTCGACGACTGGGGCGTTCAGTTGGTCTCGGGCATCGACGCGGCCTGAGTGGCCGCGTCCACGTCCTGGTGGACCCCGAGCTCCTGGATGAGGCCGTCGCGCACGACGACGACGAGCGCATAGGGCAGCGAGAACTCCTCGGCGGGGCCGTCCTCCGTCAGCCGCGCGTGGAACACGCAGTCGGCGACCACCACGTCGCCGCGCTCGGAGACGATCTCGATGTCCTCGCGCAGCTCGCGGGCGCTGTCGCAGATGCCGGCGTAGTAGGCGAGCAGCTCCTCATGGCCGCGCCAGCTGCCAAGGCCGCCCTGGCGATGGTCGGTGGCGACCGCGGCGGGAGCGAAGCGCTCGACCATCGCGGGCGCATCGCGCCGCCCGAACGCGGCGTTGACCTCCAGGAGGACGTCTCGAGGCTCCATGCGGGGACCGTAGCGGACGATCGTTCCATGCCCTGACGCCGCTAGCGCGATAATGGTCGCATGCAGCATCGTCAGGAACGCGTCCTCATCGAAACCCAGCGCCACCGCATCGCGGGCACGCTGACCGTCGCGGCCGACGGCTACCGCAGCCGTGTCTCGGATGTGCTGAACGCCACCGAGCGCGACTTCATCTCGCTCACCGACGTCACGGTCGAGCTGATCGACATCCCGGGCCGCCCGACGCAGCACGACTTCATGGCGATCTCACGCCACCACGTCGTGTTCGCGATCCTCGATCCCGAGGCCGAGCAGCGCGGCCACTTCGAGGCCGCCGAGGCCACCAGCAGCTAGCGGCTTCCGTTGTCCGTGGCCTCGTAGCGCCCGCGCCCGACGCGGCGCACCTCGCCACGCGCCATCGCGGTCCCCAGCGCGGTCGAGAAGCGCCCGGCTCCCCAGAACCGCGAGCTCGTGCGGTCGGCCAGCTCGCGGCGGGCGAGCGGGCCGCCGGCTTCGCCGAGCGCGCCCACGATCTCCCCCACCTCGCGATCGATGTCCGTGTCCGCGCGCGAGCGCAGCGAGGCCTGGGGCATCCCCGACCAGCCGCCGCTGCGCAGCGTCTGGGACTGCGGGCCCGGCCGGCGCGCGAAGCGCTCGCCGCGGCGGACCTCGTCGCGCGGGGCGCCCTCGGCGGTCAGCGGCGTGGCGATGTCCTCGAGTGTCTCGCCCTCGGCGTCGATGCCGAGCGCGAACTCCGTGATCGCCGCGATCACCATCAGGCCGGCCGCGATGTAGAACCCGATCGTCATCTGGTCGATGTTGTCGACCAGGCGCCCGAACAGCGTCGGCCCGGTGAGCCCGCCGATCGCCGTCGCGACGGCGTAGAAGAACGCGATCGCCATCGCGCGGATCTCCATCGGGAAGATCTCCGAGACCGTGAGGTAGCCCGCGCTCGCGCCGGCGGAGGCGAAGAAGAACGCCGCCGTCCAGATTGCCGTCAATGAGGTCGCCGTGAGGCTGCCCGCATGGAACAGGGCGGCGCTGAGGGCGAGGATCAGGCCCGAGACAAGGAAGGTGCCGCCGATCATGACGCGGCGGCCGACCGTGTCGAACAGGCGCCCGAGAAGGAGCGGGCCGAGGAAGTTGCCGAGCGCGAACGGCAGCAGGTAGAGGCCGATGTTCGTGTCCGGGACCTTGAAGAACTTGGTCAGGATCGTGCCGAACGAGAACAGGAAGGCGTTGTAGGTGAAGGCCTGCGCCGCCATCAGCACGAGCCCGAGCGTGGTGCGCTTCGGGTAGCGCGACACGAGCGTCTTGCCGATCTCGCCGAACCCGACCGACTTGCGCTGGTCGACCTGCAGGGGCTCGCCCTCGGGCTCGGGCAGCTCGCGCATGTCGGCCTGCCGCAGCACCGTGGCCTCGATGTCGGTGACGATCCGCTCGGCCTCGTCCGCGCGCCCGTGGGTCAGCAGCCAGCGCGGGCTCTCCGGCACGTCCGTCGCACCCACAGGATCAGCAGCGCCATGACCGCTCCGAGCCCGAAGATGAGGCGCCAGCCGAGGTCCTTGGGGAAGATGTCGCTGAGCAGCAGCAGCGAGATCGCGGCCGCCATCGCGGTGCCGATCCAGAACGATCCGTTGATGGCCAGGTCCGCCCAGCCGCGCACCCGCGCCGGGATGAGCTCGTCGATCGCGGAGTTGATCGCCGCGTACTCGCCGCCGATGCCCATGCCGGTGAAGAAGCGGCAGATGGCGAACATCAGGAAGTCCTGGCTGAAGGCCGTTGCCACGGTGGCGAGCAGGTAGAGCCCCAGCGTCCAGAGGAACAGCTTCTTGCGGCCAAGGCGGTCGGTCAGGTACCCGAAGAACAGCGCGCCCGTACACGCGCCGGCGACGTAGATCGATCCCTGCGCGATCGCCTGGAACTCGGTCAGCCCGAGGCTGGCCTTGTCCTGGAGGCGACTCGAGATCGAGCCGACGATCGTGACCTCGAGGCCGTCGAGGATCCACACCGTCCCGAGCGCGGCAATGATGCGCCAGTGCCAGCGCGTCCACGGCATGCGGTCCATCCGCGCCGGAATTCGGGTCTCGACGAAGCGTTCCGCTGTGCTGGACATGCCGGCAGGGATTCCCGCTCGGCCCACCGCGACAAACAGACATGATGCTGCGGTGCCGCGCCTGCCCCGGATCACGGCCGACCTGACACCGCTGCGCGCCTCGCGCGAGCTGCGGCTGCTCGTGCTCGGCAACTTCGTCAGCGGCATGGGAACGCAGGCGGCGCTCGTGGCGTTGCCCTACCAGGTCTATGTGCAGACGCACTCCGCCCTGAAGACCGGACTGCTCGGCGCGGCGGAGCTCGGGCCGCTCGTCGTCATGGCGCTCGTCGGCGGCGCGCTGGCCGACCGGTCCGACCGGCGCCGTCTGCTGCTGCTGGACCAGATCGCGCTGGTCGCCGTCTCGGCGACGCTCTGCGCGCTGGCGCTCCGCGGTTCGCCACCGCTCGGCGTGCTCTACGTCCTCGCCGGACTGCTCGCCGGGTTCGGGGCGATCCAGAACGTCACGCGCTCGGCGATCGTGCCGAACCTCGTCGAGCCGGCGCGGCTGCCGGCCGCGCTGGCGGTCAACTTCGGGCTGTACCAGCTGACGATGGTCCTCGGACCGGGGATCGGCGGCCTGCTGATCGCCGCCGGTGGCGTGGAGGTGGCCTACGCGGTCGACGCCGTGAGCTGCTTCGCGATGGTCTTCGCGCTGTTCGGGATGAGCGCCCAGATGCCGCACGGCCACGGCGAGGACCGCCCGTCGATCGGCCGGTCGATCGCCGACGGCCTGCGCTTCGTGCGGCGCAAGCAGGCGCTGCTGGGCTCGTTCGCGATCGACCTCATGGCGATGACGTTCGGCATGCCGCGCGCGCTGTTCCCGGTGCTCGCGGTCAGCGTGTACGGAGCGGGCGCGAGCGGGACGGGCCTGCTGTTCGCGTCCGTCTCGGCCGGAGCAACGGTGGCGGCGCTGACCACGCGCTGGCTGGACTACGTGTATCGCCTCGGCCGCGTGGTGATCGTCGCTGTGGCGGTCTGGGGCGCCGCGATCGCGCTGGCGGGAGCCACGCACGCGCTGTGGATCGCCGCCGCGCTGCTCGCCGTCGCGGGAGCCGCCGACAGCGTCAGCGCGGTCTGCCGTCAGATCATCAACCAGTCGGTGACCCCCGACGCGCTGCGCGGGCGGATGTCGAGCGTGTTCTCGCTGGTCGTGACGAGCGGCCCGCGACTGGGCGACATCGAGTCGGGCGCGGTCGCGTCGCTGACGAGCGCGCGCCTCTCGATGGCCTCGGGCGGCCTGGCCTGCGTCGCAGGGACGGCCGTGATCGTTGCGGCGTTCCCGGCGCTGGCGTCCTACGACCGCCGCACGCCGGGGGTGACATCGGGGTCAGACCCCGATGTCCGGGAGGCCGCCTGACACGCGATCCGGGAAGGCCGCCGGGCGCTTCTCCAGGAAGGACTGGACCCCCTCGCGCGCGTCGGCCGACTGGCCGCGCGAGTACATGGCCTTCGAGTCGGCCCGGTGCGCCGCCATCGGGTGGTCGGCGCCGAGCATCCGCCACAGCAGCCGCCGGCCGAGCGCGACCGAGACCGGCGCCGTGTTGTCGGCGATCTCGCGCGCCAGCGCGTACGCCGCCGGGAGCAGCTCGTCCGGCTGCGTGGACGCTGCGCACGAGGCCGCCGGCGAGCGCCTCCTGGGCATCGAAGACACGGCCGGTCGCCACCCACTCCATCGCCTGGCTGATGCCGACGATCCGCGGCAGGAACCAGCTCGAGCAGGCCTCCGGGACGATGCCGCGGCGCGTGAAGACGAACCCGATCTTGGCGCCCTCGACCGCCAGCCGGATGTCCATCGGCAGCGTCATCGTGATGCCGACGCCGACCGCGGGCCCGTTGATCGCCGCGATCACTGGCTTCGTGCATTCGTAGATCCGCAGGGAGACCTGGCCGCCGCCGTCGCGCGGCACGTCCCAGTCGCCATCGGCGGCCTCCCTCTCCCGCCAGTCGAACGTCGCGCCGCCCTTCGCGAGGTCGGCGCCGGCGCAGAACCCTCGGCCTTCGCCCGTCACGACGACCGCGCGGACCTCGTCGTCCGCGTCGGCGAGATCGAACGCCGCGATCAGCTCGCGTCGCATCGTCTCGGTGAACGCGTTCAGCCGCTCGGGCCGGTTCAGCGTGATCGTCAGGACGCCGTCGGCCGCCTGCGCCCGGATCTCCTCGAAGTCGGTCATGTCGACGCACGCTATCGGCGCCTGTACGCTCGACGGACGGGAAGGAGTTTCATGCCGCGCAAACCGAAGACCCCACCCAGCAAAGCGGCGGCGCCCTCGCCGCCCAAGCCGACGCCGCCGCAGCGCCCTCAGCGCCCCGTGCAGCAGATGCCGCCGCGCCGCGCTCCGCAGCGCCATCAGGGCCGCTAGGCAAGCGCCACACGCAACCGCTGGCGGGCGCGGTGGAGGCGGACCTTCACCGTGCCCTCCGGCAGCGACGTCGCCCGCGCGACCTCCGGCTGCGTGAGGTCTGCCCAGTAGCGCAGCAACAACAGCACGCGGTCGCCGTCGTCGAGCGCCCCGACGGCCGCGCGCACGTCGCGGAAGTCGTCAGCGGTGGCGGCATCGCCGGTGAGCCCGGCCGCGGCGTCAAGCGGCGCCTCGTCACGGCGGCGACTGGAGACGCGCAGCGCCTCGTTGCGGGCGATGGCGCGGATCCACGGCCCCGGAGCATCCCGGCAGGTGGCGCGGCGCCGCCAGGCCCGCATCGCGGCCTCCTGCGCGGCGTCCTCGGCGTCAGGACCGCGGCCGAGGATGGCGCGAGTCTCCCGCAGCGCCAGCTCGTGAACGCTGCTCCAGTCCCAGGTGTGATGAGTTCGCATGCGCGAAAGCTCTCACCGCTGAAACGATTTGAGCGCTACCTCGGGTCAAAGGGGGTATGGCCACGACGATCGACGAAGCGCAATACGACGCGCTCGCCCCCACATATGACCTGCTCACCGCCGCTTACGACTACGACCGCTGGATCGGCGCGCTGCTGCGCTGGGCCGGCGAACACGGCCTCGAGGGACGGCGCGCGCTCGACGTCGCGTGCGGAACCGGCAAGAGCTTCGTCCCGCTGATCGAGGCCGGCTTCGACGTCGTCGGGTGCGACGAGTCGCGCGGCATGCTCGCCGTCGCGGCGACGCGGGTCCCCGACCCGCGCGCCGTCCAGCGCCACGACATGCGTGTCCTGCCGGTGCTGGGCAGCTTCGACCTCATCACCTGCATCGACGACGCGCTCAACCACCTGCTCAGTGAGCAGGATGTGCGCGACGCGCTGGGATCCATGGCGCGCAACCTCGCGCCCGGCGGACTGCTCGTCTTCGACGTGAACACGCTCGCGACCTATCGCAGCGCCTTCGCGACGTCGGAGGTCTTCGACGTGGACGACCACCTGTTCGCCTGGCGCGGGCTCACCGACGCGCACGTGCCGGAGGGCGGCGTAGCCGAGCTGCAGGTCGACGTCTTCGCCCCCGTCACGGAGGACCCCTCGCTGTGGCGACGCACCACCAGCAGGCACCGCGAGCGCCATTACCCGGTCGCGGTCATCGAGCGGCTCGTGAGCGACGCAGGCCTCGTCGTCGTCGACCGCCGCGGCCAGTCTCCCGGCGTCGTCCTTGACCCTGAGATCGACGAACAGCGTCACACCAAGGCGCTCTTCCTGGCACGGAAGGAGGGACCGTGATCACGCGCCCGTGACCTGAGCCACCCGTGCAGCCCCGCCGACGCGGGGCTGCACAAACCCTCAAGCGCGGCTCGTCATCCGCCGAGCTCGGGGATATGGTCGGCAGACCCGATCGTTCAAGGAAGACCGATGAAGAAGATCACGACGCTCGATGACCCGCGTTACGTCAAGGCGCTCAGCCACCCGCTGAGGGTGCGGATCCTGGCGATCCTCGAGGAACGCACCGCCAGCCCCGTCCAGCTCGCCGACCAACTCGACGCCAGCCTGGGCGTCGTCTCCTACCACGTGCGCACGCTCGAGCGCTTGGGACTGATCAAACTCGTGCGCACCAACCCGGTCCGCGGCGCCGTCGAGCACCACTACCGCGCCAACCAGCGCCCCACGATCTCAGACGAAAGCTGGGGCAACGCCGCCCCGGTCGCCAAACAGGCCTACCTCTCATCGTTCCTGCAGCAGGTCGCCGCCTACACCAACGCCGCCGCCGCCGCCGGCGGCTTTGACCGCGCCGACGCCCACTTCACACGCACCGTCGCAAAGCTCGACACCAAAGGCTGGGCGCAACTGGCCAAAGCCTGCGAACAACTGCTCACAAAGATCGACGCGATCGAAGCCGACGCAGCCAAACGGATCGCCAAAGACCCCCACGCCGACGGCATCCTCGACGCCGGCCTCGTCATCATGCTCTTCGAAGCCGCCCGCCTCGCCACGCCCGAACCCAAACGCCGACGCACCCGCCGCCCCAAGCAGACCGCCGTTCGTCGCTCGAGCTGACCGCTCAAGACTTCTGACCAACGTGCCGATTCCCTTGGCA
>CAWCEB010000028.1:0-3003 GCA_963794105.1 uncultured Actinomycetes bacterium | reverse complement strand
CGCCGGCCCGCCTTGACCTCCTCGGTCGAGGTCATTCGCGCACCACCTCCTCCGCGGCCTTGTCGTCACGCAATCCCAGGAACCGGGGGTGGCGCAGGCGCCCGTCGCGCGTCCACTCGCCGAAGCCGATCTGCGCGACGAGCCTGGGCTCGACCCTCCCGCGACGGCCGCGCGCAACGCTCCCCGCTGGTGATCGGCGCCCGAAGACCTGCATTGGGCCGACCCGCCGACGTTGCTCATGCTGCGCCATGTCGCGCGGGCCGGCGAGCAGGAGCGCCTGCTGCTGATCGCCACGATCCAACGACCGAGCTGCCCGGCACCGATCGCGTCGTGCGAGCGGTGGCCGATCTGGCGCGCGAGCTGCCGGTGGAGCGCGTCGCGCTCGGCGGCCTCGCCGACGACGAGGTCGCCGAGCGTCTCATCGAGGGACGGCCGTCGTCGCTCCCTCTGGGCTCTCCGCTCGTCGCCGCCGCCGCCGCCGCCGCCAGCCCGGCCACGGCGCCCATCGCAGAGCCCAGAGGGAGCGACGACGGCCGTCCCTCGATGGCACGGATCATCTCGGCGACCTCGTCGTCGGCGAGGCCGCCGAGCGCGACGCGCTCCACCGGCAGCTCGCGCGCCAGATCGGCCACCGCTCGCACAACGCGATCGGTGCCGGGCAGCTCGGTCGTTCGGTACGTGGCGATCAGCAGCAGGCGCTCCTGCTCGCCGGCCCGCGCGACATGGCGCAGCATGAGCAACGTCGGCGGGTCGGCCCAATGCAGGTCTTCGAGCAGCCTATCACCAGCGGCAAGCGTCGCGCGCGGCCGTCGCGGTAGGGTCGAGCCCAGGCTCGTCGCGCAGGTCGGCTTCGGCGAGTGGACGCGCGACGGGCGCCTGCGCCACCCTCGGTTCCTGGGACTGCGCGACGACAAGGCCGCGGAGGAGGTGGTGCGCGAATGACCTCGACCGAGGAGGTCAAGGCGGGCCGGCGCAGCGTCCCGATCACCCACGCCGACCGCGTCGTGTTCCCGAAGGCCGGCGTGACGAAGCTCGACCTCGCGCGCCACTACGCCGCGGTCGCGCCCGCGATGGTGCCGCACGTCCGCGACCGCCCGATCGCGGTGCAGAGCTTCCCGCAGGGCATCGAGGGCAAGGGCTTCTTCGTCAAGAACGCGGCCAGGCACTTCCCCGACTGGATCGCGACGGCGACGGTGCCCAAGCGCGAGGGCGGGGAGCTGCGCCAGGTCCTGGCCAACGACGCGGCGACGCTCGTCTACCTCGCCGGCCAGAACGCGATCACGCCCCACATCTGGACCGCGCGGGCCGACCGGCTCGAGCAGCCCGACCGGATCGTGTTCGACCTCGACCCGGCGACCAAGCGCTTCGCCGAGGTCCGAGCCGCGGCACGCGCGCTGGGTGACCTCCTGCGCGACCTCGGGTTCGAGCCGTTCGCGATGACGACCGGCTCGCGCGGCCTGCACGTCGTCGTCGCGCTGCGCCGCCGCGCCGACTACGCCGAGGTAACGCGTTCGCGCGCGAGGTGGGCGCCGCGCTCGTCGAGACCAGCCCGTCGAAGCTCACCACCGAGTTCCGCATCGCCAAGCGCGGCGAGCGCATCTTCGTCGACGTCCATCGCAACGCCTACGCGCAGCACGCCGTCGCGCCCTACGCCGTGCGCGCCCTGCCGAAGGCGCCGGTCGCCACGCCGCTGCACTGGGACGAGCTGAGCGATCGCAGGCTCAGCCCGCAGGGCTGGACGGTGAAGACGATCCAGGACCGCCTCGCCGACGGCGGCGACCCGTGGCGCGATATCGCGCGCACGGCTCGCTCGCTCCCAAGGCCTAGGCCACCTCTCGAAGCGAGCCGTCCTCGGGGTCGAAGATGAACCCCCGGACGTGATCGCGGTGCGGCAGCTCCGCGCTTGAACGCAGGCGCGTGAGGCTGTCGCGCAGCGTCGCGTCGACGTCGGCGAACGCGCCCAGCCGCCACGTCGGCAGCACGCCGTCGGCGCGCAGGGCCTCGGCGAACTCGTCCTCCGAGGCACCGTGCAACCCGCAGCCCTCGTGCATGACCACCACGACGTCCTCGGTGCCCAGCAGGCGCTGCGAGATGCTCAGCGAGCGGATCGCGTCGTCGGTCGCCAGCCCGCCCGCGTTGCGGATGATGTGGGCGTCGCCGCGCTCGAGCCCCAGCATGGGGAAGAGGTCGATGCGCGTGTCCATGCACGCGAGCACCGCGACCTTGCGGCGCGGGCGCGGGCTCAGGCCGGGGGCAGCGAGCTCATCCGGGCGGGTCGCCGCCTGGGCGAGCATGTCGTCGGCGTTCGTCATGCGGCGCCGGATCCTATGCGCCAGGCGCCCGTCAGGAGATGCGCAGCAGTGCCCGGTGGTCGAGCCGCAGGAAGGCGTCGACGATCGCCGGGTCGAAGTGCGAGCCGCGCAGGCGGCGGATCTCGGCGAGCGCCTCCGGCAGCGGCCACGCCCGCTTGTACGGGCGGTTCGACGTCAGGGCGTCGAAGACGTCGGCGATCGCGACGATCCGGCCCGGCAGGGGAATTCGCGGTCCCTCGAGGTGGTTTGGGTACCCGTCTCCGTCCCAGCGCTCGTGGTGGTTGAGCGCGATCGCGCGGGCGACCTGGAGCACGGGCATCTCGCTGCGCTCGAGCATCCGGGCGCCGGTCGTCGTGTGCTCCTGCATGACGGCGCGCTCCGCGTCGCTGAGCGGGCCCTGCTTGAGCAGGATCGCGTCGGCGATCGCGACCTTGCCGAGGTCGTGCAGCGGCGCCGCGAGCTCGATCAGGCGCGCGCTGTCCTTGGGGAGGCGGAGCCCTCGGGCGATCGCGCCGGAGATGGCCGCGACGCGTGCGGCGTGCGCGCCGGTCTCGTCGTCGCGGTACTCGGCGACGATGGCCAGCCGGTGCGCCAGCTCCGACTGGACGTCGACTGTCGTTGCCTCGAGGGGGTCACGAGTCGGCAACGAGCAATCGACGTCCAGCGTTGCTGCCGCGAGGGCGGGGGACAT
>CAWCEB010000027.1:0-24390 GCA_963794105.1 uncultured Actinomycetes bacterium | reverse complement strand
GGCCAGCTCCGGGCCGGGTGGCGGAGCGGTGTTCAGAACTCACCCTGCCCACAGCGGGAGCCGGCACCAACGTGGGGTTCTAGAAGCTCCCAATAAGTACCCGTGAGGGTGCGCTTCAACTTCCCGGGAGGGTGTACGAACCCGTATTCAGACGGGGCCACAGTTCCAGGCCTTGGCCGACCCACCCGACTGCAACTCGTCACCCCAACCGGAGAGACTTCCGGCGGGCGGATGCGCGTGTATACTCGCATCGCTCGTACCGTCTATCCCGCACGAGTTTTCTTATGAACGCTACAGACGGATCCGAAGGTAGAGGCTACAACGATCTCTATAAAGATTTTGATTCGCCTCTTATGCAGCAGCTTCGGCTTGAAGCTTATGAGAAGGACATCGGCCAACACTCGTGGGTAACTCCTGAGGAACTCGAACGGGACATTCCTCGACTCAAGCTCTCTCGCTCCAGCCGTTTCCTTGACCTGGGTTGCGGTCCTTGCGGGCCGTTGACCTTCATCATAAGTCAGGTCGGTTGTCACGGCAGTGGCATGGACTTGAGCGGGGAAGCAATCGCAGCCGGACGGGCTCGCGTCGCTTCGCTCTGGAGCTTGACGGGCTCTGTCACGCTCCAACAATCCGACCTGAATGAGCCCCTGCCGCTCGCAAGCGGCTCTTTCGATGCGGTCGTGTCATTGGATGTGATCCTTCATCTTCGTGATCGCTTGAAAGTGTTCAGGGAAAAGTGACACGGGTCCTGGGTCCTGGAGGAAGGTTTCTGTTTACCGATGCCGGGGTCCTTACCCGCTCGATATCTGATGAGGAAGTTCGGCTGCGGGCTGTGCACGGTTACACTCAACTCGCAGCTTCGGGCTTGAACGAACAAGCGCTTGAACTTACCGGGTTTCGGCTAATAGATCGCGAAGAGCGAACCGCGAGTTTGCTGAAAAATGCCAAGGGAAGAATGGCAGCAAGGCTCGCTCATCGAGAGCAGCTTAATCAGCGTGAAGGGGATTGCCTACTTTGAGCGCCAGCAGCGCTATCTTGAAACTGTAGTAAGAGCTTTCTCAAAGAGGAGCGGTATCGAGAATGATGTATCTGGCTAATTTTGCGGCATAGGCGCTCACGGTGCCATGACTTCGACTTCGGACTTGCCGGAAGAGCAAGACCAACCGAGCCAAGGACATGTCAGCGACAGAACCACGTATTGCTCGAGAACGCTGCCGACGAGATTCTCGGCGATCTGAAGTAGCCTTTTTGGTGCCCCGGTGGAGTGCGACCGCCCGGGTTGACAGGGCTCGTGGAGTGAGACCGCCGAGCCGAGCGATCCGAAAAGGAGACATCAATGCCTGAGGCCGTCATCGTCGACGCCGTCCGCACGCCCATCGGCCGCGCCGTCAAGGGCTCGCTGAAGGACGTCCGTGCCGACGACCTTGCCTCGATCCCGCTCAAGGCGCTCAAGGAGCGCAACCCCGACGTGGACTTCGGCGAGACCGTCGACGTCATCATGGGCGGCCGCGCTTCGGCGCGGGTGAGCAGGGCTACAACATCGGCCGCAACGCGCTGCTGCTGGCCGGCATCGACCATCACGTCCCCGGCTGCACCGTCAACCGCTTCTGCGCGTCGTCGCTGCAGACGCATCCGCAACGCGTTCCACGCGATCAAGGGCGGCGAGGGCGACCAGTACGTCGCCGCCGGCGTCGAGGCCGTCTCGCGCGCTGCGCGGCGCCGGACTTCGAGTTCCACAGAAGCTCGACGGCTCCGAGGGGTCGCTCTACAACGTCTACATCCCGATGGGCCTCACCGCCGAGAACGTCGCGGAGCGCTGCAACGTCAGCCGCGAGGCGCAGGACGAGTGGGCCGTGACTCGCAGAACCGCGCCGTCGACGCCCGCGACACGGGCACTTCGACAGGGAGATCGTCGCCGGTCACGCACGCCCGAGCGGCACGGAGGTCACGCAGGACGACGGCCCGCGGCCGGGCACGACGATGGAGAAGCTCGCGTCGCTGCAGCCGGTGTTCAAGCCGGACGGCACGGTCACGGCCGGCAACGCCTGCCCGCTCAACGACGGCGCCGCCGCGGTGCTCGTCATGAGCGAGGAGAAGGCCGAGAAGCTCGGCCTGAAGCCCCGCGCGCGCATCGTCGCCTCGACGGTCGCCGCGATCCGCCCGGAGATCATGGGCCTCGGCCCGATCCCGGCGATCAAGGCGCTGCTCGAGCAGACGGGCATGTCGATCGACGACATCGACATCGTCGAGATCAACGAGGCCTTCGCCGCCCAGATCGTCCCGTGCAAGGAAGAGCTCGGGATCCCCGACGAGAAGCTCAACCCGTTCGGCGGCGCGATCGCCCTCGGCCACCCGTTCGGGATGACCGGCGCGCGCATCATGACGACGCTCATCAACGGCCTCGAGACGACCGGCGGCCGCTACGGCATCGAGTCGATGTGCGTGGCCGGCGGCATGGGCCAGGCGATGCTCGTCGAGCGCCTGGACTGAGCCGGTCGATCGGGCCCGCCCAACCCGCGCCGTTGCGCGGGCCCGATCGGCGCGGCTACGATCGATCGGGTCTAGCGGAAGGAGTCCACGTGGACCCGAAGGACCTGAAATCAGTGCCGCTGTTCGCGTCGTTGCGCGACGATGAGCTTCGGCTCGTGGCCCAGCAGGCGGACGAAGTCGACGTGCGTGAGGGCAAGCAGCTCATCACCGAAGGCAAGTTCGCCTACGAGTTCTTCGCGATCCGGAGCGGAACCGCGGATGTCACGATCGACGGCAAGGTCGTGAAGACGCTCGGACCGGGCGACTTCTTCGGCGAGATGGGACTGCTGATCAGTGACCGCCGTACCGCGACGGTCGTCGCGACGGAGGCGATGGATCTGATCGTGCTGACCGCCGCGCAGTTCCACTCGATCGAGAGCCGGATGCCGTCCGTCGGGGCGCAGATCCGGACAGCGATCCAGGAGCGCAGCCAGACGGTCGCCTGACGCCGGGGCGGCGTCGCCGCCACGCAATGATGTGCGTGTGCCTGTGCCTGTCGAGCTCAGCGAGATCGTTGCGCCCTCCGGGCGCGGGCGCACGTTCGCGCTGGACGTCCGCGGCGGTCTGTCCGACACGACGCCCACCGGCCGCGTCCGGCTCGACGTGATCGCAGGCTGGCTGCAGGACGTCGCTCGGGCCGACGTCGACGACGCGCTCGACGGCGACGAGTGGCTGTGGGTGGTGCGGCGCACGCGCATCCGCGTCGAGGCGTTCCCGCGCTGGGGCGAGCTGTGCACCGCGCGCACGTGGTGCAGCGGGACCGGGTCGATGTGGGCCGAGCGCCGCACGTCGATCACCGGCGACACCGCGCGTGTCGAGACGGCGGGCCTGTGGGTGCGCATCGACGCGGAACGCGGCCGGCCGATCCCGCCGAGTGAGCGCTGCGTGCGGGTGTACGAGGAGAGCGCCGACGGGCGGCGCGTCAAGGCGCGCCTGCGCCATCCCGCGCCTTCGCCGGACGCCGTGCGCTCCGGCTGGCGCTTCCGGGCCAGCGAGCTCGACATGGCCGACCACGTCAACAACAGCGCCTACTGGGCGATCGTGGAGGAGGAGCTCGCCGCCGGCGCGGAGCCCGAGACGTTCGACGGCGAGATCGAGTTTCGCGCGGGCGCCCAGCCCGGCGACGCGATCGTGATGAGCGAAGGCGCGCTGCGCTGGGTCCAGGGCGCCGACGGCGAGCTGTCGGCGTCGGTCCTGCTGGGTGCGGTCGCCTGAACGATGCGGGGCGGTCACGGTCCGCGCTTGCGGCGCGCGGCTATCCGGACGTGAGCTCGCCCAGCGCGTCGGCGAGCGCAGCCGAGACCTGGTCCAGCGGTGGCTCCAGGGCACGATCGGCGAGCAGGCCGAAGCACACGGTGCCGTCGTAGCTGAGGACGCTGACCGTCAGGCCCTGGGACGCGGGGTTCAGCGGCACGATCGGGTGGACGCGCTCGAGGCGCACGCCCGACAGGTAGAACGGCTGCTGTGGCCCGGGCAGGTTGGAGACGACGAGGTTGAAGGCGCGTACGCCGCTCATCGCGCGGGCGAGCGCGCTCGACACGAGCGGCGGCGCCCAGCCCGACGCGCCGACGAGCAGCGCGCCGGCGCGCACCGCTGCCGAGTCCTTCAGCTTCGCCATCTGCTCGTGGACGGCGAGCATCCGCGCGATCGGATCGGGCTCGTGCGTCGGCAGGTCGACGAGCACCGTCGAGAAGCGGTTGCCGCCCTCCTCGCCCTCGCGGCGCACCGACACCGGCACGAGCGCGACAGGGTCGACGCCCGGCGCAACGACGCGGAGCATTCCCGCGACGGCCGCGAGGATCGCGTCGTTGACCGTCGCGCCGTGCGGCTTGGCGACGTCCTTCAGCGCCTGCAGGGACGCCGTCTGCATCGCATAGCTGCGGTTCGGGCCGATCCCGCGGTTCAGCGACGTCATCGGCGCTGCGGGCCGCGTGCTCGCGAGCTGGGTCATCAGCTCGGTCGCGCGCAGCAGGTCCTCCGCGGCGCGGCGCGGGTCGGTGGTCATCGCCCGCTGCGCGGCGTCGAGCAGCGCCCGCTGGGCGCGCAGCGCCGGCATCGCCATCATCTTCGCCAGGTGCCGGCGGCGGTCGTAGGGCCGCGGCGCCCACTCGATTTCGTCCGGCCCGCCCCGCAGGTCGAGCGGCTCGGGCGTCGGATCGAGGATCACGGTGCCGATGTCGATCGCGGCGATCCCGTCGACGAGCGCGTGGTGCATCTTCGCCAGCACCGCGTTGCGCCCGCCCTCGAGTCCCTCCACGAGAGTGACCTCCCACAGCGGTCGCGCGCGGTCCAGGCGGCGCGACATCTCGGTCCCGACGAGCTCGCCGAGCTGCGCGTCGGTGCCGGGTGCCGACAGCCGCGTCACCCGCACGTGCCAGCGGATGTCGAAGTGATCGTCGTCGACCCAGACGGGGTTGGTGATCCCCGAGGCGGCGTGCTGCAGGCGCTGGCGATAGCGCGGAACGAGGTGCAGCCGCGAGCCGATGCGCTCGATCAGCCGCTCGTAACCGATCTCGGACTCGAACACGAGCACACCGCCGACGGCCATGCTCACCGGCCCCTGTTCGGCCGCCAGCGAGGACCGGTCGGCGGGGGAGAGGTCCTCTGCCATGGACATCGACCCTATCCAGGAAGGATGATCGCGTGCGTGGTGTCGTTGATGAGCATGTGGCGGTCCATGTGCGCGTTCGCCCTGCTCGCGTTCGCATGCCTTGCATCGCCGGCATGGGCGGCTGACGCATCGGTCACGTTCCAGTGCTGTCAGTACACGCCCAACAGTGTGCGGATCCTGCCGAGTGAGAAGGTGACGTGGACCGGCGCTGCCGGCGCGACGTTCGCGCAACATCCGCTGCGTTTCGACGATCTGTCCTACGGCGAGGAGAACAGCGGGACGACGGCGTTCCGGACGTTCCCGACAGATGGCATCTACACGTGGCACTGCAACGTCCACGGCGTCAACGGCGGTTCCATGAAGGGCAAGGTCACGGTGACCACGAACAGCCTGCCGGTGGCGTCGTTCACGGCGAGCGCCACGAGCGTCGCCTCCGGCACCGAGGTGACCTTCGACGCCAACGGGTCCAGCGATCCCGACTTCGGCATCGGGCAGACGCTCAACTACACGTGGGACCTCGACGGGGACGGTGTCGACGATCCGGGCGCGACCAGCCCGACGCCGTCCGCCGTGTTCACCAACACGGGCACGACGCCGCGCAACGTGACCGTGCGCCTGACGGCGACCGACACGAACTCCGACGCTGTCGGCCCGGAGTCGGCCACCAAGACCATGGTCATCACCGTTGCTTCGCCGCCGGCGGGTGGGCCGCCACCCGGCGGCCCGCCTCAGGACACGACCGCCCCGGTCGTCCGCCTGACGCTCGCCAAGCGCCTCACCGTCGCCACGAAGCTGCGCCTGACGTTCACGACCGACGAGTCGTCCTCGGTCAGCGCGAGCCTGCGGGTGGGCAGGAGGACCGTCAGGGCGAGCAGGGACTTCACCGTGGCGGGCAAGCACACGCTCACGTTGAAGCTCTCGAAGGCGGTCCGGCGACTGCTTCGTCACCGGCGCACGGTGACGCTGACGCTCGCCGTCACCGACGACGCCGGCAACGGCACCACGCTCAAACGGGCGCTGAAGCTGCGGGCGCGCTAGTCGTCGCGCGCAGGTTCGTGGCGTCGCCGGTGAAGATCGCGCCCTCGGTGTCGAGGAACGGCAGCTTCTCGTCGAGCCACGTCGGCAGCCACCACGTGCGGTCGCCGGCCAGCTTCATGATCGACGGCAGCAGCCCCAGTCGGACGATCGTTGCATCGATCAGGACCGCGGTCGCCAGCCCGACGCCGAGCTGCTGGACGATCGAGAAGCTCGAGAGCGCGAAGGCCACGAAGACGGCGACCATGATGCTCGCCGCGCCGGTGACGACGCGGCGCGGTCTTCGAGATGCCGAACTCGACCGCCGCAGTGTGCGACTGCGTGCGCACGTACTCCTCGCGCATCCGCGTGAGCAGGAAGACCTGGTAGTCGATCGACAGCGCGAACGTGACGACGAAGATCCCCGTGACCGTCACGATGTCGAGCTTGCCCGACGCCTCCGAGCGGCGGGTTGTCGCCCACGAACAGCAGCGTCAGGATCCCGAATGCCGCCGCAACCGTGAGCAGGTTGAGGCCCACAGCGATGGCGGGCAGCACGACCGACCGCAGGATCGGGATCGAGCGCCAGGTAGGTCACGAGGCAGATCGCGAGGATGATCAGCGGCACGCGCGTGCGGTTGACGCGCTCGAAGTCCGTCAGCTCCGGCGCCGTCCCGCCGACCGGCGCCGGATGCCGGTCGCGCGCTGGAAGCGATGCGTCAGCGTTCGCACGTCGTCGACGATCGCGGTCCTGGCGCGGGTCGTTGGTCGGCACGTTCGGGCATCACGAGGATGCGCGCCTTCTTGCCGCCGTTGAGGCTGTCGACGATGCCGGCGATCGCGTCTCGCTGCAGCGCGGGCGCGCCATCGAGCCCGGCGGCGACGAGGTAGCCGGACTGGAAGAAGCCCGGCGAGTCCAGCTCGAGCGTGCGCAGCGTGCGCAGCGGCTGGAACGGCCCGCTGCGCGTCCGCAGCTGGTTGCGCACGGTGGCGATCCTGCTCGATGCGGTGCCCAGGCCCTGCTGGAGCTCGGAGAGCAGCGGCGTCGCCTGCGCGCCGCTTGCGTTGAGCAGCTCGCCGCCCGTCGCCAGCAGCGACTGCGCGCCTCCGGCCAGGTCGTTGAGCTGCGGCTGCACGGCGGCGACGCCGTCGCGGGCCTGACCGAGCGCCGCGGCGAGCTCGCTGGTCGCCTCCGGCGATCGTGGTCAGGCCGGGGTTGACCAGCCGCCCGGCACCGTCTGCGACCTGCTGCATCACGTCCGCGAACTGGCCCGCCTGGCGGACTGCGGCATCGATCTGCCTGCCCGCTGCCTCCGCGAGTGCCAGCTCGTTCGCGAGCGCGGCGTCGAGGCCCGGGAAGCCGCCGGCCTGCGCGGTCTGCAGCCCGCTGCCGCCGATCGCAGCCAGCGCCGTCGAGACGTGCTGGCGCGCTTCCTGGACGGCGGGGTCGGAGGCGCCCGCGCGGTCGAGCGCTGCGAGCGCGTCCTGGAGCTCGCGCTGGCTGGTCTGCGCCGGGATCGCGCAGCAGCGTCAGCCGCGCCTGTGCGTCGCGCAGCGCGCCCTGCCCGCTCACGATCGCCGGGATGAGGCCGTCGACGCGCCGCTTGATCTCGTTGAGCGCATCGGTGAGGAGACGGGCCTTGCTCGTGAGCGTCTGCGTCCCGCCGGCGAGCTGCTGGGCGCCGTCCTGCGCCACGCTCAAGCCGTGCTTCAGCGCGTTGACGTCACCGGTGTGGCTTGTGGCTGCGTCCAGCATCCCGCTCCCGGAGTCGAGCAGGCCGCGAGCTGTGTGCGAGGCCGCGTGCGACATCGCGCGCTTGCCGGCGCGCTTCGCGGCGGGCGCGGTCGAGCTGGCGCGATCGCGAGGTGAGCTCGCTCTCTGCGCGATGACAGATCGCGCCGCGACTTGCCGATCTGCTTGGGCGCGTTGCGCACATCCGTCGTCGCGTCCGCGACCAAGCCGGGACCGGTGACCGCTCTGACGTCCGGCAGCCTCGCGATCTGCTGTTCGAGGTGGGCGATGCTCGCGAGCCGCGCGGACCGAGCAGCGTCCCGGTCGGGCGCCGCGAGCGCCACGTCGATCTCCGGCCCGAACCTCGCCTTGCGCAAGGCTTCGAACGCGGCGAGGCCGGGGCTGTCCTTCGGCAGCACGCGTGGGTCCGGCGGCGTCGTCTTGATGGCGAGCACCGGCGCCGCGATGAGCAGCAGCAGCGCTGCGAGCAGCGCCGCTGCGAGCGCGGCGCGGCGGCTCACCCGGGCCACGATCCGGGAGATCACGCCGCCGTCGTCGGCGGGCGTCCGGCCGATCTGCCACTTGTTGATCCGGTGGCCGAGGAGGCTCGTCGCCGCCGGCGCGATCAGGATCGCGCCGATCATGCTGAGGACCGTGACGACGCTCATCCCGATCGCCATCGACAGCAGGATCGTGCCCGGGCGACATGAAGAACGCGACGGCCGTGATCAGGAGCAGCACGACGCCGGCGAAGTTCGCCGTGCGGCCCGCGGTGTTCGCCGCGATCGACGCCGCCTGTCTGGGCGCCTGTCCTTCGGCAAGGCTCGATCTGAACCGCGTGACGATCAGCAGCGAGTAGTCGACGCCGAGCGCCAGGCCGAGCATCGACGCCGCGCTGAGCGCCACCGCGTCGAGGTCCGCGATCTTGAGGATCAGGGAGATGACCCCGAAGCCCATGACCACCGTGCCCAGCGCGATCAGCAGCGGGACGGCCGCGGCCACTGGACTTCGGAACACGAGCAGCAGCACGAGGATCAGGATCGGCGCGGCGATCAGCTCGCCCTTGTGCAGCGCGTCGATCGACGACTTGTTGACCTCGCTGCCGAGCGAAGGGATCCCCGCCAGGTGCGCACGCAGCGGTGGCTGGACGTGCGAGTGGATGTAGTCATCGAGCGGCCCGATGACCGTGTTGATGTTGCCGCCCTTCGGTACGTGCAGGTCGACGCTGATCGCCGCTTCGCTGGGCCGCGGGCGCAGGGCCTCGAGCTGCTTGACCCTGGGCACGCTCCATGGCGAGATCGCGCGGGTCCCGGCACGGCGGTTCAGCGCGGCTGCCAGCCGCGGGCCCTGGCGGTCGACCTCGCTCCCGGGCCCGACCAGGAGGACGATCAGCGACTCGTTGAAGCTCCCCGCACGAACATCGCGCCAATGGTCGGACTCCGTGCCGGGGACGAACAGCAGCGAGGGCTGCACCTTGTCCTCGACGCCGCGGCCGATCACAGCGAATGCGACCACGACGACGAGCCACCCGATGAGGACCGGGACAGCGTGGCGAACTGCAAATCGGGCGAGGGGGGTGATCAAGGGGGGCGCGAGCCTAACCCGCCCCCACGACGCCGACAACCGGGTTAGGATCGCCGCAAGGAAAGGACGCCTGCCCCTTGAGTCTCACACATGACACGATCGTCGACCTGCTCGACGGGCTCGACCTGTTCACCTCGCTCTCGAGCGAGGAGGTCGACGCGCTGGCGCGCCGCGTCGAAATCGTCACCTGGCAGGCAGGCACGCTGGTCTTCTCGGAAGGCGACCGCGGCGACTCCTGCTACGTGATCCACCGCGGCCAGGTGAAGCTGACGCGGCGCCTGGCCGATGGCCAGCCGATCGCGCTCGCCCAGGTCGGCCAGGGCGCGATCGTCGGCGAGCTGGCGCTGTTCGCGCCCGGTGGCCGGTCGGCGTCGATGCAGGTGCTCGAGGAGACCGAGGCCGTCGCGATCTCGCGCGAGGACCTGATGGCGATCCTGCTGGGCAACGCCGAGGCTGCGGTCAGCATGGCCGTCCACGTCGCCGGGCTCCTGCAGAAGGCCGAGGATCGCCTCTTCGCCACGTCGACGTCGACGGTCAACGGGCGCATCCTCGCGGCCCTGCTCGCCCAGGTCGAGGCGCGCCAGGCGCGGCACCCGGGGGAGGGGGACGTCGAGCTCGTCGGCAGCCCGACGGATCTCGCGCGGCTCGCGGGGGCGCCCAAGGACGCCGCGACACGGCTGCTGCACTGGCTCGAGAACGAGGGCGTCATCAGTCTCAAGCGAGGCCGGATCATCGTCCGCTCGCCGGCTGCGCTCAGGGGGCACCTCAGCTGAGCAGGCGCCGCGCAGCCCTGGGGCTGTGCCTGCTGCTGACCTTGTCCGCGCCGGTGGCTTCCGCGCGCGCCCAGAGCGCTGCGCCGATCTCGTTCGACCCGGACATCGCCAGCCAGGGCACCGCGCTGGTGCTCGCGGTCGACGGCACCGCGCTGTCGCCGGATGGCCAGGCCCCGACCTCGATCACCGCCGCCATGCCGCGCGGGACGAGCGCCGACGCGAGCGCGGTCAAGCAGCTGTGCAGCCGCGCCCAGGCCGCCCGTGGGGCCTGCCCCGCGGCGAGCCGGATCGGCTTCGGCCGCTACGTCGTCACCGTGACGGGCTTCCTGGCGCCCGGCGGCCAGACCCAGCTCACCTGGGCGATCGACGCATTTCTCGGGACGCGCGCCAAGTCCGAGCGACGTCGCGTCGGTCGTGCTTGCCGCGAAGTTGCTGGGCGCCGACAACGTCAGCACGCTGCTTGCGCCCGAGCTCGGCACCACCGTCCCGAGCACCGCCACGAGCACGGGCCGGCTCATCCGCCGGGCGTCGGGCAAGTACGGGGTCGAGCTCGTGCTCCCGGGCCTGCCCGTCGACTTCCAGGTGCCATCGCCCTCCAGCGTCGCCCCGGCGCGCCTGGAGCTGAACCTCAGCGCCGTGCGCCGCACGCGCCAGAACTTCATCCGCCGCTACAGGATCAGGACGCTGTCGGGATACGTCATCAAGAAGGTCCGCGACCACCGGCTCGTCGGCCACGCCCTGCTGCGCACGCCGGACAGCTGCGGGACGTCCTGGCCCTACGAGCTGCGCATCGCCTTCCCGGACGGGGTGCAGCGGACCGCCGGCCGAGTTCCCCTGTACGCAAGGCGTTCTAGCGTCGCTAGCGCGGCGCCATCCGCAGCGCGCCGTCGAGCCGGATCGTCTCGCCGTTGAGCATCGTGTTCTCGACGATCTGCGCGGCGAGCTGCGCGTACTCCTCCGGCCGGCCGAGCCGCGGCGGGAAGGGGATCGACTCGCCGAGCTTCGTGCGCGCCTCCTCGGGCAGCGCCGCGAGCAGCTGCGTGTCGAACAGCCCGGGCGCGATCGTCACGACGCGCACGCCGTACTGGGCGAGGTCGCGCGCGACCGGGAGGGTCATGCCGACGACGCCGCCCTTGGACGCCGAGTAGGCGACCTGCCCGACCTGGCCGTCGAACGCCGCGATCGAAGCGGTGTTGATGCAGACGCCGCGCTCGCCGTTGGCGTCGGGCTCGTTGCCGATCATCGACTGGCGCCGCGAAGCGCAGGACGTTGAACGTCCCGATCAGGTTGATGTCGATGATGATCTTGAACGGGTCGAGCGGGTGCGGTCCCTTGGACGAGGCGATCTTCTGCGCCCAGCCGGTTCCCGCGCACGTCACCGCGATCCGCAGGCCGCCGTCGGCCTCGGCGGCCTTCTTGACGGCGGCCTCGACCTGATCCTCCTCGCGCACGTCGCAGGCCACGAACTCGAGCCCCAGCTCGGCGGCGAGCGACTGACCGCGGTCGACGTTGACATCCGCGATCGTGACGGCGGCGCCGCCCTCGTGCAGCTGCCGGACGGTCGCCTCGCCGAGGCCCGACGCCCCGCCGACGACGAGCGCTCCTGCGTTCTTGATGTGCATTCGCCGGACCCTACTCAGCAGCCGGTCGCGAGAGCGACAGCGCGAACAGCCCGTCGTCGTCGGTGAACACCTGCTCGATCTCCAGTCCCGCGGCGGCCAGGTCGCCCTGCAGCCGCTCGCCGGTGAACTTCGCGCTGATCTCGGTCCGCAGCTCCTCGCGCGGCTCGAACTCGATGTCGAGGCCGAGTGCGCCGATGTGGACGTGCTGGCGCGACGCCGCGCGCAGGCGCATCTCGATCCACTCGCGCTCGCGATCGAAGAACGCCACGTGGTCGAACTGGTCGACGTCGAAGTCGGCGTCGAGCTCGCGGTTGACGACGTGCAGCACGTTTCGGTTGAACTCCGCCGTGACGCCCTGGCTGTCGTCGTAGGCGGCTTCGAGCACCGCCGGGTCCTTCACGAGGTCGGTGCCGAGCAGGAGGTGGTCGTCGGGGCCCAGCGCCTTCGCCAGGCCGCGCAGGAAGCGCCGCCGGCTGCCCGGCGTGAAGTTGCCGATCGTGCCACCGAGGAACGCCACCAGGCGCGGTCCGAGCGGCTCGGGCAGGTGGTGCAGGTGGCGCTCGAAGTCGCCGACGATGCCGTGCACGAGCAGCCCGGGGTACTCCTCGACGAGCGCCGTGGCGGTCTCGAGGATCATCTGCTCGGTCACGTCGAGCGGCACGTAGCGCCGCAGCGTCCCCGCCTCCTGCATCGCGTCGAGCAGGATCCGCGTCTTCGCCGCGGTGCCGGAGCCGAGCTCGACGATCTCGGCCGCGCGCGTCAGGTCGACGATCTCGCCGGCGCGAGCCTGCAGGATCGCGCGCTCGGTGCGCGTCGGGTAGTACTCGGGCAGGTCGCAGATGCGATCGAACAGCTCCGCTGCCGCGCGCGTCGTAGAAGTGCTTGGGCGGCAGCTCCTTGAACGGCCGCGTCAGGCCGTCGAGGACATCGTCGGCCAGAGCGCGCTCGTCGGTCGCGGCCAGGTAGGTGTGGACCTCGATCTCGGACGGGACGACGGTCACTTTGCGAGCCTCACTCCGGCGAAGATCTGCCTGCGCTGCGGCAGGTCCCAGTTGCGGAACGTGGTCGTGGCGACGCGCCGGTGGGCCGCCCACGAGCCGCCGCGCAGCACGCGGTAGCCGTCGCCGAAGAAGACCTCGGAGTACTCGCGGTATGGATGTGCGACGAACCCCGGGTAGCCCCTGAAGTGCGACGCCGTCCACTCCCACACCAGTCCGGTGGCGTCCAGCTGGCCCCAGGTCGATGCCTTCTCCCACTCTGCTTCGGTGGGGAGGCGAGCTTCGCGCGATCGGGCGAAGGCATCGGCCTCGAACCAGGAGACGTGGACGACGGGCTCGTCGTCGGGCCGCGTCGCCCGGGCGGCGTGGTTGCCGATGTCGTACTCCTCCTTCCACGCCCAGCCCTCGTCGGACCACCATTCGCGGCGCTCGTAGCCGCCGCCCTCGCAGAAGTGACGCCAGCTGGCGTTCGTGACGGGGCGCCGCGCGATCTCGAACGCCCGCACGTCGACGGCATGGCGGGGGCGCTCGTTGTCGTAGGCGAAGCCCTCGCCGTCGGCGCCCAGGGCGAACGTGCCGCCGGCGATCGCGACGAACTCGTCGTCCGGCGCCGCCGACGCCGCGCAGCCGCGGCTCGCCGTCCGGGAGCAGGCGGCCGAGCGCCATGCACTGGCGCATGGTCTCGGTGTGCTGCATCTCGTGGCGCAGGACGAGCTCGTGCAGGACGGGGTCGACGCCGAGGCGGGCGGCCGCGTCGAGCACGCGCTCGCGCACCTCGTCGAGGTACGCGAGCCGCGTCGGCGCGGTTGAGGATCTCGATGTCGCCGCGCGCCTGGCGCGGCGTCTCGAACGCGTCGTAGAACGCGGCGAGCTCGGGATGCAGCAGCGGCGCGCCGGCGAAGCGGTGGTTGAGCCAGAGGTCCTCGTAGGCCGCGATGTGCCCGAGATCCCAGACGAGCGGGCTCATGATCGGGTCGATCACGCGCTCCAGGTCGGCGTCCGAGAGGTGGGCGATGAGGGCGAGCGTGCGCTCGCGCTGGGCTTCCAGCTCGCCCACCAGCTCGTGGGTGTCGGTGAGGACGTGCCCCTCCATCACGTCCCCACAGTCAAGCAAAGCGGCGTAGCGTTACAGCGCCAGCGCCTCCAGCTCCAGTCCGGCCTCCTCCCAGTCCTGCTTGCCCTCCTCGTAGCGGCGCACGTTCGAGTAGCCGAGCTTGGCGAGCTTCTCGGCGGCGATGCGGGAGTTCTGGCAGGCGGTGTTCGAGCAGTAGGTCACGATCAGCGCGTCCTTGTCGGGAAGCGACCCGGCCGCGCGCTCCTCGACCTCCTCGAAGTGGATGTGGACCGCGCCGGGCAGATGGCCCTGCGCGAAGTGCTCGGCGCGCAGGGTCTCGACGAACTGCACGGGCGTGCCGGTGGCGAGCAGCTCGGTGAGCTCGTCACGGGTGATCTTGCGGGTCATTGGGTTCTCCTGTCAGGCCGCGATCGCGGCCGGGTTGGGGGTGATCGCGGCGTCCGGCCGCCGGAAGAGGGCGATGACCGAGCCGCCGCCGATGAGCGCGAGAGCCGCGGCGCCGATGCCCCAGCCGAGGCCGTGGACGTTCCAGCCGATGACGTTGTCCAGCGACCAGCGCGCGGGCGCGGCGATCGCAAGGCCGATGACGACCGACGGCATTGGTGAGCACGTGCTCGGCGCCGTAGTTCCAGATCCACAGGCCCTTGCCGCGGTGGTCCGTGCGGGCGGCTACGAGCATCGCCGCGGCGACGAGTGCCGCGCCGAGCGGCATGAACAGGCCGGTGGCGACGAGCACGCCGCCGAGCATCTCGTTCGCGCCGCCGACGCCGGCCATCAGCTTGCCGTGGCGAAGGCCGATGGACTCCATGTAGCCGGCGGTGCCTTCGATGCCGAATCCACCGAACCAGCCGAGCAGCTTCTGGGCGCCATGACCGAAGACCAGGGTGCCGACGACGAGCTGAATGAGAAAAAGACCGATGTGCATGGGTGTGACTCCCTGGAGAAGTATGTGCAAGTGCACTAATCACGGTAGCACAGAAGTATGTGCACATGCACTATCATTACGCCATGACCCTGAACGACTCCGATCTGGCCACCTGGAAGGCCTTCATCAACGCCCACGACCGCATCACCCGGCAGATCAACGCGGACCTCGCGCGAACGCGGCCTGCCGGAGCTCACCTGGTACGACGCGCTCTGGGCGCTGCGCACGCGGCGAGGGCGGTCGCCGGCGCATGGGCGAGCTCGCCGAGGCCGTCGTCCTGAGCCGCACCGCGATCGTGCGCCTCGTCGACCGCCTCGAGAAGGCGGGCCTCGCCCGCCGCGAGCCCGTCCCGGAGGACCGCCGCGGCGCCTACGTCGTGCTCACGCCCGAGGGCCAGGCCGACGCTCAAGCGCATGTGGCCCGTCTACTCAGCCGGCATCGAACGGCTCTTCGCCGCCCACGCGACGAAGTCCATGGGCGCCGCGCTGGACCGCATGGCGCGCTAGTTGCAGTTTCCCTCCGCGCAGCGCCCAGGCAAGCGCGCCGCGCTGCGCACCACCAACGGCCACCGCAACGCACTGCAAAGCCGCGCGGCGGTGGAAGAGTGTGGATAGCCCCACCGCGGACACGGGCACGCCGCATTCCCGGGGCCCCCGCGCGGAAGCATCCTGCAACTATGAGTACGAACACGTTCGCCGCCCGTGCCGGGCGCTGGTCCGCCGCCAACCGCAAGAAGGCAATCTTCGGGTGGCTCGCGTTCGTGATCCTCGCGGTCGCCATCGGCTCCGCGGTGGGCACCAAGACCCCCGCCAACCAGGACAGCTCCGTCGGCGACTCCGGCCGCGGCGACAAGCTGGTCACCAGCCACTACCCCGATTCCGCGGTGAATCCGTCCTCATCCAAGGCCGCCATGGCCAGACCTACCGCGACGCCGACGTGCGCGCCGCGGTCGACCAGACCGTCAAGGCGGTCTCCGGTTTCAAGACCGTCCAGAACGTCGACTCGCCGTACGCCAAGGGCAACCGCGGCCAGATCAGCCCCGACGGCAAGTCCGTCCTCGTGAACTTCGAGGTCAAGGGCAACGACGACGCGACGAAGAACGCGATCGACCCGATCGAGGCCGCCGTCGTCAAGGTCGGCGCCGACCATCCTGGTCTGCGCATCGGCCAGTTCGGCGACGCCAGCGCGAGCAAGGCGATCGAGAAGTCGTTCAGCGACGACTTCAGCAAGGCCGAGAAGCTCTCGGTCCCGATCACGATCGTGATCCTGATCCTCGCGTTCGGCACGCTCGCGGCCGTCGGCATCCCGATCCTGCTGGCGCTGACCGCGGTCTTCGCGACACTCGGCATCCTCGGTCCCATCAGCCACGTTCTGGATCTCGACCAGAACGTCAGTTCAGTCGTCCTGCTGATCGGGATGGCCGTCGGCGTGGACTACACGCTCTTCTACCTCAAGCGCGAGCGTGAGGAACGGCGAGCGGGTGCGTCCGAACGCGAGGCGATCCATACCGCCGCAGCGACGTCGGGTCGTGCCGTCCTCGTCTCGGGCTTGACCGTGATCGTGGCGATGGCGGGCATGTTCCTCGCCGGGGACAAGACGTTCACCGGCATGGGCATCGGCTCGATCATCGTCGTCGCGATGGCCATGATCGGCTCGGTCACCGTCGTGCCGGCACTGCTGAGCGCGCTCGGTGACAAGGTCGACAAGGCCAAGGTGCCGTTCCTCGGCCGTCGTGCCGGTGGCGAGAGCCGCGCCTGGGGCTGGGTGCTGGACCGCGTCCTGCGCCGGCCGCTGGTGAGCGCGATCGCCGCAGGCGCCGTCCTGGTCGCGCTGACGATCCCGGCGTTCGGGATCCACACCGCGAACAGCGGCATCGACAGCTTCCCGCGCAACATCGAGGTCATGAAGGTCTACGACCGCATGCAGGCTGCCTTCCCGGGCAACGAGATCCCGGCGACGGTCGTCATCCATGCCAAGGACGTGCGTGACGGGAAGATCCAGGCGGCGCTCGTGGACCTCAAGAAGCGCGCGCTGGCGACCGGCCACATGGGCGAGCCCGTCTCGTACAGCATGAGCTCGGACCACCAGGTCGCCCAGCTGTCGATCCCGATCCGGGGCAACGGCAACGACACCGCCTCCAACCGCGCGGTCGACGACCTGCGCGACACCATCGTCCCCGCGACCGTCGGCAAGGTCAACGGCGCCGATGCCTTCGTGACCGGCTACACCGCCGGCTCGCGTGACTGGAACGACCTGATGAAGAGCCGCGCGCCGATCGTCTTCGCCTTCGTGCTGACGCTCGCGTTCCTGCTCCTGCTCCTGACGTTCCGGTCGATCGTGATCCCGATCAAGGCGATCGTGCTGAACCTGCTGTCGGTAGGGGCGGCCTACGGCGTCCTCGTCGAGGTCTTCCAGAACGGCCACGGCGCGTCGCTGTTGGGCTTCAAGTCCCAGGGCTACGTCACCTCGTGGCTGCCGATGTTCCTGTTCGTCGTCCTCTTCGGCCTGAGCATGGACTACCACGTGTTCATCCTCAGCCGGATCCGTGAGGCCTTCGACAAGGGCATGAAGACCGAGGACGCGGTGGCGCATGGCATCAAGTCGACCGCGGGTGTGGTCACGAGCGCGGCGGCCGTGATGGTCGCGGTGTTCGCGATCTTCGCCACCCTCAGCGCGATCGACTTCAAGATGATGGGCGTCGGTCTGGCGACCGCCATCCTCATCGACGCGACGATCGTGCGGGCCGTCCTCCTGCCCGCCACGATGAAGCTCCTGGGCGACTGGAACTGGTACCTGCCCAAGAAGCTGAACTGGCTGCCGAAGGTCGGGGGCGAGCACGCCCCCGACCCGGCACGGGCGTGAGCCGTTAGGGCTTCACGTTCTGGTTGCGGTTGAACACGTTGTCCGGGTCCCAGGCGCGCTTGAGCGCCTGGAGCCTGGGCAGCTTTTCGCCGTACGCCGCCTTCGTGCGCTCGTCACCTTCGGAGCCCATGAAGTTGGAGTACACGGCGCCGGTGCAGAACTCGTCGAGCCGCGCGCCCGCCTCTCGCACCCACGCGAGGTTGGCGTCGTCGTCGGCCGGGTCCTGCCAGCTGGCGACGATGTTCAGCGCGTAGGGCGCGCTGCGATCGCCGAACGCCGTCGCGTCCTCGCTCACTCGGCTGACGGCGCCGCCGAGGTCATGGACGTGGAACTCGCATCCCGGAAGCGGCGTGGACAGGTGCGTCGTGATCAGCGCGTCGATCGCCGCGGGCGTCACGCCCGCCAGGTACCCGGAGCGCATGTAGTAGCGCCCGCCCTTCGGGAACAGCGGGTCGATCAGCGAGTTCAGCGCCGCGTACGGGATCGGGCCGCCCAGGTCCGCGATCGGCGTTGCCGCCGCGCGGATCGGGGCCAGCAGCCGCTCGCCCTCGGCGTGGTCGCCGGTGTGGCAGAAGATCACGGCGCAGATCTGCTTGCCGTGGTGCTCCTCTGGCAGGAACGGCACCGGCGGCGCGACGAGCACGTTGGCGAACGCGCTGATCTCGTCGGGCAGGCCCGCTCCGGTCCACTCCGAGAAGGCCGTCAGCACGGCGCCGGCGTCCTCACCCGCGAAGAAGATCGGGCCGCCGTAGACCATCGGGCCCACGCTGTGCAGCTGGAACTCGAACGCGGTGACGATGCCGAAGTTGCCGCCGCCGCCGCGCAGGCCCCAGAACAGCTCGGGCTCGTCGGTCTCGCTGGCGTGGACGAAGCGCCCGTCGGCGGTCACGATGTCCGCGCCGACAAGGTTGTCGATCGCGAGGCCGTGCTTGCGCATCAGGTGGCCGATGCCGCCGCCGAGCGTGTAGCCCGCGACGCCGGTGTCGGACACGAGCCCGCCGGTGGTGCCCAGGCCGAACTCCTGCGTCTCGGCGTCGACATCGCGCCAGCGGCAGCCGGCGCCGACGACCGCGCGCTTGGCGACGGGATCGACGCGCACCCCGTCCATCGGCCCGAGGTCGATCAGCATGCCGCCGTCGATCGTCGAGAAGCCGGGGACGCTGTGGCCGCCGCCCTTGACGGCGACGTCGAGGCCGGCGCTGCGCGCGAAGCGCACGGCGGCGATCACGTCCGCCGCGCCGACGCAGCTCACGACGAGGTCGGGCCGGTTGTCGTGGAAGATGCCGTTCCAGCCCGTGCGGGCTTCGTCGTATCCCGGGTCGCCGTCGCGCAGCACTACGCCGCGCAGGCTTTCCGCAAGTTCCTGGACCGAAGGATCTCCGAGCGCGGTGCGCCCGTCAGTTGCCGTCATGGCAAAGTGCCCCCTTCTAGGGTTTGTGGTGCGAGCACGCTAGGCCGCACCCGCTTAAGAGCTGCTTAGCGGCGACTGCAGCCGCGCTTCGAGCGCTGCGCAGCCGTCCAGGCCACCCGGCTCCCCGAGTTGCTCCATCTCCGATCTGGCCGCTTCGAGCAGCGCCCGTGCGACGGCTTCGTCGCCCAGCGCCGCGACCACCTCGGCCCGCGCGATGTTCGTCCACGCCAATGAGCGGCGCAGGCCCTGGAGGTGCTGCTGCTCGACGGATCGGTCGAGCAGATCGCGCGCCTCCTCCAGCCGGCCCTGCGCGAGCTCGAAGTTCCCATGGTTCTGCAGCGCACCCCCGAGCGCAGGCCCGTCGCCCTGGCGCGTGAAACGCTCCTCGACCTGCGTGAAGAGCGCACGGGCGCGAGCAGGATCGCCGGCGACCGCCTCGATGAGCGCTTCGAGGCCGACCCCGATGCCGATCAGCCGCGTGTCGCCTGTGGCGCGTCGCAGCTCGTGGCTGTAGGCGAGCAACTCCCGTGCGCGGTCCGTGTCGCCGCTGCTGCGCGCCACGCACGACGAGCACCCGAGGGCCAGCGCGGTCCCGCGCCGATCGCCGAGCGCGCCGAAGCGCTCGACCGCTTCGTCGGCGAGTGCCTGCGCGCGCGCATAGTCGCCATCGAAGCGCGCGAACTGCGCGTCGTCCATGAGCAGGTACGCCTCCGCCTGGCGCGGGCCGCAGAGCCGGAACGTCGCGAGCGTCTCCTCGTGGACCACGCGCGGGATCCCGAAGTCGTGGACCACGGGCAGGCCGATCAGCACGACCAGGAACGCCGGGTGCGCATCGCTGGGTAGCTCCGCGAGAATCGCCCGGGCCTGCTCGAACGCGACGCGACTCTCCTGCGCCGCACCTCGGTACCAGTACGTGAGGCCTTCGATGTGGCGAGCCGACGCCTGCACGAGCGGCTCGCCGCACTCCAGTGCCTCCAGGCAGAGGCGCTGGGCGGGCTCCCACTCCATCGTCATCCAGGCGCACATGGCGTTGAGCACGAGCGCTTTGCCCAGCCGGTCGGGCACCGCCAGCTCGCGCTCGAGCTCGAGCAGCTCGGCGTAGCGCGCCAGCGCCCCCTCGTGGCGCCCGTGCCGGAACTCGATCGAGCCGGCGACGCTGAGCGCGTTCGCGCGCAGCTCGTCGCGGGCCGGCCGCGCGGCCAGCGCCTGGTCGCACCAGCGCCGCCCCTCGAGGAGGTGCCCGCCGTCCAGCCAGAACCGGTGCAAGGCCGTCACGAGGCGCAGCGCCTCCTCGGGCGCGTCGCGCAGCCCCGAGGCGATCGCGGCGCGCAGGTTGGGGTGTTCGGCGGTCAGCGTCGTGATCCAGCCGTCGTCCTCTCCCAGCTCGGCCGGCGGAACCAGGCGCTCGGCGAGCGCGAGGTAGTGGCGGCGATGGGCGGTGGCGGGTCGCGATCGATCCGTGAGCCGCTCCTGCCCGTACTGACGGAACGTCTCGAGCAGGCGATAGCGCACGTCGCTCTCGTGACGGTCGGCGAGGACGAGCGACTTGTCCACGAGCCGGCCGAGGACGTCGAGCGCATCGCCGCCGACCGCCTCCGCCGCCTCGATGTCGAAGCTCGCCGGCGAACACCGACGAGCGCGGCGAACAGCTGCCGTTCTTCGGCATCGAGCAGGGCGTGGCTCCAATCGAGCGTCGCGCGCAGCGTCTGCTGGCGGTCGAGCGCGGTGCGGCTGCCGCCGCGCCAGCAGTCGGAAGCGGTCGTCCGAGCCGCTCCGCGATCTGCGCGAGCGAGAGGACGCGCACGCGCGCGGCCGCCAGCTCGATCGCCAGCGGCATGCCGTCGAGCCGGCGGCAGATCTGTGGCGACGGCGGCGGCGTTCGTCGTCGGTCAGCGCGAAGCTCGGCGCCGGCGGCCTGGGCGCGCTCCACGAACAGCGCCACGGCCTCGGACGTCGAGCGGCGTCGCGTGGGCCGCGTCGGCGGGGCGAGCGAGCGGGGCGCGCCACGCGACCTCGCCGGCGATGTGCAGCGGCTCGCGGCTGGTGGCGAGGATGCGCAGGCCCGGGCAGCGGGCGAGCAGCGCGTCCGCCAGCTCGGCGGCAGCGCGTCGACCAGGTGCTCGCAGTTGTCGAGCACGAGCAGCAGCCTGGCGCCGCCGATCGCGCCGGCGAGCGCGTCGATCGGGTCTGCGCATCCGCCGGCAGCGCGACGCCCAGCCCGGCGGCGACCGCGGAGGGCAGCAGCGCGGCGTCGGCAAGCGGAGCAAGCTCGACGAGCCGCACCTCGCCCTGCTCGCGCGAGGCGGCCTCGAGCGCAAGCCGCGTCTTGCCGCTGCCGCCCGGGCCGGTGATCGTCAGCAGGCGCGTGCGCCCGATCAGCCGGGCGACCTCGCCGAGCTCGCGCTCGCGGCCGATGAAGCGCGTGAGCGCCAGCGGGAGCGTCCCACCGGATCCGCGTCGGCCGCGGCGTCGCATCGGCGCCGGCGAGCAGCTCGCGGTAGAGGCGCCGGGTCTCCTCGTCCGGGTCGGCCTCGTAGGCGGTGCGCAGCGCGCTGCGCAGGTGCTCGAAGGCCTCGAGCGCGCGCTGACGCCGCCCGGCGTCGGCATAGGCGCGCATGAGGAATCGCGTCGCGCCCTCGTGCAGCGGGTCGAGCGCGAGCGCACGCTGGAGCACCTCGACGGCGTCATCGGGCAGCTCCTTCATCGCCGCGAGCTCGAGGTACGCCGTCGTCACCAGCTCGCGCAGCGCCTCGCGGCGATCGGTGGTCCAGTCCTCGTAGCGGTCCTCAGGCAGCAGCTCGCCCTGAGGCGCCCGCCAGCGCCGCCTCGTACGCGGGCTCGCTCCCGTCGGCGCGCGCGGCAGCGATCGCAGCTTCGAGCCCGACCGCGTCAACGGCCACATCGCCGTTCAGGCTCAGGACGTCGTCGCGCAGCGCCAGGATCGATGCGCCGTCGGCCCCTGCCGCGTCGAGCGCGCGCCGTGCGGCATAGAGGGCCTGGTGGAGGTTGTTGGCGGCGGCGCGTGCGTCGTCGCGGCCCGGCCACAGGAACTCGAAGACCTGCTCGCGGTGCAGCCGGTGCGCCGGCGCGAGCGCCAGCAGCTTCACGAGTGCGCGGGCCTTGCGCAGGCGCCAGGCGTCCTCAGGGACATCCGTCCCGTCCACCTGGACCGCGAAGCCACCGAGCAAGCGGACGTCCAGCATCAACGTGCGACGGTAGCGTAGGCCCATGGCGGGCTTTGACGATTTTGCAGCGGCGGCGCTGCCCGCACTGGGCGCGCCGCTGCGCGCAGGCGATCTCGACCTGCTGCGATTCATCAACGCGGCGTTCGCACCTGCGATGGCGGCGCTCGATGCCGTCGATCTTCGCGACATGGATCCCGAGCCGGCCTCGATCCCTCACGCGCGCCGTGAGCCATCCGCAGGAGCTCGGGCTGCGCGAGCAGGCGGATGCGATCGCCGACGGCTCGCTCGACGCCGGCGATCTGCTCGACGCGACACTCGAGCGGATCGCCGAGCGCGACGGCGAGCTGAACTCGACGCCGGTCGTGTTTGCCGACGAGGCGCACGCGATGCTCGCCGACGCGCCGGCGGGGCCGTTGCGCGGCGTTCCGCTCACGCTGAAGGACATGTTCACGACTGCCGTGGCGCGGCGCGCACGGCGGGACCTCGCGCGAGCTGCTGCCGCCGGGCCCATCGGGAGTGTTCGGCGGCTGCGGAGGCGGGCGCGGTGGTCGTCGGCGTCGCGCAGCAGCACGAGCTCGGCATGGGGACGACCGGGCGCGCTTCCGTGTGGGGACCGGCCCGCAACCCGCGCGATCCCTCGCGCTGCGCCGGTGGGTCGTCGGGCGGGTCGGGCTCGGCGGTGGCGGCACACTCGTGGCGGGCTCGATCGGCAGCGACAGCGGCGGGTCGACGCGCATCCCCGCGGCCTACTGCGGCGTGGTCGGCCTGAAGACGACGTGGGGCTCGGTGCCGCCCGAGGGCTACACCGGCGGCGTCTCGACGTTCTCCGCGGCGGGCGCGTTCGGCCGCGATGCCGGCGACGCACGGCTGCTCTCCGAGGTCCTGACGGCGCGTGCGTTGCCGGCGGGCGACGGCGCTCGCCTCCGCTGCGGCATCGTGCGCGACGCCGTTCTGGGAGGACCTCGACCCGGAGGTCGAGGCGCGCTGCCGCGAGGCGCTGGAGGCCGCCGGCTGGGAGCTTGTGGAGCTCGCGCTCGATCGCGTGGAGCTCTGCGGCCCGGCGGCGGCGTCGCGGCTGGCGCCCGAGCTGCTCGCCGGCCTGGATCTCTCGATCCTCCACGAACTGGATCCCGCCACGCGCGCGCTGACGCAGTTCGCGCTGCTGACGCCCGCGGTGCGGATGGTTCGCGCCGATCGCGTCCGCGCGCACCTGCGGCGCGAGACCGCACGCGCGTTCGAGCGCGCCGATGTCCTCGCGTGGCCCGCGAGCCCCGCGCCGCCGCCGCTCGTCGACGCGCCGGTCGTCGAGCTCCCGTCGGGCACGTCGCTCGCCGATCCGCCGAACCTCCGCCAGGCGACGCTCGCGAACCTCACCGGCGTCCCCGGAATCTCGATCCCGGTCGGCGACGCCGCGGGCCTTCCGGTCGGCCTGCAGCTCCTCGCGCCGTGGGGCGAAGAGGCCCGCCTCCTCGACGCGGCCGACCACCTCGGACTCGCTTGTCTAGCCGGCGCCAGTCGCCGACCGCTCGCTGCACGAACGGGCCGAGCGTGGTCGAGAACGTCCGCGTGGAGGCCGCCGTGGTCCTTTATGACGAGTGCGCCGCCCACGACCGGGCAAGCAGCGCCGCTCGTCGCACATGAACGGCGTCAGGTCGACGACCTTGACCTGGTCGCTCGCGAACTGCGTGGCGGCCGTCGCCTCCAGGTCGGTGTGCAGCGCCGGCCCGCGGGGCCGTGCGCACCGCAGTCCGGGCGTTGCGATGGCGCGCGACGGCGCGTTCGACGCACCTCCCGACCGTCAGGTAGGCCGACTGTGGGACGTCGCGCAGCACGAAGACCTCGGTGACGGAAGGGGGCAGGCTGCGCCACGCGTCGATGAACCCGCGGATCTTCGTCGCGCCGGCCTGACCGGGCGGAGCAACGACGCTCGAATCGCTGTCCGCCGAGACGAACACGGTGTGGATCTCCGGATGGCCGGCCAGCCACGCAATCGCGCCGCGCACCCAGCCCAGGCAGCGGATCGTCGGCTTGCGCGCAAGCGAGAATGGACAGCGGTGATGCGTGAGCGA
>CAWCEB010000026.1:0-8110 GCA_963794105.1 uncultured Actinomycetes bacterium | reverse complement strand
TCCCTGCGGATCTGGATTCCCTTGCTGTGCACCGCCGTTCTGGCCGCCGGAGCGGGATTCCGGTTCCTGCTGCCCCAGGACGGCGACGAGGAACAGTGGCCGATCTCCGTCGGCACCACCGACGTCGTCGGCGGCCTGGATCCGGCCGGTTTGGATGAACGGCTTCCTGGGCCCTCTACAGCAACCTCTACCAGTCGCTGCTGACCCTCCGGCCGGGGTCGGCGGCCCCGGTTCCCGACGCGGCCGAGAGCTGCCGCTTCCTCGACCCTGCTCTCACCACGTACGCGTGCACCCTGCGCGAAGGGCTCGACCTTCGCCGACGGACGCCCCCTGACCGCCCAGGACGTGCGGTACTCCTTCGACGTCGCCGCCGGTCGGTGGCGGGGGGCGGTGGACCCGGTCCGCCGTCGGGCACGAGGTCGGGTGGCGACGTCGCCGCCGGATCGGCCATGCGCCCGATCTCGGTTTCCGCCGTCAGCGCGCGGCCGTAGACGCGCACCTCGTCGACGTCGCCCGGGAAGTTCGTGTTCTCCGCGCATTCCGGCGGGTCGGCGAAGTTCCCGATCGTGAAGTTGTTGTTGACCGCCAGCCCGTAGTTGATTCTCGATCCCGAGGCCGGCGTGCCCGATCCCGACCTCGTGACCGTCGACGTAGAACCGGACCGCACCGCCGTCGTAGGTGCCGGCGGTCATGTGCCAGGCGCCGTCCCACATCGTGTTGTCCGCGGCGGGCGAGAAGAACAGGCCGGACCCGGTCGCGACGTAGAACCGCAGCCCGGGCATGACCGCCCCGGTGTAGATCGCGTACGACGAGTACGAGCACCCGCCGTTGGCCCCCTGACTGACGGCGTACTGGATGAGCCCGGGAGTGCTGGCCGCTCGCACCCACGCGACCACGGTCATGGTGGCGGGTTGCAACAGCGGCTGGCTGCCGACGTCGATGAGGCCTCGTTCGGCTGCCGCACCGCGGACCCCAGCGACCCGGAACCGTCTGGGTGCTGCCGTAGTCCACGCCCGTCAACGCGTGGCCGGAGCTGTCGGCGACGTAGCACGGCGCGTCCACGCATGCGGGTCCTCGAAGCTCCACTGGCCGCCGGAGCGGCTCGTTGTGCGTTGCCGAGGCCGACGCCGGGAGCGCCAGTGCCAGGACCGTCGCAACGACGGCTGCACGCACCATGCGCGGACGATCATTGCCTCCGGCGCCCGGATGCAACCATCCGCGCCCTTGCGCCGCCGCCTGCCGCTCATCGTCGCCGCCGTCGTCGTCTTCCTCGCCATCAGCTTCGAGCTGGCCCGTTGGCTGTCGACCGAGTCGACCGAGCGCGACAAGGTCCACAAGCTCCTCGAGGCCGAGGCGCGCGGCGACGCGCCGGGAATGCTCGCCCAGCTGCACGGCTGCGGCACCGCTGCCTGCCGGGCCACCGTCGAGCGCGCCGCCCGCGCGCTCAGCCGGCGCGGCGCGGTCAAGATCGTCAACTACGAATCGGGCACCTCGTACGCGCTCGGCTCGGCGACGGGCGACACCCGCGTCGCCTGGACCTCGCTCGAGCAGGGGCTCGTCGTCGTCCAGTGTGTCACCGTGCGACGCGGCGGCTCGGCGCTCGCCGGGCGCTCGGTTACCCTGCTGCGGATCTCCGCTCCTATCGACAGGCAGGGGAGTTGTTAACCCCGGTCCATGGCACGTCCCCGCCTCGTCACAGTCCTCATCGCCGCTCTCACCGCCGCCGCAGCGTCCGGCCCGGCGGCGCGCGCGCAGGTCTACACGCCCGACACGCCCAGGGCCGGGGCGCTCTACGCCAACGGCCAGAACGGGCGCTACCTCATGGGCGGCCAGTGGCTGTTCCGGCTCGATCCGCGGGGCCTCGGCCTCAGCCAGGCGTGGCAGCGCCAGGCCTCCACGGCCGGCTGGTCGTTCACGACCGTCCCGAATGCCTGGAACGCGACCGACCCGTCCGAGGCCTCGATGCACGGTGGCGTCGGCTGGTACCGCAAGGACTTCAAGCTGCCCAGCAGCGCGAAGCAGTTGTCCTGGGTCATCCGCTTCGAGTCGGTCAACTACCGCTCGCGCGTGTGGCTGAACGGCAAGCCGTTGGGCTCCAACACGGGCGCCTACCTGCCGTTCGAGGTCGTCGTGCCGTCCAAGGCGCTCAAGCGCGGCGGCACGAACCGGCTCGTCGTCCGCGTCGACTCACGGCGCACGCGCCGCGACTTCCCGCCGTCGGGCGACAACGTCGCCGGCAGCGCGATCGGCGGCTGGTGGAACTACGGCGGCATCCTGCGCGAGGTCTACCTGCGGCGCGTCGAGGGCTCGGACTTCTCCGCCGTCCAGGTCCGCCCGGTGCTGCCGTGTTCGACCTGCGCCGCGACGATGCGCTTCCGGGCACTGGTGCGCAATGCGGGCTCGAAGGCGCGGCCGATCCACGTCACGGCCCGCTTCGGTGGCCAGCCCGTCAACCTCGGCACCAGAACGCTGCGCGGCGGCGCGACCGGCGAGTTCACCGGGTCGCTGCGCGTCGCCAAGCCGAGGCTCTGGTCGCCCGACCACCCCACGCTCTATCCCGTCACGCTGACCGCCGGCGCCGCGCGCTACACGCTCGAGACGGGCATCCGCTCGATCCGCGTCGCCGGCGGCCATCTGCTGCTCAACGGCCGCAGGCTGAACTTCCGCGGCGTCGGCCTGCACGAGGACTCCAAGCAGTTCGGGTTCGCGATCAACAACCAGATCCGCGACCAGTTCATCTCCTGGACCCAGGAGCTCGGCGCGACGCTGATCCGCAGCCACTACCCGCTGCATCCATACCTCGAGGAGCAGGCCGATCGGCTCGGGATCCTGCTGTGGTCGGAGATCCCGGTCTACCAGGTGCACACCGTGTACCTGAAGTACGCGAGCGTGAAGCGCCTGGCCGCGAAGATGCTCGCGAACAACATCCTCACGAACGGGTCGCATCCGTCGATCATCGTCTGGTCGATCCAGAACGAGCTCAGCTCGCGGGTCGGCCCGTCGCAGGGGGCGCTCATCCGCGATCAGGCCGCGCTCGCGCACCGCATGGACCCCTCCCGCCCGGTCGGGCTGGCCGTCGCCGCCTATCCGAGCGCCGGCTGCCAGGCCGGCTACGCGCCGCTCGACCTGCTGGGCTTCAACGACTACTTCGGCTGGTACCCGGGCCCCGGTGGCACGCTCGCCGACCAGGAAGGCCTCTCCCCGTACCTGGACCAGGTGCACGCCTGCTATCCGGACAAGGCGCTCGTCGTGACCGAGACGGGGGCTGAGGCCAACCGCGACGGCCCCGAGGAGGAGAAGGGGACGTACGCGTTCCAATCGGCCTTCGCCAACTACCACTTCGGCGTCTACGCGACCAAGCCGTACCTGAGCGGCGCGATCTGGTGGGGGCTGCAGGAGTTCCGCGTGCGCCCGACCTGGGACGGCGGCAATCCGCGCCCGAGCTCGCCGATCCACACGAAGGGCCTGATCACCCAGGACGGCCAGCGCAAGCCGGCGTTCTTCGAGCTCCAGCGCATCTTCCACGCCACCCAGCAGATCGCGCCCTAACGCCGCGACTCGCTACCATCCTGCGCCGCATGGCCAAGGGTGAATCAACAACACTGAACGTCGAGCCGCGTGCGGCTGCGCATTCGCGCGCCACGCGGCGCCTGCGCCGCGATGGCCGCGTCCCCGGCGTCCTGTACGGCATGGGCGGCGATCCGCAGCCCTTCTCCGTCGACGCGCGCGACCTGCGCCTGGCGCTCGCCGGTCACGGCGCGGTGCTCGACGTCGCGCTCGACGGCACGACCACGTCCGCCGTGCTCAAGGACTCCTACCGCGACCCCGTTCGCGGCGACGTCATGCACGTCGACCTCCTGCGCGTGGACCTCAACAAGCCGATCGAGGCTTCGGTGCCGCTGCACCTGTCCGGCGTCGAGGACTCGCCGGGCGTCAAGGAGGGCGGCATCCTCGAGCAGGTCACGCGCGAGATCACGGTCGAGGCGCTGCCGAACGACATCCCCGAGGAGATCGTCCACGACGTCTCGCACATGGAGATGCTCGGCACGGAGCTGCTGTCGGCCGTCACCGCCCCGCCGAACGTCACCTTCAAGGACGATCTCGAGGAGACCGTCGTCGCCTCCGTCCAGCCTCCGCGGGTCGAAGAGGAGCCCGAGGAGATCGAGGAGGAGACCGCGCTGGTCGGCGAGGACGGCGAGCCGCTCGCCGAGGGCGAAGAGGGCGCCGAGGGCGAGGCCGCCGAGGGCGAGTCCTCGTCCGACGACGGCGACTCCGAGGAGTAAGAGTCGCCTTGAAGCTCTTCGGCGGGGTGTCTCCCGCCGACTGGCTGATCGTCGGGCTCGGCAACCCCGGTCCGCGCTACGAGGGCACGCCGCACAACGTCGGCTTCGAGGTCGCACGCGCGCTCGGGGAGCGCTGGGGGCTCGGCAACCCGCGCAAGAAGTTCAACGCGCTGCTGGCCGAGGGCCGCACGATGCCCGGGGGGCCGCGTGTGGCGATCCTGCTGCCGCAGACGTACATGAACGAGTCGGGCAAGGCCGTCGGGCCGGCCCGTGGCGCGCTGAAGGTGGATCTCGACCACGTCATCGCGATCCAGGACGAGATCGATCTCCCGTTCGGCGAGATCCGCACCAAGCTCGGCGGCGGCCTGGCGGGCCACAACGGGCTGAAGTCGCTCAAGGCAGGGCTGGGCTCACCCGACTTCGTCCGCGTCCGCGTCGGCGTCGGTCGCCCGGACACGACTGACCCGGAGATCGTTGCCTCGCACGTGCTGGGCAGGTGGCGCGAGCCGCGCGGCGACGTGGAGGCGCTGGTCGCCCGTGCCGCGGATACGGTCGAAGCGCTCGTGGAGGGCCGGGCAGCCCCGTAGGCTTGCAGCCGCATGAACCGCGGGCGGCTCGTCGTGATCCTGCTGGCACTCGGCGCGGTGGCCGTCGCGGTCATCTCGTCCTCCGGCGGGGGCGACTCGAAGAACGGCGGCTCCTCGGCCAAGCCACGCTCGGGCGACACGCGCATCACGTTCCTCTACTCGCCCGAGAAGGAGGCCGTCGTCAAGTCGCTCGTCGAGCGCTTCAACCGCGAGGACCACGGCATCTTCGTCGACGCGCAGAACGTCTCATCCGGCGACGCGGAGACGAAGATCGCCAAGGGCCGGCTGAAGCCCGACGCCTGGTCGCCGGCGTCCTCGCTCTGGGGCCGCCTGCTCAACCACGAGGCCGACCAGCCCTGGGTGCCAAGGACAACCCGTCGCTGTTCCGCACGCCGCTCGTGATCGCGATGTGGGAGCCGCTGGCGCGGGCGCTCGGCTGGCCGCGCAAGGAGATCGGGTTCGCCGACATCCTCAAGCTCGCGCTCGACCAGCGCGGCTGGGCGGCCTACGGCAAGCCGCAGTTCGGCCAGTTCAAGCTGGGCCACACGAACCCGGACTTCTCGACGTCCGGACTGCAGCGCGGTGGCCGCCGAGTACTACGCGACGGCCGGCAAGAAGGAGGGGCTGACCGAGGCCGACGTCACGCGCCCCGCCGTGCGGTCGAAGATCCGCTCGATCGAGCGCTCGATCGTGCACTACGGCGACACGACGCTGTTCTTCGCCGACCAGCTGCTGAAGGACGGCCCGGCGTACGCGAGCGCGGTCGCCATGGAGGAGGCCACGCTCGTGGACTTCAACCGCCGCCGCCGGCCGGGCTCCACGCAGCTCGTCGGGATCTACCCGGCCGAGGGGACGTTCTTCTCCGACAACCCGTACATCGCCCTCGACGCGCCGTGGGCGAAGAAGCAGGCCGCCACCGAGTTCGGCGACTGGCTGCGCAAGCACATCGACGCCGGCGACGGCGATGCGCGCGGGCTTCCGCCCGGGCGATCCGACGCAGCGGCTCGTCGCGCCGCTGGACGCTGCGCACGGCGTCGACGCGGCACAGCCCAAGCACGTCCTGTCGCTGCCCGAGCCGGCCGTGCTTGCGCGGCTCAAGCAGACGTGGCGCGCCGACCGGAAGCCCGCCAACGTCGAGCTGGTGGTGGACGTCTCCGGCTCGATGGGCGACGAGGGCAAGCTCGACAGGCGCGCAGCGGGCTGCTGGTCTTCCTGCGCCAGCTCTCGCCGCGCGACCGCGTCGGGCTCGTGACCTTCAACGACAGGATCTTCGAGCTCGCGCCGGTACGCCCGTTCGCCCAGAACGCCGACACGCTGCGCCGCCAGATCGGCGAGCTGATCCCGGGCGGGCAGACCGCCGTCTACGACGCCACCCAGGACGGGCTGCGGCGCGTGCAGCAGCTGAACGACCCGACGCGCATCAACGCGGTGGTCGTCCTGACCGATGGCGAGGACACGTCGTCGAGCTCGGACTTCGACGCCGTGCGCTCGGCGCTCGCCGCGCAGTCGCGCTCGGAGGGCAACGCGGTGCGCGTCTACACGATCGCCTACGGCAGTGACGCGAACAGCCAGGAGCTCGACGCGATCGGCGCGGCGTCCGGGGGCAAGGGCTTCAAGGGTGACACCGGCGACATCGAGTCCGTGTACCGGTCGATCTCCTCGTTCTTCTGATGACGGACAGCCCGGTCACGCGATCCGATCTGCAGCGCAAGCTGGTCGTCAACGCGCTGTCGAAGCCCGTCAATGTCGCTGTCCCGGCCGTCGTCGTCGTTGCGGCGCTGCTCGCCGGCGTGCCATGGCTGCTGCCCGTCGCCGTGATCGCCTATGTCGCGCTGGCCGTGATGACGTTCCTCGACGAGCGCGAGGCCGAGCGCGTCGGCGACGAGGCCTACGGGCGCGTCCGTGGCGCGCAGCAGCCGCGGCTGGAGACCAAGCGGCTGTCGCCCGAGATCCGCGCCGAGGTCGAGGCCGCCCGCGCCGAGCAGGCGCGGATCACCGAGACGATCGCGAACGCCGATCTCCCGTTCGACGAGGTGGGCGGCGAGGTCGAGCGGCTGGTCGTGGCCATGGAGGCGACCGCGCGGCGCGCGCAGCTCGTGCGCGACTACCTCGACACGCAGGACATCCTCGGTATCGAGGACCGCCTCGCTCGGGCGAGCGCGGACACGGCGGCGGCGCTGCGCGACCAGCTCGCGGTGCTCACGTCGCTGGGCGATCAGCTGCGCCGCTTCCACGACGAGATGGAGCAGGTCAACGCGGCGCTCGGCGCGATGCACGCCCGGCTCGTCGGCGCCGCCGTCGCCAGCCAGGGCTCGGCCGACGCAGAGCTGGCCGGCGACGTGCGCGACCTGCGCCAGCGCGTCGACACCCTCACCGAGGGCATCGCGGAGGCCTACGCGGCTACCGCTTCTCGAGCCTGATCCGCTTCACCGCGGTGACGGTGACGCCGTTGGCGTCCGTGGCCCTCGCGATCACGACCAGCTTCGGGTGACTGCGCTTGAGCGCGACCGTGAAGGTGTGGGAGCGCTTGTTGACCTTGCCCTTCTTGGAGCCCACCAGGGTCGCGTCCGGCGTGCGCACCTCGATCCGGATCGTCGCCTTGCGCCCGGTGGTGACGGTCACCCGCACCCGGCGCCCCCGGTTGTGCGCGGCGAGCTTCACCTTCAGTGGATTGGGGTCGCCGATGACGAGCGGCACCTTGGCGATGTCCTGCTCGTTGCTGGTGTCGCGAACCTGCACCGCGGCGTCGAACGCCGCGTTCGACACGTAGGTCTGCGTGAGCTTCGGGTTGTTGCCGTTGTCGACCTCGAAGCCCGGCTCGCCGTCGATGTCGAAGCGGTAGCGCAGCGCGTCGCCGTCGGGGTCGCTCGTTCCCGACGCGTCGAAGCTCACCTCGCCGCCGACCGGCGCGATCGCCGGCGTGATCGTCAGCGCCGCGACCGGCTTGCGGTTGCCCGGGACCGCGACGTTGAAGGTGGTCGCGTCGGCATAGGACGTTCCGTAGTCGTAGGCCCGCACGCAGACGGAGTGCTCGCCGGGCGCGTCGAAGATGCGATCGAACCCGCCGCTTGCGGTGTGCGTGGTCCAGTCGAACGGTCCCAGCGGCCCGCACTCGAGGCCCCAGTCGTAGTACACCAGCCCGTCGGGCGGCGCCGCTCGGACTCGCGGTGAAGTGCACGGCTGACCCAACGAGGGCAGGGTCGGTCTCGCGGTGGATGGTCACCCCATCGCGAAGGCGTA
>CAWCEB010000025.1:0-4587 GCA_963794105.1 uncultured Actinomycetes bacterium | reverse complement strand
TCGGCGGGGACCGGGCGGTTCAGCCACTTCCATGCCGGACCGCTTGCGGTCGCGTGCCCGGCGTTCCCGGCCTGTTCCTGGGACGGGGTCTACGACTTCACCCCACCCGACGACAAGTAGGGCCGCGCCGACTCGCGTTCGAACCTCACTCCTCCCCCGTGTCTCGTCGGTTTGGCCCAGGCTTGGCTGCGTCAGTTGCGGACTTGGGGACATGGTTGGGGGCACCGTGTCCGGGCAGTCGCGGGGGGCCCGCATCCGACTGTGATACTTGGTGCGTTGTCGAGGCAGGGAGTCCGATCGATGCGTCCGGGCGAGACGATCGAAGCGCCGAACATGGGGATGCGCGTGACCTGCCGTGAGAGCGCCGCCGGCAGCGGCGGAGCGCTGCTGAGCTTCGAGCTGTGGATGCGCGGCGGAGCCACGCCTCCGCCGATGCACGTCCATCCGCACCAGGAGGAGCGCATCACGGTGATGAGCGGGTCGGTGCGCTCCAGAAGCGGTGGGGTGGACCGCGTGCTCTCGCCCGGCGACACGGTGGTCAGTCCGGCCGGTGAGTCGCACACGGTGGGCCCGGCTGGGGATGAGGATGTCGAGATGGTCGCCGAGCTGCGTCCTGCGCTCGCCTACGAGCACTTCATCGAACGCAGCTTCGCCCTGGACCGCGCCGGCCACGTGAACACCAAGGGCCGCGGCAACCCACTGCGGATGGCGACCGCGAAACCGCACGAGGCGGAATTCTTCCTGCCCCGCGTCCCAGTCCGGCTGCAGCGGGCCCTGCTCCGCGCACTGGACCAGCTCGGCCGACGGCTCCCGGGCAGCTGACGAAGAGCACGAACGGCTGGAGACCGGGCTGTCCGTAGTTCGAGCGGATGGCGTCGCGGGCGGGCGGGCGTAGCGTCGAGATGCCAACGGGAACATGCCTCGGCGCGGCTGCGCGCGGGGCGCTGGTCGTCGGAGGTGTCTCATGCATGCGGATGTTGTCGAGAGCACATCGCGTCACGGCGGTCGGGTTGCCGCGGGCTTTGAGGAGGTGCGTGCCGAGTTCGACCGCAACTTCGTCGAGCGCGGGGAGATCGGGGCTGCCGTCGCTGCGTATTGGCGTGGCGAGAAGGTGGTCGATCTGTGGGGCGGCCGCCGCACGCCCGTGGGCCCTGCGCCGTGGAACGAGGACACGATGGTCGTCGTCAACTCGACAACCAAGGGCCTGGCGGCGATGACGGTCGCCGTGGCCAATGCGCGCGGCTGGATCGACTACGAAGCGCCGATCGCTGACTATTGGCCCGAGTTCGCCCAGAACGGCAAGGGCGCGATCACGGTGCGCCAGCTCCTCAGTCACGAGGCCGGGTTGGTCTGGATCGACGAGCCACTGCGTGTCGAGGACCTGCGTGACCTCGACCAGGTCTCCCATGTCCTCGCCCGGCAGAAGCCGGCGTGGGAACCGGGAACGCGACACGGCTACCACGCGATGACGATCGGGCTCTACATGCAGGAGCTGATTCGCCACGTCGACCCGGCGCACCGCACGCTCGGCCGGTTCTTCCACGAGGAGATCGCGCGGCCGCTGCAGATCGACTTCTACATCGGGCTCCCACCCGAGATTCCCGACCAGCGGCTTGCGCAGCTGCGACCCTTCTCCCCGGGCCGCTCCGTCCGCGCACTGCGCTCGGTTCCCCCCGGGTTCGTGATGCGGATCCTGTGGCCCTGGTCGCTGCTGCGAAAGTCGATGCTCTTCGCAGACCTCGACATGAACGATCGCCGTTCGCTCGAGGTCGAGATCCCGGCAGGCAACGGCGTCGGCACGGCCCGTGCGATCGCACGGGCCTATTCGGCGTTCGCCGAAGGAGGAACAGAGCTCGGCATCACGCCCGCGACGCTCGCCAGCCTCACGGCCGTGCATGACGTCAAGCGTCCGAAGGACGAGGTGATGGGCGTGCCCAGCTGGATGTCGCTCGGCTTCCTGCGGCCGGGACCGGAACTCAGCTTCGGCTCCAGCCAGCGCGCCTTCGGGACGCCCGGCGCCGGCGGCTCGTTCGGGTTTGCCGACCCCGACGCACAGCTCGGCTTCGCCTACGTCATGAACAACATGGACTACTACATGTTCGACGACCCCCGCGAGAAGGCACTGCGCGACGCCGTCTACCGCGCCATCGACCGACTTTCGCGCTGAACCTGCAGCCGGGCGGGTCTGTTGGTGAGCAACGCCTTGGCGCCAGGGATGGCGCGCGCGAAAGGAATCGGGAGGTCCGCGGGGTCCTGCGGAGGGATGGCATTCCTGAGAGGACTCGAAATGAAACGTCCGGTGATTCTGGCCGCGCTGGTTGCGACAGCGGCCGCAAGCCTCGCGGCGGCGATCCCCGCGGACGCAGCCGTGAGCTCTGCGTCGATCGACGATGCGACGGCGACGGCGACACTCAACCTCAACGCGGCTGATGACGACGTGACGGTGTCGGTGTCCGGCGGTCTGCTCGTGCACGGTAAGGCGGGCGGCGGGCTCAACAGCGGCTCGGATTGGGACAGCGCGAAGGATGGCGACCAGACCGTGCCGGCCGACGGCACGTTCACGGTCGTCGTCAACGGCGGTGACGGCAACGACGCGCTGACGGTGCTCGCGAAGAACACGGAGATCGCGTTCGCGGTGCTCACCGGCCAGGGCGGCGACGACGCTCTGACGGGCGCCGACAGCGGCGATGTGCTGAGCGGCGGCGAGGGCAACGATCGCCTGGTCGGGGCGCAGGGCGACGACCTGATGGGCGGCGGGCCGGGCAACGACACGTTCGTGTGGAACAACGGCGATGGGTCAGACCAGCTGAACGGCGATGCCGGCAATGACGTCACCGAGGTCAACGGCTCGCCGACGCAGGGTGATGCGTTCACGCTCGAGCCGGTCGCGGGCGGCGTCAGGTTGCACGCGCCTGAACCTGAACGCGTTCACGCTCGACACCCAGACCGAGCGCTTCCAGGTCAACGGGCTCGGCGGCAACGACTTCGTCGAGGCCGAGGACGGTGTCGGTGCGCTCACGCTGCTGTCCGTCGACGGCGGCGCGGGCGAGGACACCGTGTTCGGCTCCGACGGCCCGGACCTGATCCTCGGCGGCGATGGCAACGACATCCTCAACGGCGGCGACGGCGACGACCGCATCGTCGGCGACCGCGGCAGCGACACGATGGACGGGGGCGCGGGCGACGACACGATGGTCTGGAACAACGGCGATGGCACGGATGTCGCCGACGGCGATCTTGGCCGCGACGACATCGAGGTCAACGGCGCGCCGACTGCCGGCGACGCGTTCAGCGTGCAGCCCGACGGCCGGCGCATCAAGTTCGAGCGCACGAACCTCGTGGCGTTCTCGCTGGACATCGGCTCAAGCGAGACCCTCCACGCCAACGGCCTCGGCGGCGAGGACACGATCACCGTCGGTGACGTCGGCGCCTACGAGGTGACCGCCGCGGGCGGGTCCGGGAACGACACCCTCACCGGCGGCGCCTCGTCGGAGACATTCCTCGGCGGGTCCGGCAACGACACGATCGCGCCGGGCGGCGGTCTCGACGTCGTGTCCGGCGACGAGGGCGATGACAAGGTCGACGTGCGCGACAACACGGCCGACGTCGCCCGCGGCGGCGACGGCAACGACTCGGTCGTCGCCGACAACGGGCAGCTCGACATCCTCGATGGCTTCGAGACCATCGATCGCACGCCGAATGTCACGCCTCCGCCCGCCGTGACGCCTCCGCCCGCGGTCACGCCTCCGCCCGCCGGCGGTGGCGTGCGCCCGGTGGCGATCCGGGGCGGCACGGTCAAGGTGAGCAGGGGCACCGCGTCGATCAGGCTCAGCTGCCCGGTGGATTCCTCCGCCCGCTGCATCGGCTCGCTTGTGGTGCGCACCGCCACGGGTGTCAATCTGGGCGGCCTGAAGGTCGTCGTCCAGCTCGGCAGCGCGCGCTTCGACGTCGCCCCCGGCGCCTCGAAGACGCTGAAGGTAAAGCTGGCCAAGGGCAGCCAGCGCCTGGCCCGCGGCAAGGGCCGCCTGAAGGTTCTCGCCGTCGCCTCAACGGGCACGTCGGGCACGACCACCCGCAGCACGCAGCGCCTCACGCTCGCGCTGAGCACCGCGACGCGCGGGAAGTAGGACCCGCAAGGACGCGACGGCCCCGCCCTCTCGGGGGCGGGGCCGAGGGTCACCCGGCGGGCCGTGCCGCGATGGGTGTGCCCTGAGCCGAGGCCAGCATCCACCTGTCATCGGATTCGACGAACACGTGCGTGTAGCGGCTGTGGGCAGCGAATGGCGCGCCGTCGAAAGCACCTCGCATCTCCGTGGCGCCGACGACGATCGCTGTCGTGCCGTAGCGTCGAACTGTCGGCTCACCGTCCCGGCGGATCTCCTCGAAGGACAGCTGGTTGCCCTCGACCGCTCCGCAGAACAGTTCCTTGCCCGCCTCGTTGCCGCTCATGACATCGACGATGACGAAATCGTCGACGAGCATTCCGGCGAGAGCCGCCGCGTCGCCGGCGATCAGGGCGGCGAAGAAGTCGCGGTCAGCGTCGAGAACGCCCTTCTCACCAGGCACGTGGCAATCATCGCAGGGCTC
>CAWCEB010000024.1:0-3149 GCA_963794105.1 uncultured Actinomycetes bacterium | reverse complement strand
CGTGAGGTAGGTCGTGCCCCAGATCGCGGGAGCCAGGCCCGTCGCCGCCTGGATTCTGGGGGAGCTCATGCGGTTCAACGTAGGCTTCGCGGTTTGATCTGTCCAATGGAAATTGCAGCGTGATCAATTTGTTGAAACAATCGATGGGATGGAGCTGCGCCAGCTCGAGATCGTCGTCGCGCTCAGCGAGGAGCTCCACTTCGGACGCACCGCCGAACGTGTTCATCTGTCACAGCCGGCGCTGACCCAGGCGCTCTCGCGCTTCGAGTCCCAGCTCGGCGCCCGGCTGTTCGAGCGCACCAGTCGCCGCGTGACCCTGACGCCGGCCGGCGCGGCGCTCGTCCCTCGCGCGCGCGCCCTGCTCGAACAGGCCGCGGACGCCGCCGACCTCGTCGGCCGCGTTGCGCGCGGTGAACAGGGGACGGTTCGCCTGGGGGTCGTCGGAAGCGCGATGCTCAATCTTCTGCCGGAGTTGGTTCGCAGCGTTCGCGCGCGGCACCCTGGGGTCGAGCTCGACATTCGCGAGGAGATCGGCGCAGCCCAGGTGGAGGAGTTGCGGCAGCGAAGACTCGACCTGGGCATCATGCACGTCGCCGCCGGCGCCCCTCCCGAGGGCCTCCGGGTGCTTCAGCTACGAGCTGAGCCGCTCTCGATTGCGTTGCCAGCAGACCATCGTCTGGCGCAGCGGGCGGTGCTCGGTTGTCGGAGCTGCGCGACGAGCCGCTCGTCCTGGTCCGGCCGGAGCAGGAAGCGGACACGAGCGCGCTGTACCTCGGTGCGTGCGCCGATGCCGGATTCGCCGCGCGCGTGGGGCCTCAGGTCACATCGCTCCAGGCCCAGCTGGGCCTCGTGGCCGCCGGGCTGGGATGGGCGTTCGTCTCTCGCTCGGTGATCGAGTCGCTCGACCGCAGCGGAGTCGCGTTCGTCGCGCTCCGAGGCACCGCCGCTCGGCTGCCGATAGCGCTGGCGTGGCCCGCGCGCGGGCTGACCGCGCCTGCCCGGGTGGTGCGGGCGACGGCGGAGAGGCTGGCTCAGGGCTCTTTCGAAGCGAGCCCGCCCGCTCGCTCGCACGATCCCAGTTCTGCATGAGCTGCTCGCGGTGAAGTTCGGCCGAATCGCCACAACAACCGTCTCGCCCGCGTACGTGCTGTCAGCTCGGGGAGAGCAACGGGCTTGCGTGCAGTGGCTCGTAGAGCCCGAGTCGGCCGCCGCCGGGCAGTTTGATGGTGGTGATGAGCCCCCAGCGCTGCTGCGTCACGCCGCTGCTGAACTCGACGCCCTTCGCTGCGAGCGCACGTACGGTCGCCTCGATGTCGTCGCACATCAGATAGAGCTCATAGCCGCCGCCATCCGCCGACGCCGGGTGCGCGGCCAACTCCGCCGGGGGCAGCGCGAAGATGAGCCAGCCGTCGCCGGCGTCGACCGACGTCAGTCCCAGGACGTCTGCGAAAAAGGCCCGGTCGGCGGCTGCGTCATCGGTATAGAGGATCGCGTGAACGCCGGTGATCGCCATGAAGGCGAGTCTTCCACAGCCCTCTCGCGTCGCCGGTGTCGAAGCGGAGTCGCTTTCGCCTGGATTCGGTCGCCTTGGCCGAGGTGCGCGACACGCTCGCGCTGGACGAGGAGGAGCAGCGCTTCAGACGCGCAGTTCGCTAGGGGCGTCTGCGTACTGGGTCTACAGCAACTCCTGGTTCTCAGCCAACGCGGCGACGTTCCGGGCCAGCTCGTCGAGTTGCACGCCGTCCGCCTGCCCGTTCCCGCGGCGCGGTCGCCATGCCACGAGCACGCCACGCCTGACCGCGAAGCCGCCATCGCCCCATGGCATTCCGGTATCGGGATGCGCGTCGGGAGCATCCGGGCGCACGGCCACGAGCACCGTGTCCGACCCGTATGGCCCATGCGGCAGCTCCTCGAGGATCCGGTCCCAGTACGCGGGCGGGTCCCCGATCTTGCGCTCCACCCCCGCAACGACGCGACCGAACAGCGACGTGCCCGGCAGTGTCCCGCGCATCACGCCGTACGCCTCGCCCGGCACCGGCAGATCGCAGAAGGCACGGTGGAACTCGAACGGGTCTTCGGATGCAAGTCCGCGCTCGCGGGCGATCGCGCGGAAGCCGGCGAGGTCCTGGCTGTCCATGCCCTGCCAGGTCTCGTTCGGAGCCTCGTCGATCTTCGGCGCCCAGGACGGCAGTCGAAGTTCCGTCTCGAACGGCTGCGGGCTGGCATGGGCCAGGCAGATCTCGCGGATGCGCGAGGCGAGCCACGAAGCGCGCTCGGCGAACGCGTCGAGCTCCTCGTCCTGCTTGAGGAAGTGCTGCCGCGTCACGATCAGCACCCCGTATGCGAACGTGATCCGGTAGCCGAGGGGAGGATCCGCTTCGAGGACCTCCTTCAGTGGCCCCGCGATCAGCTGCTCGACGACCTCCCTCTGTGCCCGCCCTCGGTACGCGATCCGCCACTGGGGCAGCGCCATGTATGCCAGGTCGCGTCCGATGAACGGCTGCGGACCCTGGAGCAGCGGCTCCTCACGCTTCCTCCTCCTCCGGCTCAGGAAGCTGAGATCCAGCGTGAAGCCGGACTTCAACGCCTCGCCCTCAGGGGCCGCGCGAATCACGCGCTCGCTGCCGCGGCCCACGTCGAACCCCACGAGCTGTCCCTGCGCCGCCGGGATCCTGATCCCCACGGTGGTCTTGGGGACCTTGAAGTAACGCACCGGCTCACCCGTGAGGCCGGTCAGCGAGATCAGGTCCTGCGGCCGCGCCTGCGAGAGCGAAACCTTCTGGCCGTAGAAGGTTCCGGCGGCGGTCTCCTCGTCCAGCAGGTCGACCTCGTGGTACAGCACGCCCCGCTCGCCTCCCGGAAGCAGCCCGCGCATGACGTTGAACTGGAGCTCGCTCGTCAGCGGCATTGCCGGGATGTAGTCGACCTGCGTGGCGCTGCCGCGATGCTCGAGTCCCCGCGCGGTCGCGTACGGCGCGAGGTCCACATCGGGGCGACCGCGAAAACCGTCGGCGATCCACTCCTTCGTGCCCATGTGCCGAACATATACGGGGGCACGCAGGACGGCGCGAAGCTCGGGCGGGCGCCGAGCGATCATTCCGCCGACCGAAACGCCGATCGAGCTCCTTCGTCCGCGACCCCTCGGGCGG
>CAWCEB010000023.1:0-7684 GCA_963794105.1 uncultured Actinomycetes bacterium | reverse complement strand
GTCCGCCGTAGCGCGCCGAAGCGCCAAGCGGATGCGCGGACGCAGTGCTCCTGCGAATCGTTCTCAGGTGGGCCAGCGCGGGCCGCGCGTGGTGCGAAGGAAGCGCCGCCAGCGCCACGCGAGGCCGAGGACAAGGATGAGCCCGCCCCCGAGGAGGACGTACAGCCAGGCGCTTGTGCCGCCATCGGAGGACGGCGAGGCGGCCTGCGTGGGCGGGGTGGTGGCGGCTGCGGTCTGCGGTGTGTAGACCTTGATCGCCTTGGGCGTCGCCGCCGGCGCCGGCTTCGGCCTGGCGCGTGGTTTCGGCGCGGCGCGCCGGCGCTTCCCGGCCGGCGTGATCGTGTGCGAACCGCTCGCCGACTGCTGTGACGAGCAGCCGGTCAGTGCCTGCCCGATCGCCTCCGCGCGTGCGCGGTAGCCATCGGGCGTCGAATGAACGCCGTCCGCGGCGACCTGCGCCGGCCCCGAGTTCACCATCCCGTTCCAGTCGACGACCGCGAGGTTCGACGACGACGCTGCGATCTGGTCCAGCGCACGGTTGAAGCCCGCGTAGGAGACGCCGTTGTATGGCGGGCGGTGGGTGTTTCACCCAGACCACGCAGCGATTCGGGCCGGCCAGCTGGAGGACGTGGCGCACGTAGCCGGCGAACCGCGCCGTCTGGTCGGGGCTGTCGTTCGTGCCCAGCTCCACGACGAGCGAGCCCGGGAGCGACGGCCGGCGGTCGATGATCGCCACGCCGACCGCGGTCGTACGGTTCTTCAACACGTCGGCCGTGATGGCCCAGCCCGGCAGGAGCAGCCGCAGCGGCGGATCGCTCCCGACGGCGAGCGAGTCGCCGACGTGCAGCAGCGATGGCGCGGCGGCGGCGGGCGCGGCCGCGACGAGGCACGTCGCGACGATGACAGCGGCGAGACGGCCCACGCCGCGAACGGTAGAGACTGTCGGCATGAGCGACCTGCGCCCGCAGCTCAACGAGGGCCGCTACGTCTTCACGACGGTGGCCGAGGGCGTGCCGCTCGGCGTCGCCCCCGTGGCGACGGTCGTCGAGCCGGAGGGACTCACCCTCGTGCTCACCGAGGACGATGCACAGGCCGCGGGACTCGCATACGACTATGTGGCCGCCTGGATCACGCTGCTGGTCGATTCGACGCTCGAGGAGGTCGGGCTCACCGCGGCGTTCGCGGCGCGGCTCGCCGCCGCGGGGATCAGCTGCAACGTCGTCGCCGGCTTCCACCACGACCACCTGTTCGTCCCCCACGATCGCGCGGCCGAGGCGATCGCCCTGCTTGAGGCGATCGAGCGCGGGTAACCCTGCCCGCAATGGTCCCCGCTCCGCCTCCGCCCGCGCTCACGGCGGCCGTCGTCCACCAGCGCGGCGAGCAGATCGTCACGCGCATGACGTTCAGCGCGCCGCTGCCCGCCGCCGATGCGAGGGCTGGGCACCGCGTCTGCGTCACGTTCCGTGCAGCCCGCGCATGCCTGCACGGCACGGGAGGACGTGTGGCGCGGCGCAGCCACGGCGGGTGGGTGATCGCCGGACCCGTGCGCGTTCGCCGCAAAGGCAACGATGTCGAGGTGACGGCGGGCGCTCCAGAGCTGGGCATCCGGCTCGCCCGCACGGTGCGCTGGTCGGTGAGCAGCACATGGGACGGTCCCACGCAGACGCTGAAGGGAACCCTGCGGACGCACCGCTTCCGTCTGCTGGCGACCGGCGACTCGATGATCCAGGTCGTCGACAGCATGCTCGGCGACCGCCTGGCGCCACGCCGTCGCGTGATCAGCGAGGCGCACGTCTCGACCGGCCTGTCGAAACCGCACGGCTTCGGCATCGACTGGGTGCGCCACGCAGCTGCGCAGGCGCGCACGGATCATCCGGACGCGACCGTCGTGTGGATCGGGCCCAACGAGGGCTTTCCGATCGGTTCAGTCATGTGCTGCGGCCCGGCATGGATCAAGGGCTACGCCGCCCGCGCGCGAGCGATGATGCGCTCCTACCGCCGCGGCGGGCGGGCACGCGTCTACTGGCTGACACTGCCGATCCCGCGCAGCGGCGCGCTGGCGCGCGTGCTGCGCGCCGTCAACAGGGCGATCGTGCGCGCCGCGCGCGCCGCCGGGCCGGGCGTGCACGTGATCGACATGCGCAAGGTTTTCACCCCGCACAACCGCTTCCAGGAGACCGCCTGCTACCGCGGGCGCTGCTTCGATGCGCGCCAGCCCGACGGCGTGCACCTCAGCGCGACGGGCGCGCGCGTGGCCGCGGACATCATCGCCCGCCGGCTGCGCGCCGACGGGGCTATCCGCGACTGAAGTCGCTGTCGGCCGTCAGTCGCTGCGCGAACGCCGCGAGCAGCTTCGCGCAGTTGGCGACGTCGTCGAGCTGGACCATCTCGACCGCCGAGTGCATGTAGCGCAGTGGCAGGCCGATGCCGCCGGTGACGACGCCACTGCGCGAGAAGTGGATGACATCGGCATCGGTGCCGGTTCCACGGGCCGAGGCCATCATCGTGTACGGAATCCCCTCCGCCTCGGCGGTCTCGAGCAGCAGCTCGCTGACCTTCGGGTTCAGGATCGCGCCGCGCTCGATCACGGGGCCCGAGCCGAACGTATGCACGTTGATCCGCTTGGGGTCGACCCCGAGCGTGTCGGTCTCGTGCGTCACATCGACCACGATCGCAACGTCGGGCCGCAGCCCGTGGGCCAGCGCCCGCGCGCCGTTGAGCCCGACCTCCTCCTGCACCGCGACCGCGGCGACGACGTCCCACGCCGCACCCTCACCCTCGGCGACGAGCCGCGCCGCCTCCAGCGCGATGTAGGCGCCGAGGCGGTTGTCCATCGCACGGGCCACGACACGGTCGTTGGGCAGCTCGACGGGCTCACCCGCGATCACGGCCACGTCGCCGACGCGAACGAGCGCCTTGGCCTCGTCGCCGTCGCGCGCGCCGATGTCGATGCACAGGTCCTTCAGCTCGACGGCCTTCTTGCGCTCGTCCTCCTCGAGCAGATGGATCGCCTTGCGCCCGACGACCCCGGGCACGATCCCATCGCGCGTCGTCACGTCGACGCGCTGGCTGACGAGCACCTGCGGATCCCAGCCGCCGATCCCGATGAAGAACAGCCGCCCCTTGTCGTCGATGTGCGTGACGATCAGGCCGATCTCGTCGACGTGGCCGACGATCGCGAGCGTCGGGCTGTCGGCCTCCGCGCTCGGCACGCGGGCCGTGAGGTTGCCCATCGTGTCGATCGACACGTCGCTTGCAAAGCGCTCGGCTGCGGCCCGCCAGGCCGCCGACGGAGCGGTTTCGTAGCCGGACGGGCCCTGGGCGGTGAGCAGGGAACGCAGCGTGTCGTCGAGTGGCATGCGCCGGTCAGACTACCCTCACGGGGCATGGCGCACGGCCACGGCCATCACCATCACCACACGGTCTCCGCGGAGGCTGATCGCGGCCCGCTGCTCGTCGCGCTCGCGCTGATCGGGGGGCTGATGGTGGCGGAGGTCGTCGCCGGCCTGATCGCCGGCTCGGTCGCGCTGCTGACCGACGCCGGGCACATGCTCACCGATGCCGGTGCACTCGTCCTCGGGCTCGTCGCGCTGCGGCTCGCCGCGCGTCCCCCGAGCGGCGCGATGACCTACGGCCTCAAGCGCGCCGAGCCGCTCAGCGCCGCGATCAACGGCGCCGTGCTCGGCGTGCTGGCGATCGTGTTCGTGATCGAGGCGATCTCGCGCCTGGCCCACCCGCATGACGTCGACGCCGTGCTCGTGCTGGTCGTGGCGCTCGTCGCGATCCCGGTCAACGTCGCGGCGGTGCGCGTGCTCGGGCGGGCGAACCGTACGTCGGTGAACGTCGAGGGCGCGTTCCAGCACCTGCTGACCGACCTCTACGCGTTCATCGCCACCGCGATCGCGGCCGTGGTGATCCTCGCCACCGGCTTCGACCGGGCCGACTCGATCGCTGCCCTGATCGTCGCCGCACTGATGCTCCGCGCCTCGGTGTCATTGCTGCACGACAGCGGGCGGATCTTCCTCGAGGCGGCTCCGGCCGGCATCGACCCCGGCGAGGTCGGCCGGGCGCTGGCAGGGATGCCCGGCGTCGTCTCCGTGCACGACCTGCACGTCTGGGAGGTCACGTCGGGCTTCCCGAGCCTGAGCGCCCACGTGGTCGTCGGCTCCCAGGACGACTGCCACGACTGCCGCGCGGAGCTCGAGCGGATGCTGCGCGAGCGCTTCGGGCTGGACCACACGACGCTCCAGGTCGAGCACGAGCCCACGACGCTGCTCACCATCGACGGCACGTTCGAGTCGTCGTAGCGTTCCGCGCATGATTGTCTCCACGATGAACGACCTCCCCGGGTACTCGATCGACGAGGTCTACGGCGAGGTCTTCGGGCTCACCGTGCGGTCGCGCAACGTCGGCTCGCAGATCGGCGCCTCGCTGAAGTCGCTGGTCGGCGGCGAGCTGAAGGGCATGACGAAGATGCTGGCCGAGGGACGCGCGCACGCCCAGCAGCGCCTCGTCGAGGAGGCGGAGGGCAAGGGCGCAAACGCGGTCATCGCGTTCCGGTTCGACACCTCGGAGCTCGGAACCACGTGGACCGAGATCTGCGCCTACGGCACTGCGGTGCGGGTCTCACGGCTCTGAACCGTCGATAGACCGCAAGTTCGACTGACGGCACGCGTTCTCGCTCTCCATGGGGAGAGTGGGGATCCTGGCGGCGCTGGTCGCCCTCGCCCTGCCGGCAGCGGCGCACGGCGGTCAGATCGAAGCGGGTGCGGCGCTGGTGGACGAGACGTGGCACGTCGGCGCCTCGGCCGGCCAGTACGCGACGACGCGCTACGACGACCCGGCGTCGGCCGCCGACATCGATCAGGAGATCGACCCCTTCGCGCACCAGACGAAGAACAAGCCCTCGTACGGCGTGCAGTCGCGGATGACCGCGCGCGCGATCGTCGTGCGCAACGGCGCGCAGAAGTTCGCGCTGTGCAAGATCGACCTCTACATCCCGCAGGACCTCCTGTGGCGCCGAGCCGCCGCGATCCTCGCCGCGAAAGGGATCGGCATCGACCAGCACAACCTGGTCATGTCGGTCACCCACGACCACTCCTCGCCGTACTACACGTCGACCGCATGGGGCGCATGGTCGTTCCAGGACGTCTTCGACATCCGCGCGTACGAGTACTACGCGCAACGCATCGCGGCCGCGGTGGTGGCGGCGAACAGGCGCCTGGAGCCGGTGCGCGTCGGTGCCGCGCGCACGCGCTTCGCGATGTCGAACCGCAACGCGCTCGGACCCGCGCTGGCCGACGACGGCACGCCCGCGGGCTTCCCGAACTCCTACACCGACCGCGACATGACCGTCGTGCGCTTCGACTCGCTGCGCACCGGCAAGCCCGTTGCGAACGTCGTCAACTTCTCGATCCACCCGGAGGGACTGAGCGGCAACGACCTGATCTCGGCGGACTTCATCGCGCCCTTCGAGCGGTTCATGGACCGCGAGACCGGTGGCGTGACGGTCTGGACGCAGAACGCGGTCGGCAACTCCGAGGACGAGCGCAGTTCCTACCACTCGGTCCATGACCGGCTCGAGTTCGCCCACAAGGAGTACGGGCAGGCCGAGTACAACGCTCGCCTGATGGCCAACGCGGCTGAGGGGCTGTTCGGCGAGATCGGGGCGGGACGGGGGGCCGTGAGCTGGTTCGGCGACGGAAAGGTCGCCTTCGCCAACGCGTGGTTCCCTGGTCCGCTCACCCACCCCTACCCCGCAGTGTCCAACTGCCGGACACAGACCGCCCTGGCGGGCAACCCGCAGCTGCCGATCGTCGGGCTGCCCGACTGCGCCGGGCCGAGCAGCGCGTTCGACCAGGTCGGCGTCGAGCCGCCGGTGCCGACCTCGCTGGACCCGGGCGTCTCCCCCGACCAGCTGAAGGCGCTGGGCATCCCGGTGCCCGACAACTACGGGGCGCTGGCCTACACCGGCCTGGAGGAGGACCTGAGCGTCCACCTGCAGGCGTTCCGGATCGGCGACATCCTGTTCACCGTCTGCTCGTGCGAGCAGTGGGCCGACCAGGCGCAGAACATCAAGTCGCGCACCGACCGCGTCGCGGGCGACGAGTGGGCGGGCTTCGACTACGCGAGCTACCGCGGGCTCGACGACACCGGCACCGAGTGCTTCCAGCGACCTCCGTTCGACGGCTCCGCCTGGTCCTGCCCGCACCCCGAGACCGCGCAGACGACCCCGTGCTACGCGGTCGGCGACGGAACGTGGTCGTGCCCCAACCCGAAGACGGAATGCCTGCTCAAGGGCGACGCGTTCACGAACACGTGCGGCGACGCCGCGGGCAGCGCTTCGTTGCGCGACTCGCGGCTCGTGATCGCGGACGCGAACTTCACGCGCATGCGCGCACAGGTGCGCAACTGCGCGAATGGCTGGAACAGCGCCGCGTGGGCGCCGTACGCGGAGTCCGAGCCGCTCGACGTCAACGCGATCAAGGGCAACTACACCTGCGACGACGACGCGCAGTCCGCCTCGCTCGGCTACGCGCTGACCGTGCCGATCTCGATGGCCAACGACTACAACGGCTACATCGCGACCTATCGCGAGTACCAGCGCGGCGACCATTACCGCAAGGCGCTGACCGGCTGGGGCCCGCATTCCAGCGACTACATGGCGACGCGGCTGGTGAGCCTCGGCCGAGAGCTGAACGGCGGCCAGCCGCTGGCCGGCCCGGATGCCGACAGCCCGGCACTGATGGCGAAGACCGCCGCCGACCAGACCCACCAGGACGCGCGTGTCACCGGCCTCGGCGCGCTGGCTTCGACGGTCACCAAGGCCTACGAGGCGGCGCTGCCCGACGACGCGGGGCCGGCACTCCAGCTCGGCCCGCCGCGCTCCATCGAGCGCTTCGACGCGACCTCGTTCCACTGGCGCGGCGGCTCCAACTACACCGACAACCCGCGCGCCGAGGTGCAGCGGCTGGTCGACGGCCACTGGGAGCTGTTCGCCGACGACAGCGGAGAGGTGCCGGTGACGCTCGCGCTGCCGAAGGCGAGCGAGCTCCCGGCGTTCGCCACGGGCAAGCACGCATGGAAGTGGACGGCGCACTTCGAGGCGTTCGTGTCCAACTACGACCTCGGCGGGCCGCGCGCCACGCCGGCCGGCACGTATCGCTTCCACGTCCACGGCCTGATCCGCCGTGGCGGGAAGGCGCGTGGCTACCAGCTCGACTCCAAGCCGTTCACGGTCTCGCCGTGGTCGGGCATCACGGTGTCAGACCTGCGCCGCGAGCCCCACGGCACCGTCTCGCTGGCGCTCGGCCCGCGCCACGACGCCGGCCCGATCGACTTCCCAGACACCTACACCCACGCCGACCGCGCGCGGTTCGTGAAGCTGGATCGCAGCTTCGTGCGCGACCCAGCGGCGCCCAGCGACGCGTCGCGCTACGAGTGGTACTGCACGACCTGCTCGTTCCGCCCGTGGATGGACGCGACCGCAGGGTCGTCGGTGACCGTGACCTACACGAACCCGGGCGGCCACCGGCGATCGGCGGTGGCGCACCGCGCCGGCGACCGCTGGGTCACCGACCTGCCGCTGCGCGCGGGCGAGCGCGCCCAGGTCGAGTCGGGCGACGCCCGTGACGCCTGGGGCGACGTCAACGGCGAGCCGTCGCCGGTGCTCTAGCCCGACACC
>CAWCEB010000022.1:0-3120 GCA_963794105.1 uncultured Actinomycetes bacterium | reverse complement strand
AGGTCCGACGGCGCCGACGCGGCCAGCGCGGCCAGCCGCTCACCGAGCAGCTCGTAGACCTGCGCATGGACGCTCATGCCCATGTGGCTCGAGTCCACCTCGACGTTGTCGGCGTCCGGGTCGACGCACGCGCGCCAGTCGACCACCCAGTCACGGCGTGAGTAGACCGAGACGTACGGGACCTGCGTCGGGAACGGCTCGGCCAGCCACTCGGCGAGCTCCTCGGCGCACTCGCCCTCGACGCAGTCGTTGCGGAGCACGCCCGGCACCCCGCCGCTGCCGAGCGCGGCGACGAGCCGGAGCTGCCGCGCGACGAGTGGGTTGATCGGCGAGTGGTCGACGTTCGGGCTCCCGAGCGTGACGATGCCGCACACCCGCTCGGGCTGGCGGATCGCCATGAGCTTGGCGAAGATGCCGCCGCGACTCTGCCCGACGATCGCCGTGGGCCGCCCGATCCGGTCGGTGAACTCGATCAGACGGCGCTCCAGGCGTTCGACCGCGAGGCGGGTGCAGTCGACGTTGAGGCTGATCCGCGACGTGCATGTCCAGTAGTTCCTGGCGCGCAGCCATCGCTTGAGCAGCGAGAGCGACGGGTCCCCGGCCAGAAATCCCGGGACGAGCATCACGGGAAGGCCGCGGCCGTCCCCGACGCCCTCGCCCTGCCACACGGGGTGGCGCATCAGCGCGGCAGCCTCGAGCCACGGCCGCTGTGCGGCGAAGAGCATCGCGACCGCCGAGGCGCCGACCCACGGCGGCGCCTCATCGGGAGGTGTCAGCTGTCTGGGAACTGCTCCGCGCACTTCGTCGCCTCGTCTCGTCGTCCGTGACTCACCGGATACCGCGCCGTGCCGGCGCCCGAGCCCTGGCGGGCGCTGCCTGAGACTGACACACTTCGTCCGCCGCCATCCGACGAGGCCGAGGGGTCGATGAAGCAACTTTCCGGGCTGGACTCCACGTTCCTCCATCTCGAGACGTCCGCGCAGTTCGGTCACGTCTCGGGCCTGTCGATCTTCTCCCGTCCCGACACCCCTGGGTATCAGCCCTACGAGGCGTGGCGCGGGCAGCTCGAGCGGCGGCTGCACCTTCTCGAGCCGCTGCGCCGGCGCCTGGCCGAGGTCCCGCTGGGCTTGGACCATCCGTACTGGATCGCGGACCCCGACTTCGACATCGACTTCCACGTCCGTCATTCGGCGATCCCGCCGCCCGGGAGCGACGAGCAGCTCGCGGCGCTCGTCGGCCGCCTCATCTCCCGGCCGCTGGACCGGCGCAGGCCGCTGTGGCTGTCGTACGTCATCGAGGGGCTGGCCGACGAGCGGTTCGCGGTGCTGACGATCGTCCATCACGCGACGGTCGACGGAGCCTCCGGAGTCGAGCTGATGACGATCATGTTCGACGACGACGCGGAGGGCGGCGACGTGGAGCCCGAGACCGAGCGGTGGACGCCCGAGGCGCCCCCGAGCGACCTCCAGATGCTCGCCCGAGGGGCGCTCGGACTCGCGCGCAAACCGGGCGCGGCATCCTGCTCACGGCCTGGACGGCCAGGGAGATCGGCCGGGCGACGCGCAACCCGACGCTGGTCGGGACCGCGAACCAGGTCCGCCGCAGCCTGCGCGGACCACTCGGCACCGTGCTGAACCTCGGGCGCAAGCGTCCCGAGGAACCCGATCAGGCGCCCGCGCTGCCGAGCATCCGCCCCCCGGGAACCCCGTTCAACGGGCCGATCACGCCCCACCGCAAGCTTGCGATCCGGTCGACCTCGCTGAGCGATGTCAAGGCGATCAAGTCGGGCCTCGACGCCACCGTGAACGACGTGGTCCTCGCCGCGTGCGCCGGCGGCCTTCGGACCTGGCTCGACCGCCGCGGCGCGCTGCCGGAGGACCCGCTGGTGGCGCTGATCCCCGTCTCGATCCGGACCGGCGACGAGACGGATCGCTGGACGAACCGGGTGTCGATGCTGCTGGCCGACCTGCCGACCGACGAGCCAGATCCCGTCCAGCGCGTCCGGCGGGTGCACGACTCCATGGCCAGCAGCAAGGAGATCCACCAGGCGCTGCCGGCCGAGCGGCTCACCGACTTCGCCGAGTTCCCGCCACCGGCCGTGTTCGCGCGGGCGATGCGGCTGAGTGCCCGGCTGCGTCTCGGGTCGCGGCTGACCCCGGGCAACCTCGTGATCTCCAACGTGCCCGGCCCGCGCGAGCCGCTCTACGCCGCCGGTGCGCGGCTCGAGCACTACTACCCGCTCTCGACCATCATCGACGGGCAGGGCCTCAACATCACCGTCCAGAGCTACCTCGACCGCCTGGACTGGGGCTTGGTCGCCTGCGCGGATCTCGTTCCGGACGTCGACGCCGTGCTCGACGACATCATCGCCGACATCGATGCGCTCGCGGCCGCAGCCGCGGCGGCATCGCCGACGCCGTCACCCACGAAGCGGCGGCGCCGGCCGCCGGCGCGGGTCGCGGCGAAGACAGACGGGGGCAAGGGCTGACGAGCGGCCGGTCGCCGTCAGCGCCTTACGGGCGGGTCCGGCGTTCGGTTTCCTGGACCGCGGGCCGGGGCGGTCGTCGTGTGGCGGTCGTGGGTCGGTTGTCGTTCATGACTCGCCTTCAGCGTCACGTCAATATCAGCCGCCGTCGTACTTCCTTTCGTGGTCGTGGTCGTGGTCGTGGTCGTGGTCGTGGTCGTGGTCGCGGCGGTCCCGTTGCTGTGGGGCAGGCTGGTCGGGCCGTCCGATCTCGTGGTGGCCGGCGTCATGTACGTGGGGTGTGGGCTGGGCGTCACAGTCGGCTTATCACCGGATGCTCACCCACCGCGCATTACATGCCGATGGGGCGACGCGATACGCATTCGCGATGCTCGGCTCGATGGCGGTTCAGGGCCCGGTGATGAATGGGTCGCCGATCACCGCGAACATCATGCGCACACCGACCGCGAAGCCGACCCGCATTCGCCCCACGTCGGTCACGGGGCCGGCGTGCGGGGCGCTGCGCAGACTGGCGCGCGCGTGGCTTTGGCAGACCGACGGCCAGGCGCGCGCGTACCGCTACGCGCGAGAGTTGGGTCGAGGACCGTGGCATGCGGCGGATCGACCGCGCCTTCCGCAGCTCGTAGCAATATGAC
>CAWCEB010000021.1:0-4435 GCA_963794105.1 uncultured Actinomycetes bacterium | reverse complement strand
ACCTGCGCCGGCGAGCACTCGTGCTTGAACCCGTGGTCGGCACCGTCGTGGGGCGGCTGGCGGTGCTGCGTGTTGGCCAGCGCGGCGCCGACGCCCACCGCCATGATCGTGACCGCCGCGCAGGCGACGAGCTGGGAGCGACCGAGGAGCTTCATGGCATGCCTCCTGTGAGGGTTGCGATCGCGCTGAGCGGATCGCGCGCGGGACGGTCGGGCGCGCAGCGGACGCGCGCGCTGCGGTCGCGCGCGACCGCGATCGCTTTGCGCCGCATGTCCTATCCCGCTCTCAGGTTCCCTGTCAACCAGGGCGTCGGAGCGCGCACGGCCGTGGGCCGGGCCTACTCCGCAGCGCCACCCGGCCGCTACGCCGGCGCCGGCGCGGCGCCGCCCGGCCGCCCGGACTCTACGCGGCGCGCCCGGTCTGCGTCGCCACGGCCTCCAGCACCTCGCTCGTAGCTACGCGGCGCGCCCGGTCTGCGTCGCCACGGCCTCGAGCACCTCGCTCGTAGCTACGCGGCGCGCCCGGTCTGCGTCGCCACGGCCTCGAGCACCTCGCTCGTGGCTACGCGGCGCGCCCGGTCTGCGTCGCCACGGCCTCGAGCACCTCGCTCGCAAGCCGCGGACCGTCGGACGGCCGCTCGGGCGTCGCCGAGATGCGCACGACGACCTCGTCGCCGTCGAGCTCCTCGAGCGTGATCCGCGGCTGGCTGCGTACCGGCGTCTCGATCGCGGAGTCGAGCAGTTGCTGGACCTCGAGCGGGGTGACGTCGGCCGGCAGGCGCGCACGGAGGTCGACGCCGTCGGGCTCGCGCAGCGGGACGATGGCCACGTTGAGCACGACCGAGTTGGGCACCATCACGTGGTCGTCGCCCTGCGCGAAGGTCGTGTAGAGCAGGCCCAGCGAGCTGACGATGCCCTCGATCTGCCCAGCGATCCCGCCGCCCTGCAGGCGCACGCGCTCGCCGACGCGAAACGGCCGCGCACTGAGCAGCACTGTGCCGGCGATGAGGTTGCCGAGCGTCTGCTGCGCCGCGAGACCGACGATGACGGCGGTGAACGCGCCGCCGACCGCCAGCGTGCGCGGATCGAGCCCGGCCACCCGCAGCGCCACGATGATGGCGAGCCCGACGAAGGCCAGGCGGATGAGGAAGCCGACCGTGCCGGCCGTGCCCGGGTCCAGGCGCCGGAACAGCGTCGGCCCGAGCGCGCGCCCGACGTCGCGCGCGATCTGCCAGCCCAGGACGATGAGCACGACCGTCGTCGCGATCTGCACCGGCGTCTCGTACGCGGACCCGAACAGGCGGTCGCGATAGCCGTAGACGACCAGGATCCCGATGAGGACCGGGACCATGACGATGGCCTGGATGCGCGCGCGCTTGACGGCGCGCACGCTCAGCTGCCGCGCGAGGCCGGCTTCACGCCAGGACTGGCTTTGGGTGTCGAAGAGGTTCTTCATGCGTGGTGGGCGAGGTTGTGATGAACGCTTACGTACAAGGACAACACCACCCTGCCCGGTCGGTATCGCGACCACGCTGTGACGGTGGTCACAGAGCGCCCACGCGCCACCCGCCGGTCAGAAGAGCTTGGTCTGCTCCGGCTCCGGCGGCCGCGGTGGCCGCTCGGCTCCGGAATCCGGCGTGGACATCGGCTCGTAGTCCCGACCGGGCTCTCGCCGGAAGGCGCCGAACCGCGGCGCCCGCGTCACCGTCCGCGCCCGTCGGATGAGCCCGCCGATCCGCTCCTGCTCTACGCGCGGCAGGTACGCGCCGCGTGCATAGAGCTCCTCGTAGCGCTCGACGAGGTCCGGCCGGTAGGACCGCAGCCACTCCATGAAGATGCCGCGCACCTCGCCCCGGAGGTGCAGCCCGATGCCGCTGACGCCCGTCGCTCCGGCATCGGCCGCCGCCTGCAGGATCTCCTCCACCTGGGCGGGGTCGTCGTTGATGCCGGGCATCAGCGGCGCGACCAGGACGCCGGTCGGGATGCCCGCCCGGTTGAGCTCGCCGACGGCCTCCAACCGCGCCCGCGGGTTGGGCGTGTGCGGCTCGCTCGCGCGCCACGCCTTCTCGTCGATCGTCGGCACCGACAGGTTCGCGCTGATGTCGGCGACGGCGGCGATCTCCTTCATCAGGTCGAGGTCGCGCAGCAGCAGCGGCGACTTCGTGAGCACCGAGCACGGGTTGGCCGCGTCGCGAAACGCCTCCCAGATCCCGCGCATGAGCTTGTAGCGCCCCTCGACCCACTGGTACGGGTCGGTGTTGGTCCCCATCGCGACGTGCTCGCCCTTCCACGACGGCCGCGCCAGCTCGACGCGCAGCACCTCGGGAACGTTGACCTTGACGACGATCTCCTTCTCGAAGTCGCGACCGGCGTTGAAGTCCAGGTACGTGTGGGTTGGTCGGGCGAAGCAGTTGTGGCTGACCACGCCGTTGGCGATGAAGTCGCCGGTGCCGGTGGTGATGTCGTACAGGCGCATCGCCATGCCAAGCGGCTCAACGCTCATCACGCGCGTCTTGGCATCGGACTTCAGCGCCATCCCCTGGACCGTGCGCTTGCGGGTGATCGCTGGGTCGGTCAGGTGGAAGAAGCGCAGACGTTCGCGGAGGCCGCCGCGGATCCGAATGCATGTGACGCCGTTTGGCCTGGGCGGTTCCTCGCCGCAATCGAACCGGAAATGGCGGAGGCACGAGGTTGTCCAGTCCAGGATGAGCCTGTCCTTGTTCGAGATCCGCAACGCCTCTCGCCCGCAGGAGCCCTCGGCATCGAAGATGCCCGCCAGGAAGCCCTTGCGCCAGTCGTCGTTGGGCGACAGCGGCCAGCGGATCATCTCCTCGAGGCGGGCGACCCGTCTCTCGGCCTGTGCAGAGATCGCCAGCATGGCCCTGCGCCCACCGCCACCGACGGAGAAGATCGATGCCTCCGTGTAGACCCGACCATCGAGGAGATATCGGTGGCGCGCCGCAACGCTTCGAAGTCGGCAAGCGCAAGACGGAACCGGTGCGCCGCCCCCCTTCCGTACCGTCGGCACGCTTGTACGCAGACGAGCCGATATGCCCGTCGCCGCGCACGATCCCGCATAGATAGCCGCGCTTGTAGTCGCTCGACTCCTCAGGGCCGGCGGCGAAGCGACCAGTCCCGAGCAGCTCATTGTTCGTCGTCAGGTGCGGACGCTGCCCGGGGCCGCCGTATGCGCCCGTGACGAACTTCCATCCACGATTCGTCAGGAAGCGATGATCGCCGCTTGCGATGAGCTCGGTGCCGTCCTCGAGCGTGACGCGATATCCGGGCTGGATCGTCGACCAGTGCGCGAATACCTCCGTCGTGACGTAGCGGCGATATCGCCCGCGCACTTCGGTGCCCACAATGAGGTCACCGGGTGACAGGTGTGCGAGCAACCGTGTCCGCCCATCCGCCATGAGAATCGGCGTCTCGCCCCAGCTGCAATAGAGGCAGGCATGGCTGCATCCCCTATAGGGGTTGATCGTCCAACGGAAGGGCATGCGCGAGCGCTCGGGCACGCGGTTGAGCGCGGATTTGGCTCGCACCTCGTAGAAACGGGTGTCCAACGCCTCCGGCGCGTCGAAGTGGCGCACGGTCGCCGGCTCGCGGTAGCCGGGGAGCGCCGTGCCCTCCTGGGCTTCGATCGTGAGGTTGTCCCAACGCACGAACGTATGTTCGCACACGGGGCGGACGACGCGGTCTACGCGCTGTCGCTCGCCGCGTGCAGGAGCGCCGAGACCGTGTCGGACACCGGGGTCGCCACGCCGTGGCGACGGCCCAGGCGGCCGATCACGCCGTTGCGCGCCTCCCATTCGAGCGCGCGCCCGGCGAGACGGTCGGTGAGGATCGAGGAGCCGGCGTCCTCCGGCAGCGCCTCGAGCCACGCGATCACGTCGTCGGCGTCACGATCGGTGAGCTCGACGCCCTCGGCGCGGGCCACGGCGGCGCACTCGTACGCGAGCGCGCGGGCGACCTCGCGCACGTCGTCGAGCGCGAAGACCTCCGCCGGCCGGCCGGCGAGCGCCATCACGCCCGACACTGCGTTGGCGCACAGCTTGCGCCACGCCTCGCGCTCGAAGGCACCGCCGACGGTCACGTCGGCAAAGCGGCCGAGCAGCGTCGCGAGCCCCTCCCCCGCCTGGCCGGCCGGGACCGCGAGGCGCAGGGCGTCGCGCTGGCGCACGCGACCGGGTGCCACCGGCTCGACCGGGCACCAGTTGACCACCGGCAGGACGTGGGCGTCGCCGACCAGCGGGCCGACGCGCTCGACGTGGTCGATGCCGTTCTGGAGCACCGCAACCGTGCTCCGCGGCCCGCACAGCGCCGACAGCCAGCCGGCCGCGCCGGCCGTCTGGTGCGCCTTGACCGCGAGCAGCACCCAGTCGGCGGGACCGTCGAGGACAGCCGGATCGGTCACGACGGGAGCATCGACGGTG
>CAWCEB010000020.1:0-23094 GCA_963794105.1 uncultured Actinomycetes bacterium | reverse complement strand
GGCCTCGACCTGGTCGAGGATCACCGCCTGCGGCGAATCGACCACCTCGCCGCTCAGCTCGACCCCGCGATTGACGGGGCCGGGGTGCATGAGGATCTGACGCGGCCCGAGGCGGCGGCCGTTGACCTGGTACTCGGCGGCGTACTCGCGCAGCGACGGCACCCAGGCTCTGGCTCATGCGCTCGTGCTGCATCCGCAGCGCGTAGACGACGTCCGCGGAGCCGAGCTGGTCGAGCGTGTGGCGCACCTCGCACCCCATCGCCTCGATGCCGCGTGGGATCAGCGTCGGCGGGCCCGCGACCGTCACGTGCGCGCCCATCTTCTGGAACGCCTGGATGTTCGAGCGCGCGACCCGACTGTGGAGCACGTCGCCGACGATCCAGATGTTCAGGTCGTCGAGCGTGCCCAGGCGCGTGCGGAGGGTGTGCACGTCGAGCAGCGCCTGGGTCGGGTGCTCGTGCTTTCCGTCGCCGGCGTTGACGATCGCCGCGCCCGTCCAGCCGGCCACCATCGCGGCAGCGCCCGCCCACGGCGTGCGGATCACGATCGCGTCGGGCTTGTGGGCGGCCAGGGTCAGGACCGTGTCCTTAGCGACTCGCCCTTCTCCACGCTCGACCCGCTCGCCGAGAAGTTGACGACGTCCGCGCTCAGGCGCTTGGCCGCCAGCTCGAAGCTCGAGCGCGTGCGTGTCGAGGCTTCGTAGAAGAGGTTCAGCGACGGTCCGGCCGCGCAGCGCGGGGACCTTCTTGATCTCGCGGTCGGCGACCTCGGCGAACGACGCGGCGCGGTCGCAGATGCGCTCGATCGTCTCGCGGTCGAGGTCCTCGACGCTCAGCAGATGGCGCATCAGACGGTCACCTCGCTCAGCTCGGTGATCGTGACCTCGTCGACCTCGTCGAGCTCCTCGACGTTGACGTTCACGCGCTCGCTGCGCGCGGTCGGCAGGTTCTTGCCGACGTAGTCCGGGCGGATCGGCAGCTCGCGATGGCCGCGATCGGCCAGGACGGCCAGCTGCACCTTCGCCGGGCGTCCGTAGTCGAACAAGGCCTCGATCGCGGCGCGGACGGTGCGACCCGTGTAGAGCACGTCGTCCACGATGACGACCGTCCGGCCGTCGACGTCGAAGTCCAGCCGGCTGGAGTGCACGATCGGCGCCTCGGGGCCGCGAGCCGACGTCGTCGCGGTAGAAGGAGATGTCCAGCTCCCCGAGCGGGACATCGTGCTCGAGCAGGTCGCCCAGCAGGCGCTTCAGGCGCTGGGCGAGGACCGCGCCACGGCGGTGGATCCCCACCAGGGCGACTTGGTCCGGATCGTTGTTCTCGACGATCTCGTGCGCGATTCGCACGAGCGTACGGCGCATGTCGTCCCTGTCGAGGACGACCTTTTCATCTGACACGTGAACCTTCCTGGCCTCACAGGACCTGGTTAAAGGAACCGACGCGAGCACCCTAGCAACGCGTGTCCACGGAACCTGGACACACCCCAACTTTCGCCGTTTGGGCGTGTTGGAGGGACATGCACAAGATCCTGATCACCGCTGCCGCTGGTGCGGCGCTGGCCGTTGCGCCGGCGCTTGCCGCCAAGCCGGCCGACAAGCCCGCCCATCCGCCGAAGCCCGCCAAGTGCAAGGTTCATTCGGTGGGCTACAACGCCAAGGGCACGCTCGTGTCGCAGACCCTGACGCAAAGCCAGGGCGACACCACCGCGACCAAGAGCGACGATCGCTGGAGTGGCAACGTCACGGTCACCATCAAGAAGGCCAACCACAAGGTGACCACCAGCTCGTTCGACGTCACGAACATCAAGGTGCGCTGGTACGACGCCGACCACAACGGCACGGCTGACACGCCGGCCGCCGGCGACCGCGTGGGCCTCCACGGCAAGGTCACCAAGCTCGGCAAGAAGTGCGACCAGACGGGGTTCACCCCGACCGTCACCCTCAAGAAGGTCGACTTCAAGAAGGCCAAGCCCGCACCGGCACCGGTCGCTCCGACGTCTTAACTGGCTCCACGTCGGAACCGACACGCGGGCGCGTCCTCCGGGCGCGCCCGTTGTCGTTAACCGAAGAAGACCTCGGCCGTCTCGTACAGGTCGGGGTCCAGCGAGCTTGGGCTCCGCGAGGGCCTCGTCGATGTCGACCAACTGGATCGCCGTGCCCCGCAGCGCGACCATCTTCCCCGACTCCCCTGCGGCCACGGCGTCAGCCGCCTTGACGCCGAACCGGGTGGCGAGGACGCGGTCGTAGGCAGTCGGCGTGCCACCGCGCTGCGTGTGGCCCAGGATCGTCGTGCGCGTCTCGAACCCGGTGCGGGCCTCGATCTCCTTCTCGAGCGCCAGGCCGACGCCGCCGAGGCGAGCGTGGCCGAACGCGTCGGTGTCCTCGTGGCCCGACCACGCGTCGCCGCCCGTCCATCGGGACCGCCCCCTCCGACACCACGACGATCGAGAACGTCCGCCCGCGATCGTGGCGGCGGCGCAGGTGCGCGCAGACCTTGTCGAGGTCGAACGGCCGCTCGGGCACGAGGATCGCGTCGGCGCCGCCGGCCAGCCCGGCGTGCACCGCGATCCAGCCGGCATGACGGCCCATGACCTCGCAGACGAGCACGCGGTTGTGCGACTCGGCGGTCGTGTGGAGGCGGTCGATCGCGTCGGTGGCGATCTGCACCGCCGTCTGGAAGCCGAAGGTGTAGTCGGTTCCCGCGAGGTCGTTGTCGATCGTCTTGGGGACGCCGATCACCGGGACGCCCGCCGCGCTCAGCCGGCGCGCGACGCCGAGCGTGTCCTCGCCACCGATCGGGACCAGCGCGTCGATGCCGAGCCTGTCGAGCGAGGCCTTGACGCGCTCCTCGCCGTCGGGGTCGGCGTAGGGGTTCGTCCGCGACGTGCCGAGGATCGTCCCGCCGCGCGGCAGGATCCCCTTCGTCGCCTCGTTGGTGAGCTCGCGGCCGTCGCCGGCAAGGACGCCGGCCCAGCCGTAGCTGAAGCCGTAGAGCTCGAAGTGGTGGGCATCGACCCGCGACGCACGACGCCGCGGATCACCGCGTTCAACCCGGGGCAGTCGCCCCCTCCCGTGAGCACTCCGACGCGCATGGCGGTCAGTCTTTCACCGTCGGTGGTGCGCTCGCGGCGCGCTCCGGATCCCAGCGCTGCAATTCGGGCTCCCCTCGCTCCGCGAAGGGGATCTCGATCGTGTCGAAATCCCTGGGCAGCTCCGTGCGCTCGAAGACGGCGCGCGCCTCGTCGCGGACCTCGAAGCCGGCGTAGCGCGTGGAGACGTGCGTGAGCGCGAGCATCCGCACCGCAGCGTCGCGGGCGAGCTCGGCCGCCTGACGCGCGGTCGAGTGGCCGGTCTGCTGAGCACGCTCGGCCTCCTCGTCGAGGAACGTCGCCTCGTGGATCAGGAGGTCGGCCTCGTGAGCCGCGAGCCTGACGATGTCGCACGGCCCCGTGTCGCCCGACAGCACGATCTTGCGGCCGGCCCGCGGCGGCCCCATGACCTGCTCGGGCGAGACGCCGTTCACGGTCTCGCCGCGCTGCAGCCGCCCGAGATCCGGGCCGAACGGAACGCCCAGCTGCTGGGCGAGCTCAGCGTCGAGCCTGCCGGGCCGCACGTCCTCGACGATCGCGTAGCCCAGCGCCGGCCCGCGGTGGCGGACCTCGAGCGCCGTGATCGTGCAGTCGTCGCGCCGGACCTCGCCGCCGCCGCTCAGCTCGGTCAGCCTGATCGAGTACCGGGTGCGCCCGATCACGCGCCGCATCGAGTCGAGCATCTGCTGCGTGCCGGACGGCCCGTAGATGTCGAGCTGCGCCTCGCGCTCACGCAGCTCGAAGGACTTCAGCATCCCGGGCAGGCCGAGCCAGTGGTCGGCGTGCAGGTGCGTGAGGAACACGCACTCGACGTCGGGCAGCCCGACCGTCCGGATCAGCTGCCGCTGCGTCCCCTCGCCACAGTCGAACAGCCACCGCTCGCCTCCGCGCCGCACGAGCACGGCCGGCAGCCCGCGTCGCGCGGTCGGGACGCTTCCCGCCGTCCCGGCGAAGAACACCGACAGATCCATGGTCGCGCGAGGGTACTTCCCTCCACGCCGGCGCGAGCGAGCGACCGCGCCCAAGACTCGATCGCGTGGTCGCCGGGATAGCGGACGCCGCGCTGGTTGTTGCGCTATCGAGGGGATCAGACGAACATGTGTTCGCTCGCGTCGGACGCTACGCTTCGTCGCCTCGCGCCCGTAGCTCAGTGGATAGAGCGTCCGCCTCCGGAGCGGAAGGCCGCAGGTTCGAATCCTGCCGGGCGCGTATCCGTGTGCGGTAGCCGACGGCGCCGAGCCAGGCGATGCGGTGGGCCGCCAGCGAGGCTGCGCCGACGGCCCCGCGTGGGTGCCAGCGCCGGGCCCGGCGCATGCAGCTCAGTGCCGCGACGGGGTGGCCGGCGAGCGCAAGGCGCGAAGCCTGCGCGGTCCACCGCTCGGCGGTCAGCGTCTCGATATTGCGCCGGAACTCCGGGTCGCCGGCATGTGGCGAACGTCCCAGTGCCTCGCGGAACACGCGATCGGCAGCGTCGAGATCGCACAGCTCGCCGGTCTCGCGCCACACCGTCGCGACGGCATGGGACTCGCCCGGCACGGGCTCGCGACCGAGGGCCGCGACGAGCGCCCGCCGCGTGTTCTCAAACGACTCCGCGCGCTGAGGCACGCGGCTACGTGCGGTCATCTGGGCGTCGTGCTGGCGGTAGCGAAGACAGACCATCGGGATCGCGAGGATCCGCCCGTGCTGCGCCAGGCGCAGCCAGAGGTCGTAGTCGTCGGAGGCGAGCAGCGCCTCGTCATATCCCCCGGCGGCGCGCAGAGCGTCGCGCCGCACCATGACGGTGCCGTGACTGATCGGGTTGCCGAAGACCAGCACGTGCGCGATCACGTCGGGCGATGCCGGAAGCGACCGGGTGAACAACCGCCGGCCGCGCGCGTCGACGACGTCGGCGCCGCCGGCGACCAGGACGGCATCGGGATCGGCGCGCAGCGCCTCGATCTGCGGGCGCACGCGGGCGGGCACGAAGAGATCGTCGTGATCGAACGGCACGACGAACTCCCCTCGCGCGGCCTCCAGGCCGCGGTTGCGCGCGGATGCCGCGCCGTGTGGCCGGTCGAGCGTGACGACGGAGATCCGGGCGTCGCGCCTCGCCCAGCGGTCCAGGATCGCCGGCGTCGCATCGACCGAGCCGTCGTCGACCGCGATCAGCTCGAGGTCCGTGAATGCGCCCGCGACAACGCTCTCGATCGCAGCATCGAGGAACTGCGCGCCGTCGCGCACCGGCAGGACGACCGTGAGCTGGGGCACGGACCCCAGTCAACCAGGAACCCTCGAGCGGGCTCAGCCCTCGATGCCGGTGGCGGAGTGCGGCGCGCCGACCGGCTTGGACTCCGGTGAACCACGCTGGCGCAGGTAGACCGACAGGATCGCCATCGAGCCGACCGCGAGGAACTCGGACTGCCAGTTCTGCAACGTGCGGTTCGAGAAGTCCGACGTCGTCGATGTAGGCGGCCAGCGACACCGGTCGCCGCGTGGTGATCGACTTGGTCGGCGTTGTAGCTGACGCGGCCGGCGATCGACTGGGCGAGCCAGGAGGCGAGCCAGATCGAGCCCATGACGAGAACCAGCGAGTTCGAGTAGATCCCCGTCCGCCAGCCCGCCGGCGCGCGCCCACGCGGGCGAGTTGCGCTTCGCGTGCTCGCCGAGCAGCTGCTCCTCGTCGGTCTCGCGCCCCGCGGGTCCGAGCCGCTTGGACTCGTTGGAGCCCTTCTGCAGCAGCCACACGGTCGCGAGGATGTAGAGCGTGAACTGCAGGTACTCCGACTGCCAGTTCTCCATCACGTCGGCCCAGAAGACGGCCGACGTGACGTAGTGGCCCAGGCTGATCGCGGCGCTGTGGTGCAGGTGCGCGTCGTGGTTGACGGAGTCATGGCCCGAGATCGCCTGCCCCACCAGCGAGCCGAGGAAGATCAGGCCGAACCCGATGCTGAGGCCGTTGTCCTTCAGCCAGCGGGGCATCGTCAGTGCCCCTCGATGCCGAGCGTGATCGCGTAGGCGAGACCGGCCGCGATCAGGACGAGGTAGATCACGAACATGACTCGGACGCTGCGCATCAGGCGAGGCCGGTCGCGAGGGCAGGCGTCCTCAGCGCTTGGCCTTCCCCGGGTGCGAGCGCCCTTCTTCGCAGCGGCGCTGCGCTTCGCGGCGTTGCGCTTGCGTGTCGCGGCGGCCTTGCGGCCGGCCGCGGTGCGGTCGGAGTCGCCCAGGACGCGCTTGCGGATGTCCTCGGCGGCCGAGTTCAGGTCCGCGGCTGCCTTGCGGGCGAGCTTCTCCCCGCGGCTGCCGGCCTTGCGCCCGCCGCCGTCGAGCTCTCCGAGGGTCCTGGCGACGCGCTTGCGCAGGCCGCGCGCGCGCAACACGTCGAAGAGGTCGTCTGATTGCTTGCGTGCCATGTGTCGCCTCTACCCGCTCGCTGGGTAGGGCAGTCTGCGCGTGATGCTCGAACGGACCATCCTGCTTGCCCCCGACGCCGTCGCCCGGCGCGCCGCCGCCTACGCCGCGGACGCCGAACAGCGCTGGATGCTGCGCCAATCGCGCAGCGTGCGGGCGAGCTACTGCCGCGGGGCGCTGGGTCGTGGCGAGATCGCAGAGCGAGCATGGATGCTGCGCCAGCCCGACCACGTCCGCGAGTCGTACATCAGCGAGGTCCTGGAAGCTCCTGCGTGAGCGTCAGCGCCTCGGCGAACAGGTCGCCCTGATCCTCCACGCGCGCGAGCACCTGCGCAGTGTCGAAGACCAGGAGCTCGGGATCGCCCGCCCCGGCGCATTCGGAGACCTCGTCCCAGGAGACGGGCGTCGACACCGTCGGGCGATCCTTCGCGCGCGGCGAATAGACGTTGACCGTCGTCTTGTGGCGGTCGTTCTGCGACCAGTCCACGAGCACGCGATCCTTGCGCAGCGTCTTGGTCATCCGCGACACCACCAGATCGGGGCGCCCCTGCTCGAGCGTCTCGGCCACGAGCTTCGCGAACGGCTTCGTCTGGTCGTAGCTGACCTGCGGGTCGTTGAGCGGGACGTAGACCTGCAGTCCCTTCGACCCCGACGTCTTGGCGACGGTCTTCAGGCCGAGCTGGGAGAACATCCCCTCGAGCAGCAGGCCGACCTCGCAGCACTCGACGATCGAGTTCCCGGCCCGGGGTCGAGGTCGAAGACGACCATCGTCGGCCGCTCGTAGTCGGTCGCGTGTGCCAGCGAGGTGTGCAACTCGACGTCGGCGAGGTTGCCGAGCCACACGAGCGTCGCCGTGTTCTGCGCGAGGACGTAGTGGATGTCGTGGAGCTTCGGTGTCACGGAGACCCAGCCGGGCCGGTGCGAGGGCGCGTTCTTCTCGTAGAAGAACTGCTCCTCCACTCCGTTGGGATAGCGCTTGAGGGTCAGCGGCCGATCGCGCAGATGCGGCAGCAGCACCGGCCCGATCGCGCCGTAGTACTCGACGAGGTCGCGCTTCGTGAACCCGGTCTTCGGATACAGGACCTTGCGCGGGTTGGCGAGGCGGATCTCCCTGCCCTCGACGTCGACCTTGGCGGCCTTCGCCGTCTCGTCGCGGATCACGAACACGTCCACGAGTCCCTTGTACGACGGCGCGCGCAGGACGCCTTCGCGCGTCCACTCGAGGAACTCCACCGATGCGTGGTGGCGCGGCTCGACGAAGATCGCCTCCTTGGGCGGCTCCGGTCCGTCCCCCCCGGCGTCGAACGGCGACTGCTCGATTTCCAGCGGCGCCAGCAGCGCCTGCAGCCGGTCGAGCTCGGCCTCGGTGAAGCCCGTGCCCACGCGCCCCGCGTAGCGCAGCGTGCCGTCGGGCTCGCGCATGCCCACCAGCAGCGCGCCGATCCGCGCCCGGCGCTTGCCCTCCCCCGGCAGCCACCCGCAGATCAGCAGCTCCTCGCGCTGGACGTTCTTGATCTTCACCCAGCCGTTGGACCGCCGCCCGGGCTCGTAGGGACAGTCCAGGCGCTTGGCGATCACGCCCTCCAGTCCCTGCTCGGCGCTGACGGCGAGCACCTGCGCGCCGTTGCCGACCACATGCGTCGGCGCCTGCCAGCGCTCACCGTCGAGCCCGAGCGCCGTGAGCAGCTCGCGGCGCTCGGCGTAGGTGCGCGGCATCAGCGAGTGGCCGTCCAGCCACAGCAGGTCGAAGATCATGTACGTCACCGGCAGCGCCTTCGCCAGCCGGCGCACCGACGACTCCGCGGTGACGTGCATGCGCCGCTGCAGCGCTTCGAAGCTCGGGCGGGGTGGGTGGGACGTCATGTCGAACGCCACGATCTCGCCGTCGAGGATCGCCGAGTGCGAGCTGAGCGCGCGGTTGAGCCGGGAGAGCTCCGGATAGCGCGAGGTGATGTCCGTGCCCGACCGCGCCTGGAAGCGCAGGCGCCCGGGCTCGGAGAACGCGATCGCGCGCACGCCGTCCCACTTGATCTCGTAGCCCCAGCGCTCGTCGTCGCGCGGCAGCTTGCCCGCGCGCGCGAGCATCGGCAGGACCTGCTCGGGCATCGGCTCGCGGTCCGGGTCCGCGGGCGGATCCATCCGGTGGATCATCCAGTCCTTCGGCGCGTCCTCCTTGGAGATCGCGAACAGCGCGTAGCGCGCGTCGAGTCGCTCGCCGTGAAAGCGCACCTCGATCTTGCGCGGCTCCCACTTGAGCAGCTCGTAGGTCCCCTGATCCCAGATCGTCATCGTCCCGGCGCCGTAGGAGCCCTTCGGGATCTCGCCGTGGAACTCGAGGTACTCGAGCGGGTGGTCCTCGGTGCGGACCGCCAGGCGGTTGTCCTTGGGCGCTTCTGGGAGCCCGTTCGGGACCGCCCACGAAGCCAGCGCGCCGTCGTGCTCGAGCCGCAGGTCCCAGTGCAGGCGCGTGGCGTGGTGCTCCTGGATGACGAAGCGCGGCAGCTTCGCCTTGCCGGCGCGCTTGCGCTTGCCCGAAGGCTCGGGGGTGTCCTTGAAATCGCGCTTGGCGCGATAGGTGCGCAGCTTGTCCGCCACGCGGACACATTAAACGGGGCCCGCCTCGCCGCAGCATGTGCGGCGGCTCGGCACCCGTTCGGACTATCCCAGGACGGCTCGCTCCAGCACCGAGAACGGTGCCGACTTCTCGACGTAGGCGTCCGCGCCGCCGTGGGCGATGCGTGCGGCCTGCGGCGGATAGCCGCTGTAGACGACGATGCGGGCCTTCGGCGCGGCGGCGCGCAGGTCCCTGACCAGGCGGTCGGCGTTCTCGGGGTCCAGCAGGTCGAGCAGGACCACGTCCGGCTGGGCCTCCGCGGTGCCGCTCACGGCCGCCTGCGGGTCCGGCGCGGCGCCGACGACATCGACGCTCGCATGCTGCGCGAACTGCTCGCGGACGAGCAGGCGCATTGCTTCGGAGTCATCGCAATGGAACAGGCGGATCATCGTGCGTGGCAGCGGTCAGCGGTTTCAGCCGTTTTGCCGGAATCCCGCCGATCAACCAGCCGGAGGGGTGTTCGCCACCCGTCACCACGGCTCCTGCCGCGACAACCGAATTGGCGCCGATCCGTGTCCCCCGCAGAACCACGGCGTTCGTCGCGCAGAACACGTTTCGGCCCAGCACCACTGCATCGGCACATACGGGCTGCTCCATGAACCACGTGTCCGAGCCGTCGTTCGCGTGATCGGAGTCTGTGACGGTCACGCGCTCGGCCAGACCCACGTCATCGCCGAGCGTGATCGCCTCGTGGCAGTGCAGCGTCGTGTTGCGCCCGCAGATCGCCCGCGCGCCGATCTGCAGCTCGCCCTTGGACTTCAGCTCACAGCCGTCGCGGATCTGCGCGCGCGAGCCAATGCGGATCGCCCCGCCCCACGGCTGCAGCCTGACGCGCGATTGCAGGACGGCTCCGTCCCCGAGCTCCACGGTCCCGTCCAGGCCGTCCGCGAGGTCGAGGATGCACGCACGGCCAACCGTGACGTCCCGCCCCACACGCAGCGTGATCGTCCCCGGCCGCAGTCCGGTCTCGAGCCGCAGCGGACCGCGCAGGCGCGGCGTGCCGCGCGCTTCGACCAGCAGGCGCCCGCCCAGGCGGCGAAGCCGTGCATGGGCCACGAGCGTCCACCAGCGCCAGCGCACAGTGCGCATCACGCTACGGAAGCCTGATCTCGTCGCGGAAGTGGTGCAACAGGCGTGCCGCGGGCTCGCCGGCGAACAGACGGCGCACGAACTGCTCCCAGCGCAGCGCCGGGGTGAACGTGATCCGCAGGACCGCGCCGTCCTCGCTCCAGCCGCTGTGCAGCGCGCCGGGCGGCACCTGCGCGGTGTCGCCCTCGCCCAGCGCGTGCTCCTCGCCGTCCACGACGAGCGTGTACGAGCCGCTCACGACCTCGAAGGCCTCGGTCTGCGAGGGATGGATGTGCTCGCGCCCGCGGCCCTCGCCCGCGGGCAGCTCGTCCTCCATGACGAGCGGATCGCTCTCGAGGAAGGTGATCCGCTCGCCGGTCTGGTGATGCGTGATGGTGGACTCAGCCACCGGCCACGGCCGGGAGGATCTGCACCTCGTCGCTGTCGGACACCGGCGTGTCCAGGCCGTTACCGAAGCGGATGTCCTCCCCGCCGACGTAGACGTTGACGAAGCGCCGCAGGCCACCGTCGGCATCGGACAGGCGCTCGCGCAGCTCCTCGTGCTGGGCGTAGAGCGCCTCGAGCACCTCGCCGACCGTCGCGCCGCTCGCGTCGACCGCGCTGCTGCCGCCGGCGGCGTCGCGCAGCTGCGTGGGGAGCTTGACCGTGGCCACTACGCCGTCACCCCCACGGCCGCCTCGAAGGCGTCGTACGTCGGAGCGATCTCGTAGGACTCGAAGGTCCCGCGCACCGCGTCGAGCGTCTTGAGGCCCTCGCCGGTGATCACGAGCACGACGCGCTCGTCACGGCCGATGTCCCCGCGTTCGGCGAGCTTGGCCAGCGTGGCGGTGGTCGTGCCGCCGGCGGTCTCCGTGAAGATGCCGGTCGTCTCGGCGAGCAGCCGGATCCCGTCGCGGATCTCGTCGTCGGTGACAGCGTCGATGCCGCCGCCGCTGCGCTTGGCCAGCTCGATCGCGTAGGGACCGTCGGCCGGGTTGCCGATCGCCAGCGACTTGGCGATCGTGTCCGGCTTGACGGGGCGGCAGACGTCGTGGCCGGCCTCATAGGCCTGCGCGACCGGCGAGCAGCCGACGGGCTGCGCGCCGTTGAACGCCGGCAGATCGCCGCCGATCAGCCCGAGCTCGCGCCACTCGTCGAAGCCCTTGGCGAGCTTGGTGTACAGCGAGCCGGAGGCGATCGGGGCGACCACGCGGTCCGGCGTCTGCCAGCCGAGCTGCTCGGAGATCTCGTAGGCCAGCGTCTTGGAGCCCTCGGCGTAGTACGGGCGCAGGTTGACGTTCACGAACGCCCACGTCTCGTGCTCGCCGGACAGCTCGGTGCAGAGGCGGTTGACGTCGTCGTAGTTGCCCTTGACCTTGACGAGGTTCGTCCCATAGACGCCGGTCGCGAGGATCTTCTGCTCCTCGAGGTCCGACGGGATGAAGACGTAGGTCTCGACGCCGAGCGCCGCGCCCGCCGCGGCGACTGCGTTGGCGAGGTTGCCGGTCGACGCGCACGCCAGCGTGTCGAAGCCCAGCTCGCGCGCCCGCTGGGCGGCGACCGCAACGACGCGGTCCTTGAACGAGTGCGTCGGGTTCGCCGCGTCGTTCTTCACCCACACCTCACGGAGGCCCAGGCGATCGGCGAGGCGGTCGGCCTTCACCAGCGGCGTGCAGCCGGCCGGGCAGCCCGCGCGCGACGTTGCGCGCGTGCTCGGGCCGGGCGGAGCGTCGACAGGCAGGAAGTCCGCGTAGCGCCAGATGTTCTGCGGCCCGGACTGGATGCGCCGGCGCAGCTCGGGCAGATCGGCCTTCAGGTGGCCGTGGTGGTACTTGACCTCGAGCGGACCGAAGCAGCGGTGGCAGACGTAGAGCGCCTCGAGCGGGTAGTCGGCGCCGCATTCGCGACAGGTGAGCTGAGAAGCAGCCATTGGGGTTTCCCTTTCGTTCGGTGCCGGCCACTGTGCGGCCGGGGAAAACCCGCCACACATCTCTCAGGAATTGGCACCTTCCCGTCGTGACGACGGGGGTTGCCGGGGTTTCATCGGGCCAGTCCCTCCACCCCTCTGGATGTGTCCAGCTATGTCACCGGAAAAATAGCAAGAGGTACACTGGCTTTCGAGGCGAAACCCTTATGACGTTGACCGACGACCCGCTCAGTACGAATGCCTTCGCTCCCCAAGCCACGGCTTCGCAGGGCCGCGCGAGCACGCGGCGCGGTCGTCCCGTTCTCGCCTGAGCCGGAAACTCCGCGCGTCGAGATCATCGAGGCCGCCGGCCTCCGGTGGATCAACATCGAGCGTCCGCGTGCCGCCGACCGCGCCTGGCTCGAGGAGCAGTTCCCCGAGTTCCACCCGCTGGACTATGAGGACGTCTACTCGCGCAACCAGCGCCCGAAGGTCGACGAGTACGACGACTACCTGTTCGTCGTGCTGCACTTCGCGGCGTTCGACAAGGCGGTCGGCCGGCTGAACGCGGCGGAGATCGACATCTTCGTCGGCCCGGACTTCGTGGTCACGCTGCCCAACGAGCCGATGGCGCCGGTCGAGTACCTCTTCGAGCGCTGCCGCACGCGCGAGGAGTTCCGCGATCAGATCTTCTCCAAGGGCCCGGGCTACCTGCTCTACAAGGTCGTCGACGACTGCGTCGACGCCTCGTTCCCGATGCTGGGCAAGATGGGCCACAAGCTCGAGGGCATCGAGGAGGACATCTTCGAAGGACGCAACCGCGAGATCGTGCGCGACATCTCCAACGTCAAGCAGGAGATCATCAACTTCCGCAAGATCGTCCGCCCGCAGCGCTCGGCGCTGCGCGACCTCGAGCGCACCAAGCGCTACATCCCGGAGGATCTCGAGGTCTACTTCGACGACATCAACGACGCGAACGAGCGCGTCTGGGACCTGCTCGAGAACTTCAAGGAGGTCGTCGAGGGGCTCGAATCCACGAACGAGTCGGTGATCTCGCACGGCCTGAACGACGTGCTGCGCGTGCTGACGGCGTTCAGCGTGATCCTGCTGCCGCTCACGCTCATCTCCGGCATCTGGGGCATGAACGTCCACGTCCCGGGCCAGGGGTCCGTCGAGGCGTTCTGGGTCGTCGTCGGGATCATGGTCATCGTGCTCGGCGGGATGCTGCTCTTCTTCCGCAGGCGCGGCTGGCTGTAGTGCCCGGGCGCGAGATCCACTCCTGGCTGATGGACATGGACGGCGTGCTCGTCCACGAGGAGCAGGCGATCCCCGGCGCCGACCGCTTCCTCGCGGCGCTACGCGAGCGCGGGACGCCGCACATGCTCCTGACCAACAACTCGATCTACACGCGGCGCGACCTCGCCGCGCGGCTGCGCGCAAGCGGCCTGGAGGTCGCCGAAGAGTCGATCTGGACCTCGGCGCTCGCGACGGCGAAGTTCCTCGAGGACCAGCGCCCGGGCGGCTCGGCGTTCGTCATCGGCGAGTCTGGCCTGACGACCGCGCTGCACAGCGCCGGCTACACGATGACCGAGCGCGACCCGGACTACGTCGTCCTGGGCGAGACGCGCACCTACAGCTTCGAGCGGATCACGCAGGCGATCCGCCTGGTCGCTGCCGGCGCACGCTTCATCGCGACGAACCCCGACCCGACAGGTCCCACCCCACAGGGCCCGCTCCCGGCGACCGGGTCCGTCGCGGCCCTGATCAGCCGCGCGGCGGGCGTCGATCCGTATTACGTCGGCAAGCCGAACCCGCTGATGATGCGCTCGGCGCTCAACGCGCTCGACGCCCATTCGGAGACCACCGCGATGGTCGGCGACCGGATGGACACCGACATCGTCTCCGGGCTCGAGGCCGGCCTGCACACGATCCTCGTGCTCACGGGCGTCACGACTGCCGAGGAAGCAGAGCGCTTCCCGTTCCGGGCCTCGCGCGTAGTCGATTCGGTCGCCGTGCTGGCCGACGAGCTGGCCTGATCGCCGCGCCACTGTGGGCGGCACAGTTCGCGACGGGCGCATAGTTCGCGCATTGCGACTTATGCAGCCCAAGTGAGCGCCGAGCATCAGCGCCTGACGGCGCGCACGAAGCAGAACTGCGTGCCCTCGCCCGCGACCTGCTCGACGTCCAGGCCGCCCTCCATGCCGGCGGCGCAGACATCGTCGAGCTCGACCGCGCTGCCCAGCCACTCGGGCTCGCCCTGGCCCTTCGGGGCGCGCCCCACCGCGGCCTTGACGCGCTGCGGCGAGGCCGATGCTCGTCCTGTGCAGCGCCGGATCGTTGGAGATCTGGAAGGCGGCCCAGCCACCGGGCCGCAGGACCCGCCCCATCTCGCGGATGTACCCGAGCGTGATCTGCGGATCGGGGATGTGCTGGAAGACGACGTGGGACACGACGGCGTCGACCGAGCCGTCCTCGATCGGGTGCAGCGTCGTGCCGTCGCCGTGATGCCAGGACACGTTCGTCAGGTGCGCGTTGAGCTCACGCGCCTGCTCGAGCATCTCCGCCGAGACGTCGATCGCGTGGACGTGCGCCGCGCGCTCGGCGAGCACCCGCGTCAGCCGCCCGACGCCGCAGCCCACGTCGAGCACCACGTCGCCGGAGGACACCCGTGCGCCGACCGCGGCGAGCACCGCGTCGAGGTGGCGGCGCCCCTCGTTGAAGAAGTGGTCGACGTCGGCGTCGCGGTAGCGCCCGGTGCTGTCGACGAAGTAGAACGCGTCCTCGCGAGCACGGGCATCCCAGAAGCGCCCCATGTCCCCCATGCTCATGCCGGGCACCCTAGTAGGCTCGAGTTCGAATGCCGCCGGCTCCACCGATCGAGTCCTTCGAGCGCCTGGGCGAGGCGTTCCCGCTCTCGGCGAACACCGAGCGCAAGCGGATGCTGGTGATCGTCAACCCGTACGCGACGACGGTTTCGGACCGGCTGAAGAACCTCGTCGTGCTACGCGCTGCAGGGCCGCTACGAGGTCGAGGCGGTCGACACCAAGGGCCGCGACCACGCCACGCACCTGTCCCGCGAGGCGGCGCTCGAGGGCTACGACGTGGTCGTCGCGTTCGGCGGCGACGGGACGCTGAACGAGGCGGCCAACGGGCTGATCGGCTCGGACACGCCGCTCACCTGCCTTCCGGGCGGCGCGACGAACGTGTTCTGCAAGCTCCTCGGCATTCCCGGAGACATCGTGGACGCCACGGAGCACCTGCTGCGGATCGCGGACGACTGGCGGCCGCGCAAGGTCGACATCGCGACGGTCAACGGCCGCCGCTTCACCTTCTCGTGCGGGATCGGCATCGACGCGAGCGTCGTCGAGCGCGTCGACGCGCACCCGCGGCTCAAGTCGCGCTTCGGTCCCTACTACTACACGTGGGCCGCGCTCTCGACCTTCTGGCGCTCCTACGTGGTCAACCCGCCGCGCCTGGTGGTCGAACTGCCGGACGGCGGGACGCACAGCGGCGTCACGGCGATCGTGCAGAACGGCGACCCGTTCACCTACTTCCAGAACCGGCCGCTGCACGTCGCCGAGGGCGCGACGCTGACCAGCGGCGACCTGGCGGGCGTGGTGCTCCACCGCTCGACGCCGACGGTGATGCCGACAGTGGTCTGGCGGATCTTCTCCGGCCGCGCGCGCATCGTCCGCCACCGCGCGATCACGGGCTTCAGCGGGCTACGCGAGCTCGTCGTCCGCTCAGACGACGGCCGCGGGCTGCCGGTGGAGGTCGACGGCGACTTCATCGGCACCGTGCCCGAGGCCGTGTTCGGCCTCGAGCCCGGTGCGCTGACAGTTGTGGCCTAGACGCCGCTGAAGGCAGCGGCGGTGTTCGGCGTGCCCAGACCGGTCGGGCCGTCGAAGCCCGGTCCGGCGGTGCACAGGTACGTCACGCTGCAGCTGCCGTTGCTGCCACTCGTCACGTCGTGCAGGGCGCTGCTGTGGTTGTACGGCGACGACGGCGCCGTGCCACCGCCCAGGGCGTAGACGCCGGCGATGATCGGAGCGGACGCGCTCGTCCCGCCGAACACCATCCAGCCGGCCGAGCCGCGGTACTTGTAGGAGTCGTAGACCGCGACGCCGGTGTTCGGGTCCGCGACGGCCGAGACGTCGGCGACGGTGCGCCGCGCGCAGCCGCCGTCGTGCTGCCAGGAAGGCTTGCCCACGTACGCCGAGCAGCCGCTGCCGGCGCCCGACCAGGCGCGCTCGGTGAATCCCGAGCCCGACGGCGTCAGCGACGTGCCGCCGACGGCCGTCACGTACTGCGATGCGGCCGGGAACTCGACGCCGTAGCCGGCGTCCCCCGAGGACACTGTGATCGGGATGCCCGGGTGGTTGAAGTGGCTGTTGTAGGTGCCGCTCGTCTCCTGCGAGAACTCTGAGCCGCCGTAGGAGTTCGAGATCACCGAGGCGCCCAGGCGCGCGGCGGTGTCCTCGGCGGCGGCGAGGTCGGTGAAGGCGTTCGAGTTCGCCTCGACCAGCAGGATCCTGCAGTTCGGGCACACGGCCGAGGCCATGTCGAGATCCAGCGAGATCTCCTGCGCCCAGCCGCCGTTCGCGCGCGGCGGCGCGGCAGCGCCGGTCTGGTTCACCTTGCGAAAGCAGCCGTTCGCGGTCGTGCAGGCCGGGAGGCCGAACGTGGAGCGATACGTGCCGAGGTCGGCCTCGGCGGTCGGCGCGTCATAGGCGTCGACGATCGCGAAGACCTTCCCGCCGCCGGCGCTGGAGCTCGGCAGCGAGTAGGCGGACTGGAGCGTGGCGGGGCCGTAGCCGTTCGGAGCGGGCGTGACGGCGGGGTTGCCCTTCGCGTCGGTGACGACACGGGCGTGGCAGCGGGCCGAGCCGTCCGCGGCGGCGCCGCAGACGTGCTTGTTGGGCTTGGCCGACGCCGCCGCTGGAACGAGCAGCAGCAGCGCGAGGAGCGAAACCAGGGTTCGATGCATGGCGAGGCAGGCTAGTCATCCGCGCGGAGGACGCCGATTCGCCCGTCTGACCGACGACATCGCGCCCATGCGGGTCCACCCTGCGCGCATGCGCCCCCGCATCCTCCTCCCCCTCGCCGCCACGTTCGCTCTCGCGTGTGCCGGCGTGGCGAGCGCTGACTCGCTGGCCTACATCAAGGACGGCAACGTCTGGCTGTCCAGCCCCGACGCCTCGAAGGCCTACCAGGTGACCTTCGACGGCGGCTACTCCTCCCCGTCGCAATCCGACAACGGCACGATCGCCGCGCTACGCGGCGCCCAGATGGTCCGCATGGACCGCAGCGGCAAGCAGCTCAACGCGCCGATCGACGGCATGGGCTCACCCGCCGCCAACAACGGCAACTTCTACGGACCGTACGAACCGCGGATCTCCCCCGACGGTTCGAAGATCGCGTACTGGTTCGGCCAGTACACGAGCTACTACGACTACGGCTGCAACTGCAGCCTCTATCACCTCGAGTCGAGAACGACGTGGAGCTACGCCGACCACTTCACCGACCCGAGTTCGGACTCGGACTACTACAAGGGCGTCGAGCAGCCCGAGTGGCTCACGGACGACCATCTGCTCACGCAGTATCCGATGTTCTGGATGAACATCTGGACCTGGCAGATCGGCGCCGGGCACGGGTACGTCAACGGCTCCGCGCAGTACGCCACGAGCTGGCGCGACAACGAGGGCACGTACTTCGACCTCGGCGACCCAGATCTGTCGCCCGACGGCTCGCACATCGCGGTGACCGACTCCGGCGACGCGACGAACAACACGCGGCTGCTGCTCGGTCACGTCAACGGCCCGATCTGGACGGGCAGCTTCCCCTACCCGGAGCCCGACTACCTCAACGACACGCCGGCCGCCGACACGGCGCCGGATTGCGCATGGACGGCCGATGGCAACGGCGCGCTGTGGAACCCGACGTGGTCACCGGACTCCACGCGGCTCGCGATCTCCGCGCCGGACGGCGTCCATGTCTTCAGCAATCCTGCGACGAGCGACTGCGCGACGCTGCACGAGACGCTCGCGCTGCCGGGCGGCTCGGAGGCCGACTGGGGCAAGGCCGGCGTCAACATGGCCGACAAGCCCGCTCCACCCAAGCCCGGACCCGGCTCTCAGCCCGGCCCCGACCCCACTCCCGGCCCGGACGCCGGCCCCGGCCTCTCCGCGCTGAAGCTCAGCCCGAGCGCATTCCGTGCCGCCAAGCGCGGCCCGGCGATCGCCCGGCGGCTCGGCTCCACCCTCTCGTACACGCTGGCGACGCCCTCGCAGATCGTGCTCCGCTTCAAGCGCGGCGGCAAGGCCGTGAAGGGCTCGATCAAGACCGCCGGCAAGCCGGGCGCGAACAGGCTGCGCTTCATGGGCCGCGTCGCGAAGCGCACGCTGCGCCCCGGCAGGTACACCCTCGTCGTCACGGCATCGCCGGTCGGCGGCGGCGCCGCTCAGACCTCCACGGCGCCGTTCAAGATCGTTCGCTGACCCCTGAGAGCAGCAGCGGACGATCGAGTGGTCGCTCGCTTCCCCCTCGGCCTCCGGGTCGAGGGGGAAGCCGGGCGTCCGTCAGTCCGCGCAGAGAAGATCGAGCACGAGGACGGTCACCAGCGCGAGCCCGGCGGCCACGGCCTGGGCCAGATCCTGGGTGAGCAGCCTCATGACGCTCGCTCCCGGGCGGCGCGTGCGATCGTCGCGGCCGCGAGCCGTCGCCACCTGCGACTGCGGCGACGCCGCAGCAGCTCGGTGTGAGGACCAGGGCGGTCGGCGATCTCGATCGTGCGGACGGACTGGTGACGGAGCATGGTCATGTGATGCGACGACGCCCGCGCGGCCGGATCCTTCCCCGGCGACCGTAGGATGGCGCCATGCCGCTGATCGAGCGCACCGAGAGCGTGCTGGTGGTCGTCGATACGCAGCCCGGATTCCTTGCGGGTGCGGAGCCGGAGGCCGCCGCCGCTGCGGCCGCGATGGAGCAGGCGATCTGGCTGGCGACGATCGCCAGGCTGCTGGACATCCCGGCGGTCGTCACCGAGGAGGCGCCCGAGCGCGAGGGCGCGACCGTGCCGCGCCTGCTCGAGCGCCTCGGGCCCGACGCTCCCGTGCTCACGAAGCCCACCTTCGGGCTGGCCGAGTGTCCCGAGATCGTCCACGAGATCCTGCAGACGAAGCGCAGCACCGCCGTGCTCGTCGGCTTCGAGACCGACGTGTGCGTCCTGCAGTCGGCGATCGGCCTCAAGGACATGGGCTTCCGCGTTGCCGTCGTCGCGGACGCGAGCTACACGCAGACCGCCTCCGAGCACGACTTCGGGCTGCGCCGCATGGCCCAGCTCGGCGTCGAGATCGTCCACGCCAAGGGCGTCGCGTTCGAATGGATGCGCACGGTCGACCTGGCCATCGAGATCACGGGCGCGGCGCGAAAGATGGGTCAAACGCCCCATGCCCCACCGCCCGCGCGGGCCTAGCCTCGCTTCGACAGTCGATCGAAGAGGAGAGGTCATGCCGAAGGTCTCGAAGGACACCGCCACGCTGGACGACCACGGCCCGGTGCAGGACTGGCACCAGGACGTCGAGGGCTACACGATCAACTTCGTCCGCTTCAACGTGGACGTCGACGGGACACCGATGCTCAAGGGGCTGCCGGGCGACCACTGCAACTGCCCGCACTGGGGCTACGTCCTCTCGGGGCGCCTGACGTTCAGATTCCCCGACCACGAGGAGGTCTTCGAGCCCGGCGACGCCTTCTACCTGCCGGCCGGCCACATCCCGACTGGCAGAGGCCGGCTCCGAGTACGTCCAGTTCAGCCCGGCCGAGGAGCTCGCCCGCACCGCCGATGCGATGCGGCGCAACATGGAGGCGATGCAGCAGGCCTGAGAGGGCGCCGCCGTCAAGCGGGCTCGCGCGGTCCGACGAGCACATAGGAGGTCATCGGGCCCTTGCCCTTGACCTCGACGGTGCTGCGCTCGCCCAGCTCGAAGCGGTGGCGCAGGCGTTCGTACGCGCGCTCGGTGACCTGGATCGTGCCGGGCCGCGCGTGGGACTCCATGCGGCTGGCCGTATTGACGGTGTCACCCCACAGGTCGTAGATGAACTTCGCGCGCCCGATGACGCCGGCGACGACCGGTCCGCTGTCGATCCCGATCCGGACGTCGAGCGGCAGCCCCGCGTCGGCCGAGCAGCGCGCCAGCACCGGTCCCATCTTCAGCGCCAGCTCGGCGATCGCCTCGGCGTGATCGTCACGCGGCAGCGGGATCCCGCCGGCGACCATGTAGGCATCACCGATCGTCTTGATCTTCTCCACCCCGTGATCGGCCACGAGCGCGTCCCAGCCTTCGAACACCTGGTCGAGCAGCGACACGAGCTCCGACGCGGAGAGCTGCTGCGAGAGCGGCGTGAATCCCACGAGATCCGCGAACAGGACCGTCACCGCGGGGAAGTCGTCGGCGATGATGCCTTCCTGCTCCTTGAGGCGCGCCGCAACCGGCGCGGGCAGGACGTTGAGCAGCAGCCGATCGGACTTGGCCTGCTCGAGCTCGCGGGCGCGGACGAAGTACTCCAGCAGCGCGAACACGGTTGCCGCCACGCCGACGATGGTGAGCGCGAAGAACGTGACCACCACCCCTTGCGGGATGTCGGGCGCGCCATCGACGAGCGCGGAGTCGATCGCCGCCGAGAGCACGACGAGACCCGCGAAGGCACCGAACCAGGGCACGGCCTGACGCGCTCCCACGAAGAGGAGCGCGCCCAGCGGCGCGGTGATCGCCCACAGGCAGACGGCGGAGGAGTTCTCGAACCCGCCCAGGCTCCACTGCAGGACGAACGGAAGCAGCAGGCTCATGAGCAACTGGCTCTGGCGGAACAGCACGTAGCGCCGCGTTCGAGCGAACGTGTAGATGCTGGCAACCGACGCGACCTGGTAGGCGAACGGGATCGCGGCCGACACCCAGAGTCCGAGCACGGCGTACGTGATGACCCATACGAACGCGAGGCTCGCCATCAGCGTCGCGGACAGCATCAGCACCGCCTTGCGCGCCCGAAGCTCGGGCGGGTCCAACGGCTGCGCCCCGATATTGACCACGCGCTGGAGCCAGGCCGGAAGCCGCTCCACCGTCCGACGTAGCCGAAGCTCCCTCACGGCGCGAGCATAGGTCCAGGCGAGCTGCAGGCGATAGCCGCGAGTAGGGTCTCCGCGTGGTTTCGCTCCGTCAGCTCAGCGAATCGAACCGTCAGGCGGTCGAGGCTCTGCGCGTGGCCCCGGGTCAGGAGCGCTTCGTCAGCGGCGTGGCCGAGTCGTTGCACGAAGCCGCCGAGCACCCCGGCGCTCGCGCGTTGTACTGGGCGGTCTATGACGAGGACACGCCGGTCGGGTTCGTGATGATCGCCGACGAGGTCGCAGGTCCTGACTACATCCCGCACTACCTGTGGAAGCTCCTCATCGACGAGCGCCACCAGCGGCGGGGATTCGGCACTGCGACGCTCGACCTCATCGTCGAGTACTTCCGTGGCCGACCCGGAGTCGAGGTGCTGACCACGAGCGCCGGTCAGGGCGACGGCAGCCCGATCGCCTTCTACGAGCGCTACGGCTTCGAGCGGAGCGGCGGCGTGCACTCCGGCGACGAGGTGCTGCTGAAGCTCAGGCTGCGCTAGCTCCGTTCAGGGCGTCAGGTCGTACGGGAAGTCCGCGAGGACCTCGCACCCGTCCTGCGTGATGAGGAGCAGGTCCTCGAGGCGCACGCCGCCGTAGCCGTGCCGGTACGTGCCGGGCTCGACGGCGACGACGTCGCCCGGGACGAGCGGCTCGTTGCCCGACCGGCCCAGGGACGGGTACTCGTGGACCTCAAGGCCCACGCCGTGGCCGAGCGAGTGGTAGAAGCCCTCGTTCAGGCTCTCCCCCTCGGGCTTGGTGCGCTGGGTGGGGTGACCGGCCGCCTCGAAGATGTCGCAGGCGATGTCGTGTAGCTCCTTGCCGGTGACACCCGGGCGCGCCGCGGCCTTCACAGCCTCGAGTGCTTCGAGTGCCAGGCGGTGCATCTCGACGACGTCGTCGGGGGCCGGCGCGCCGGCGACGAACGTGCGGGTCATGTCGGCCCAGCACGAGGACGCCTCGTCCTCGGGCCAGATGTCGATCACGATCGGCATCCCGGCCGGAAGCGGGCCGGCGCCCGGGTCGTGACCGGAGGCGGCGGCGCCCCCGGCGGCGACGATCACGTCGTGGGGCATCGGGCTACCCATCGACGCGACGTGCTCGCGCATGGCCTCGCGCACCGCCTCCGACGTCAGGACGTCGCCGCGGTGGTACAGCACGCCGTCACGGTCGTACGCGTCGCGCAGCAGCTCGGCGGCCACTCCCATCGCGCCGTTCGCCGCGGCCTGGGCGCGGCGCACCCCGTCGATCTCGAGCTCGTTCTTGACGCGGCGCCGCCGGATGAACTCCGGCTGGTCGACGACCACCTCGATCCCCTCGGACCGCAGGCGATCCGCGACCGCGACTCCCGTCTCTCCCGGCACGGTCACCTTCGTGACGTCGAACCGCTGGCACAGGCGCAGCGCGAGCTCGACCTCGGACTCGTCCCAGCGCATGCCCTGGGCGATCATCTCGTCCATGCCGAGCTGGTAGGGATCGATGATCTCGATGTCCGGCGCGACCTCAGCGACGCGGGCGGGCGGGCGCGGGCGGGCGGGCGCGGGCGGCCGCGGCGGGCGGGCGGGCGGGCGGGCGGGCGGGCGGGGCGGGCGCGGGCGGGCGCGCGGCGGGCGGGCGGCGGGCGGCGGCGCGGGCGGGCGCGCGGGCGCGGGCGGGCGGGCGGCGCGGGCGCGGGCGGGCGGCGCGGGGCGGGCGGGCGGGCGGCGGGGCGCGGGCGGGCGGGCGGGCGGGCGCGGGCGGCGGCGGGCGGGCGGCGGCGGGCGGGCGGGCGGGCGGGCGGGCGCGGGCGGGCGCGGGCGCGGCGGGCGGGCGGGCGAGGGCGCGGGCGGGCGCGGGCGGGCGGGCGGGCGGCGGGCGCGGGCGGCGGGCGGCGGC
>CAWCEB010000019.1:0-4571 GCA_963794105.1 uncultured Actinomycetes bacterium | reverse complement strand
CGCCCGCGGCTTTCAGGAGCGCGAGCGTCGCTTCGTCCTCAACTCCCTCGGCGATCGTCTTCAGCCCGAACTGCTGGGCGACGCCGACGATGCTCTGCACGATCTGGCGGTCGCCGTCCAGCCGACCGCGTCGCGAACGAACCTCGTGTCGATCTTCAGGTAGCGCAACGGCAGGTCGCGCAGGTAGGTGAACGAGCCGAAGCCCGTGCCGAAGTCGTCGAGCGCGAGCCCGCAGCCCAGCGCGGTGACCTCCGCCGCGAACGTGCGCGCGGCGTCGAGGTGCTCTGCCGCCGCCGTCTCCGTGATCTCGAACACGATCCGCCGCGCGGCCTCCGGCGCCCGCGACAGCAGCCCCACGATCTCGCGGCGCACGTCGGCATCGCACATCGAGATCGCTGACAGGTTCACCTCGGGCGCGCGTGTCGCCGCGAGCTCGATCGCCTGACGCACCATCCAGACGTCGATCGCGCTGATTAGGCCGAAGCGCTCGGCCGCCGGCAGGAACTCGGGCGATTGCACGACCTTGGAGGCCCTCGCGCATGCGAACCAGCAGCTCGCAGAATGCCTCCCGCCCCGTCGCGAGGTCGATGATCGGCTGCGCGTAGGCGAGCATCCGCCCTTCGTCGATCGCCGACCCGATGCGAGCCTCCCAGTCGCGGCGCTCCAGGCGCTCCGCCTCGAGCTCCTTGCGCTCGGTGATGTCCGTGCCGATCGTGCACGTCTCGACGGGATGCCCCGCCGCGTCGGGGAACGCGAACGTCACCATCATGTACGTGCGCGGCTCGCCGTCGCGCTCGAGGCTCATCTCCTCGTACACGGGCTGCCCGAGCGCAGCGGCGAGCTGGTCGTTGTGGCGCAGGCGCCGCGCGGGGTCCGCATCGAGGAACTCGTGGCACTCGTGGCCGATCAGCACCTCGGCCGGGACGCCGAGCACACGCCCGCACTCGGCGTTGGTCATCTGGTAGCGGCCCTCGAGATCCTTCACCGCGACCGCCGATGGCGAGTTGTCGAGGATCGCGCGCATCCGGCGCTCGCTCGCGCCGAGCGCGTGCTCGGCTGCCGCCCGGTCGGTCACGTCGTGGCAGACGCCGACGAGCGCCGCTGCGGTCCCGTCAGGCCCCGGGATCGCCCGCCCCTGGGACAGGAGCGTGCGCACGTTGCCGTCGGGGCGCACGATCCGCTCCTCGAACGCGAACGCCTCGAGCGTCTCGACGGCGTGGGCGATATGTCCGCCGACGCGGTCACGATCCTCGGGATGCAGGCGTGACACGAAGCCCTCGACCGTGCCCTCGAACTCGCCTGGCGGCAGGCCGTAGATCGTGTGCAGCTGGTCCGACCACCGCACCGTGCCAGTCGTGATCTCCCACTTCCACACGCCGAATCCAGCGATGCGCTCGGCCTCCGCCATGCGCTCGGAGTACTCGCGCAACTCGACCTCGAGCAGCTGTACCCGCGCCTCGTCTCCTCGTACGTCCGTCACATCAGCCTCCTGCCGGCGAGCGCCAAGCATCAGACCACGTCACTACACGTAGAGCAAGAGTCTGCTTTTGTCTTTAGCCAACCCTCGCTTTTCCCGAACGTTTGTCCTCAAGCAGTTTCCGATTTCGTCCGATAGGGAAGTTGAGGGCTTGTCGGGGGGTTCGGGAGCCCACTCGGTCCAGGTTTTTTCCGCATGTATGGACCTCTTTTCACGAGGCGCAAGCGGTTGCTTGCGTTTGCGATCGCGCTCTGCCTGAGCGCGCCCACCGCGGCTGCCGCGAACCCGAACCCGTTCGTCGGGACGGTCAGCGACGAGACCTTCGAGTCGCTCGGCTACATGTACCAGCCGGGTGCCATCAACGAGATCGCCAACGCCGGCGTGGGCACCCTGCGCCAGACGTTCGACTGGCAGTACCTGCGCAAGGGCGACACGCTCAACTGGGACATCCTCGACCACTACATCGGTGGCGCCGCCCAGCGTGGGATCACGATCATCCCGGTGCTCTTCAACCCGCCGACCGAGCTCACCACCACGCCGGCGAGCGGGGCCCTGCGCGGCTTCTACCCGACCGCGGATCCAGGCGCGATCGGCGCCTACGGCGCCCAGCTGGCAGCGCGCTACGGCACCACGGGCTCGTTCTGGGCACAGCACCCGAGCATCGAGCGCCATCCGATCACCACGTGGCAGATCTGGAACGAGCCGAACCTGCCGGTCTACTGGCGCCCGCATCTCAGCCCGAAGGGCTACGCGCAGATGCTGTGCGGCGCCTACCGGCAGATCAAGGCCGTCGACCCGGCCGCGGAGATCTCGACCGCGGGCCTGCCGAAGAGCCGCATCCGCAGCTCGATGTGGCCGTCGAAGTACGTGCCGCGCATGATGAAGGCGGGCGGGCGCGGCTGCTTCGACACCGTGGCGCTGAACGCCTACGCGCCGACTGGCAAGGGCGTCGTGAAGCTGGTCTCCCGGTTCCGGCGCCTGCTCAACCGGCTGGGCGCAAAGAAGGTGGGCCTGCGCGTGACGGAGTTCGGCTGGGCCGATCAGGGCCCCGAGCGCCCGCGCGCCGCGTTCACCGCGGGCTCCAACCGCCAGGGCCGCTTCATCTCCCAGGCGATCCGCGGCCTCTGGCACGCGCGCAAGCGGCTGAAGCTGCGCGGTGCCGTGTACTACGCGTGGCGTGACCAGGAGGTCTACGCCGGCGGCAAGAACTTCTGGGGCCTGCACACCGGCCTCAATCGCGTGAACGGCACGCCGAAGCCGGCGCTCTCCTCGTTCCGCCGCGCGGCGCTCAGCCTTCGCTGACGTCCGCCACGGCGCGACTGCTTAGGCGGCTCGCGGCGTACGATTGAGGTCGTGCCCGGCTGACGTTAGACGGCCCGATCGACCCATCGGAGGCCGGCCGCCTCGCTCGTACGAGCCCGGTGGCCCGGCGAAGCGTGGCCTCCCACGCCCGACAGGGTCGGCGGCGGCCCGCGCGCGCCGCCCGCGCCCTTACGGGACGTACTCGAGGAACCGGCCGAGGTCGCGGGGCGTACAGGTCGCGGTCGGTGCTCACCCCGCGGAGCGCCTAGGCGGCGGCCGCGACGGGCTTCATGAAGTGCATGCGCAACAGCGTGCCGGCGCCGTCGGCCGCCTCGATCTGCAGCGCGTCGGTCATGCTGCTGATCAGCGGCAGCCCGAGCCCAAGCCCAGGGCTGTCGGCGCGCGGGAGCATCCCACCGCCGTAGTCGCGGACCACGACGACCAGCCGGTCCGGCTTGTCGCAGGCCACGACGCGGAGGTCCCCCACCTCCATGTCGCGGTAGGCGTGCAACACGGCGTTGGTCAGCGCCTCGCTCACAGCCAGGGCGATCGGCCCGGTGTCCTCGAAGCCAAGCTCCTGGGCGAACTCGACGACGGACGCGCGCAACGTGCCGACGCACGCCGGTTGCGCCCCAAGCCGCATCTCGAATCGCTGCTCGCCGGTGGTCATCTCCCCTGACGACGGTACGGCTCATGCGTCGCCGCCACCGTGAACGTGTGCTCACCCGAATGTGAAATCTGACGCGTTACTGACGGTGCTCTTCGAGCCCGTTGCTGCTCGGGATCAGCTTCGCAACGGTCCGCGCCACGAGCGCGCCTCCGGCGAGGGTGAGCACGTACGACGCCAGCGGCGCGACCATCGACGCAACGACGAACAGGACCACCGCGATCGCGATCGGGACGAGCGGGCGCAGGTTGGGCCTCCACGGCTCGTGGAGCGGCGGCAGCGGGCGCTGCTCGCGCGTGTCGATGTACATCAACACCGTGCGTTGAACGGTACGCCCTTCAGGTCAGCGCGGCGCGGAGTGCGTCGAGATCGGGCGCCCCGAAGACGACGCGATTCTGCGTGGCGACGTAGACGAGGTCGAGGTCGACCCCGGCCCGGGCGATCCTGCGCGTCAGGTCCGCGAGCACGCCGGGGCGGTCCTCGACATCGACCACGACGACGTGCCGCTCACGGGTGACGGTGACAGTTGAGGTCGCCAGCAGATGCTTCGCCGCCTCGGCATGCGGCACGAGGATGTGGAGCTCCGCCCGCTCGCCCGGCCCGACGCACGTGGCGGCTGCGATGTTCACGCCGGCGTCGCTGATCGCTGCCGCCACTTGGGCGAGCGCTCCGGGCGTGTTCTCCACGTCGATGACCAGGTCGACCGCCATGCGTCCCTCGGCGCCAGCCTACTTGAGGCTCCGAAGCCCGTTGCGTCCCTCGTCGAACCCCTGGCGCTCAGTCGGCGCGCCGCGGGTCCATCGTGGCGGCGCCCTGCGGGCGCACGGTCTGGCCAACGTGATGGATCCGGACCTCGGAGGGGCGCGCGAGCAGCTCCCCCACCCGCTGCTGATACTGCGCGAACGCGGATGACCGGTAGTGCTCCTCGAGCGCCGGCGCGTCCGCCCATTCCTGGCAGATCACGACGTGACCGGCTTCGCCCACCACCTCGGCGAATGCGTAGGACTCGCAGCCACGCTCCCGCCGGGCCTCGGCCTGCGTCTGCGCGAGCAGCTCGAGCAACTCGTCGCGGCGCCCGACGAGGACGTCGAGATCACCGACGACCACGACGCCCGTCACTGGAGG
>CAWCEB010000018.1:0-32375 GCA_963794105.1 uncultured Actinomycetes bacterium | reverse complement strand
GTTTATGTGACACCTTGGTTCAGTTACAGGTGTTTGCTCTGGGCGCCGTCGGAGCGCAGCTCGACCGGCCTGCCGAGGATATGGTCGGCCGCCAGGCGGCCCTGGTACTTGCCCATGTGCGTCAGCAGGACGCGGCCGTTGGCGTCCCCGATCGCGTAGAGCCAATCGTGGGTCGTGCTCTGCATCGTGTCGCGGACCGCGACCGGCTCGCCCGGCTCGAGGCCGATGGCATCGAGCCCGAGATCGCCGCGTGTTCACGCTGCGGCCGACCGCGACGAGGATCTCGTCGCCGCTGACCGCGCCGCGACCCTCCAGCTCCATCGTCACCTCGCCGTTGCGGTGCACGGCGGTCGCCTTCGCGCCCGTGATGATCGTCACGCCGCGCTCCTCGAGCGAGTCTGGACCTGTGGGAGGCGAACGGCTCTTCGCGGGCGAGGATGCGATCACCGCCCTCGACGAGCGTCACGGCGGAGCCGAACGAGGCGAATGCCTGCGCCATCTCGACGCCGACGACCCCGCCGCCGAGGATCAGCAGCCGGCCGGGGACCGTCTTGGTGGTCGTGATCTCGCGGTTGGTCCACGGCGCGGCGTCGCGCAGACCGTCGATCGGCGGGATCAGCGCTGCGCTCCCGGTTGCCACGACGACGGCCCGGCGCGCGACCAGCTCGTCGTCGCCGACGGCGACCGTGCGCTCGCCCGTGATGCGCGCGCGCCCGCGGACGACCTCGACGCCGCGATCGGAGAGCCACGGGATCTGCGAGCTGTCGTCGAGGTCGTGGATGACCTCGTCGCGGCGGCGCAGCAGGGCGGGAACGTCGAGCTCGCCGCTGACAGCCTCGGCCGCGCCCGGGATCCGGCGCGCCTCGTCGACCGCCTCGGCCGGGCGCAGCAGTGCCTTGGACGGCATGCAGGCGTAGAACGAGCACTCGCCGCCGACGAGGTGGTCTTCGACGATCGCGACCTCCAGGTCGCCTTCGCCGAGGCGTCCCGCGACGACCTCGCCCGGCCGGCCCGGCCCCGATCACGATCACGTCGAACTCTCGCTGGCTCATGCGTTCTCCCGTCTGATGCGCGCTGTTGGCGTTACGACGCTCCCTTCGCTGGCATCCTGACGGGATGGCCCGGTTCAGCGTTGTCCCGCTGCTCGCCGCCTTCATCGTCGTCTCGGCATGTGGCGGCTCCAACGGCGACGCATCGACCCAGCCCGCCGGGACGCCGGCGCAGAGCTCGCGCGCGCTGCACCTCGTCAAGGTCGGCGAGTTCGACAGTCCCGTCTTCGTGACGTCGCCTCCGGGCGACCGCCGGCGGGTGCTGGTCGTCGAGCAGGGTGGCCGCATCCGCGTCGTGCGCGGAGGGAAGCCGCTCGCGCGGCCGTTCCTGGACATCAGCTCGCGCGTCGTGAGCGGCGGGGAGCAGGGGTTGCTGTCGATGGCGTTCGCGCGCGACTACGCGACGTCGCATCGCTTCTGGGTCTACTTCACGAACCGCAACGGTGACGAGGAGATCGACCAGCTGCGCGCGCCGTCGCCCGACCGCGCCGACGCCGGGTCCGCCAAGCGCGTCCTCGTGCAGGCCGACAGCGAGTCCAACCACAACGGCGGCCAGCTCCAGATGGGGCCCGACGGCTACCTGTACGCGGGCCTCGGCGATGGCGGCGGCGCCGACGATCAGCACGGCGCGCGCGGCAACGCCCAGAACCTGGGCACCCTGCTCGGCAAGATCATCCGCATCGCGCCGAAGGCGGGCGGCGGCTACCGCGTGCCGAGCGGCAACCCGTTCGTGGGCCGGTCGGGCGCGCGGCCGGAGGTCTACGCGTACGGCCTGCGCAACCCGTGGCGGTTCTCGTTCGACCGGCGCACGAGCGACATCGTCATCGGGGACGTCGGCCAGAACGCGATCGAGGAGATCGACTTCCGCACCAAGGGCACCGCCCGCGGCGTGAACTTCGGCTGGCGGCCCTGGGAGGGGCGCCGGCGCAACTTCGACGAGCCCGCGCGCCGCGCGGTGTTCCCGCAGCTGACGAAGACCCACTCCGACGGCTGGTGCTCGATCACCGGCGGCTATGTCGTGCGCGACCGCGCGCTCGGAGCGCTCTACGGCCGCTACGTGTACGGCGACTACTGCAAGGGCGAGCTTCGCTCGGTCAAGCTGTCGCAGTCGGGGGCCCGCGGCGACCGGGCGCTCGGGTTGCGAACGGTGTCGAGCCTGTCGTCGTTCGGCGAGGATGCGCGCGGGCGCGTCTACGTCGCCTCGCTCAACGGCCCGGTCTACCGCTTCGCGCGCTGAACGTCGCGCCGGCGCGCGCGGGCGCGCTCGCGCCACGGCGTCGTCGCCTGCTCGCGGTGCCCGATCCGCAGAGCGTCGAGCGCCTGCTCGAGGTCCCGTGCGACGTCGACCGCGTCGGGCATGACCTCGGCGTCGGCGTAGATCCCGGCCTGCAACCGGCCCGCGTAGGACAGCACCCCGATCGAGAGCGCATGGCCGTGCAGGAACGGCACGGCGGGATGCATCGCGGTCAGGCGACGGCCCATGAGCGTCAGATGCTCGGGCGGGCCCGGCACGTTCGAGACGACGACGTTGAACGCAGCAGCGCGGGCGGCGGCGCGCGTGACGAACCGCCGGCCGAGGGCGGGGAGGAGATCAGCCGCCTGCGCGAGCGCCCGCAGCGGCCGCGCTTCACCGCCCTGCTTGCATGCGCGTGTGGCGTCGCGCACGGCGCGCAGGACGGTCAACGGGTCGGTCTCGCGGACCGGGAGGTCAACCGTGACGAACGAGATGTCGTTGCCGAGATCCCCGGCCTCGCCGCTCCGCGTGTTCACCGGCACGAGCGCCTTGACGCTCTGCGGCCGGTCGCCGCGGCGCGTGAGGGCGCGGCCGAGCGCGAGCGACGAGGCCGCCAGCACGACGTCGTTGATCGTCGCCCCGTGCTTGCGCCCCGCGTCGCGCAGCTCCTCGAGCGGTGCATCGGCGAAGGCGACCTCGCGGCGGTGGGTGACCGAGCGGTTGAGCGCGGTCGGAGCCGCGGGCCGGGCGAGCGCGTCGGCGGCGGCACGGACCTCGCCGGCGGGCAGGCCGGGCTTGCGCAGCGCGCCGAGGACAGTCCTGGCCGCCCGGGCCGCGCCGGCCTGGGCGACGCGCGCGGTCCCCGGCGCCGGCTGCGCCGTCCACGTCGACGGCCCTGCCTGCACGCCGTCGAACAGCAGCATCGCCACCTGGACGGCGGCGATGCCGTCGATCAGCGCGTGGTGCGCCTGGCCGACGATCGCCCAGCCGCCGCCGGCGAGACCGTCGATCCGCGCCAGCCGCCAGAGCGGGCGGCTCCATGTCCAGCGGGCGGCCGAGCAGCCTGCCCGCAAGCTCGCGCAGCTCGCCTGCGCCGCCGGGTGCGGCCAGCGTCATGCCGTGCACGTGGCGCGCGACGTCGAAGCCTGTGTCGTCGACCCACTGCTGGCCGTCCACGCGGCGGCGGAAGCGCGGCAGCGCGTCGAGGCGCGCATCGATGTGGCGCCGCAGGCCGGCGACGGAGGGAGCGGGACCGTCGAGCTTCAGCGTCCAGCCGACGTGCAGGGGCGCCTGAGCGGTCTCGAGGTCAAGGAACGCCGCGTCGAGTGCGCTGAGGCGGTCTGGTGGCGGCACGCTTGCAAGAAGTCTGCCGGAAAGCGGATCGCTAAAGGATCCTGGCTTCGTGCCGAAGAACTAACGAGGGCGCCCCTAGGGACGCCCTCGTTGGAGTTCAAGCTTGGTTCGCTGCCTAGCCGTTGCGATAACCCACTTCGGACTCCTTTCCCTTCCGTCGCGGACCAGGCGGCGGAATTGGTATATGCCGTATCTCGTTAGTGGAAGCGCCGTGTGGGCCTTGCTGGGCTCATGCGGTGCCTCCTGCTGCGCGTACTAAAGCGTACATCTGCCTAGGGATACATCCCCAGATAGTGGGGAATTTCTTGCATCTGGACGGTGTCTATTCAGTCGCTGCCTAGGCAGGCTGCGCTGCCGGCTTGCGAAGCGCGCGACCCGCGCGCTTGAAGCCAAGCTCAGACTCGAAGTCGGCGTCCGCACGTGTGCTGGAAGGTGAGTTCCTTGCGGTCCAGCACGCGGACGAACGCCTCGACGACGTCGCCGTCGAGCTGCGTGCCCGGAGACGCGCCGCAGCTCCGCGATCGCCTCGGAGCGCGGGACCGGGCCGGCGGTAGGAGTCGCGCGCGGTCATCACGTCGAACGTGTCGGCGACCGAGATCATCCGTGAGATCAGCGGGATCTTCTCGGCGGGAAGGTTGTTCGGGTAGCCGCGTGCCGTCGATCCGCTCGTGGTGGGCCAGGATGATGTCCGCGACCGGGCCGTAGCCGTCGACGCGGCGCACGAGCTTGCGCGCCCTGTGCCGGATGCTTCTTGACGATCTCCCAGTCGGCCTCGGTGAGCTTGCGGTCGGCGAACAGGATGCTGTCCGGGAAGATGAACTTGCCGATGTCGTGCAGCAGGCCGGCGGTGTGGGCGAGGTCCTGCTGGTCGTCGTCGAGGCCCATCTCCTCGGCGATCGACTTCGTGTAGCGCGCGACCGCGGCGCTGTGGCGCGCCGTCATCTTGTCGCGCAGGGCGAGCGTCTGGATCAGCGTCGCGAGCACGCCGACCTGGAGGGCGCCGAGCTGCTGCGTGCGGGCCTCGAGCTCCTCGGCGCGTCGCTGCGAGAGCAGCAGCTCGCCGGTGAGGACCTGGAAGAGCAGCAGCACGATCACCAGGGCGGCGAGCGCGCCGAACCCGATCACGTTGTACGTGAGGGCGATCAGCACCGCCATCGCTGCAGCGAGCGCAGAGGACGGGAGGAGCGGCACGAACATCGTGCGCCCGGCCTCCACGATCGACATGCCCTCCTTCAGGCAGCGCGGGCCGAACGCGAAGCACGAAGTTGAGCCCGTTCGTGAGGAAGAACACGCCGAAGACGAGCAGGCCGAAGTTGATGCTCTGGCTCGCCGGGATGCCGGACCAGCGCACGACCAGGCCGCCGATCAGGGGGAAGGCGAGCCAGCCGGCGAGATCGGCGAGCTTCTCCTGGTTGTTGCTGCCGCGGAAGACGAGGTCGGTGACGGTGGTCGCGAAGCCCAGGGCGGCGGCGGGCGCCGGGCCGAGCAGCGCCATCGAGAGCACGATCGCGATGAACGATGCGGAGATCCGAGCGTTCGAGGCAATTCGGATCGACAGGAAGTCGCTCAGCAGCGCGATGACGAGCAGCAGCACCCAGAGGCCGATGGGATCCCAGTCGGAGGCGCGCCAGCTCAGCGCGATGCCCGCGAGGGAACCTCCGAGCAACGCGATCTCGGCAAGGGACGTGAGTCTGCGAACACCAGACACCCTCGCGAAGATCGGCAAATCGCGGGCTTTTCTTGAGTCGAGACGGGTAGCTTTGCGCGCCGTGAAGGCGCCAAGCGCAGCTCTGAGAGCCAAAGGGTTCCGCCGGCTTGCGTTCTCGTACACAGTCAACGATCTCGGGGATACGTTCGGGTTGGTCGCGCTGGCCGTGCTGGTGCTCGAGCAGACCGACTCTGCCCTCGGCACCACCGCGCTGTTCGTGGCCGGGCGGTTCGTTCCTGCGTTCCTCGCTCCCCTGCTCACCGCCAGGATCGATCGAGCGCCTCCGCAGCGCGTGCTCGGCGTGCTCTACGCAATCGAGGCGCTGGCGTTCGCCGGGCTCTCCTGGCTGGCGACGGACTTCGTGCTCGGGCCCGTGCTCGCGCTTGCGCTGGTCGATGGGACGCTGGCGATAACGGCGCGCGGTGTGAGCCGCGGGGCGATCGCCAACACGCTCGAAAGCGAAGGAGCGCTGCGGTCGGGCAACGCGATCATCAATGCGCTGTTCTCGGCCTCGAGCGTCGTCGGGCCCGTGCTCGGCGGCGTGGTGACCGCTGCGGCCGGCGCGTCGACCGCGCTCGCCATCGATGCGGGCAGCTTTGCGGTGATCGCGCTCGTGCTCGCCGCGGCGCCGCTGCCGCACCCGAGCCACGAAGACGCGCCGGGCTGGGTCGCGCGTCTGCGCGAGGGCCTCGCCGAGGTGTCCGGGCCGTCCGCAGGTGCGCCGGCTGGTCACCGCGCAGGGGGCGGCGCTGGTGTTCTTCACGCTCATCGCCCCGATCGAGGTCGTGTACGCAACGCGCACACTGGATGCCGGAACGCTCGGCTACGGCATCCTGCTCGGGTCCTGGGGGGTGGGCATGCTCGTCGGCGCCGCCGAGTTCGCGCGTCGCCGGGAGGGTTCGATGGCGCTGTTGCTGGGCGCCTCGACCGCCGCGGTCGGCATCGGCTATCTCGGCATGGCGGCGGCACCCGGGATCGTGGTTGCGTGCGCCGCGAGCGTGGTCGGTGGCATTGGGAACGGCGTCCAGTGGGTCGCGCACCTCACCGCGTTGCAGGAGCGCACGCCCCCGGGGCTGCAGGCGCGCATCGGTGGCCTCATGGAGTCGATCGGCGCGGCGGCGCCAGGGCTCGGCTATCTCCTCGGTGGCCTGCTGACAGCGGCCGTCTCGACGCGCCTGGCGTTCGTGGTGGCGGGGGCGGGTGCGCTCCTGCTCGCGCCGCTGCTCGGGCGAGCGGCAGCCGACTCGCCAGAGTCGTAATCTGACGCTCTTGGACGAGCACGATGTCGCTCTCGTGCGCGCCGACAACCCAGGGCCGTTCACGCTGAGCGGGACGAACACCTGGGTCGTCGGGCGCGATCCGTGCTGGGTCGTGGATCCCGGGCCCGCGATCGACGCACACCTGGCCGCGATCGAGGCCGAGGTGCGCGCTCGCGGGGGCGCGGGCGGGATCGTGCTGACGCACGACCATGCCGACCATGCCGAGGCCGCGCCCGCGCTGGCGGAGCGGCTCGGGGCGCGGGTCGCGGCGACGCGCGCCGCCCGGGCCGTGCGGATCGCCGACGGCGACCAGGTCGGGCCCTTCCAGGTGATCGCCACGCCGGGGCATGCGCCGGACCACGTCGCGCTCGTCGCCGGGGCGGTGTGCTTCACCGGCGACGCGATCCTCGGAGAGGGGTCGGTGTTCATCGCGCCCGACCCCGGGGCGCTGAGTGGCTACCTGCAGGCGCTCGAGCGCCTGCAGGCGATGGACCTCGCCGCGCTGTGCCCGGGCCACGGCCCGGTGGTCGATGACCCCGCCGCGAAGATCGGCGAGTACCTCGCCCACCGCCGCGATCGCGAGCGGCGCGTCGTCGCGGCGCTGGAGGCGGGGCGGCGCTCGGTCGACGAGCTGCTGGACGAGGTCTGGAACGACGCGCCCGCGGTGCTGCGGCCCGCGGCGGCCGTCACGCTCGCCGCGCACCTCGACAAGCTCGACGAGGAGGGACGCCTGCCGGAGGGCGTCGAGCGGCCGAAGTGGCCGTGGTGAAAGCGAGGGCGCCTACGCCTCGTCGACCCGGCGGTGGGCGAGCGCGAGGGCCGCGCTGAAGGGCGTGTCGCCCTCGGTCTGGGCGAGGTCGTAGATCTCGCGCATCGTGTCGCCGACGCCCACGACCTTGACGCGCGCGCGGTCGGGGTCATAGCCGCCGCGGCCGAGCTCGACCGCGATGTTGATGATGCCGCCGGCGTTCGCGACGAAGTCGGGCGCCCAGAGGATCCCGCGCTCGGCCAGCAGGTCGGCGATCGTGTCGTCGGCGAGCTGGTTGTTCGCGGCGCCCGCCACGATCGGGACCTGCAGCGCGGGCACCGACTCGTGGTCGAGCAGACCACCCAGCGCGCAGGGGGCGAAGACGTCGGCGCTCGTGGTGAGCGCCTTGGCCGGCGTGACCCAGCGTGCTCCGAGCTGCTCGGCCAGCTGCTTCTTCGAGCGGTCGATGTCGGCGACGACGAGCTTCGCGCCGGCCTTGGCGAGCAGCTTCGCCAGCGCGGCCCCGACGTGCCCCAGGCCGCTCACGACGACCGTACGGCCCTTCGGGTCGGCCGAGCCGTGCTTGCGCTCCAGTGAGGCGCGGATCGCCGCGTCGACGCCCAGGGCGGTCCAGGGGCTCGGGTCGCCCGAGCCGCCGCGGCGCCGCGAGAGCCCGGTCACGTGCTTGGTGCGCTCGGCGATGGTCTCCATGTCCTTGGCCGAGGTGCCCACGTCCTCGGCGGTCACGTACCTGCCGCCGACCTCCTCGACCGTGTCGCCGAAGTCCCGCAGCGCTGCCTTGCGGCGCTTGGCATCGATCGGCCCCGGGAGCATGATCACCCCCTTGCCGCCGCCGAGCGGGAGGCCGGCCACGGCCGACTTGTACGTCATCGCGCGGGAGAGCCGCAGGGCGTCGCGGATGGCGGCGCGGGTGTCGTCGTAGCGCCACATCCGACAGCCGCCGAGGGCGGGGCCGCGCGCGGTGGAGTGCACGGCGACGAAGGTGAAGCAGCCCGACCGCGTGCCGCGGTTGACGAGGAGCTTCTCGTGTTCGAGTGTGGCGAGGTAGCGCTCGATGGCGCGGGAGTCTACGACGGGGTCTTTTCCGCGCCCGGTGCGGTGGCGCCCTGCGCGCTCGGCGGCGTCGCGCCGGTCGCGCTCCCGTCGGGGCCGGTCTGGGAGCCGGGCGTGCTCGACCCGCTGCCGGTGGTCGCCGGCGATCCGGTGACCGTGCCGGGGCTCGAGGTGTCCGTCTTGGGACCGGTCGTTGCGCCCGAATCCGTCGTGGGGGCGCCGGTCACGCCGTCGACGGCGTCGGCCGTCTCGTCAGGCGCCAGCAGGCCGCCCGTGGACTGGTCGACCACGGGCGAGTCCGACGCCTGAGCGCCATTGCCGTCCTCGGTGGCCAGCGGCGCCGCGGGAGTCGCTGTGGTGTGGCGTGCCACATGCTCGGCGCGCTGTGGCGAGGCGAGCCCGTTGCTCGCCTGCTGGACCGGGACCGGCCGCGGCGCAGGGATCGACGGAGCCTGCTGTGTGGCAACGGCGGCCTTCGCGTGCTTCGGCGGAGCGGTCGCGCGCTGGACCTCGACCGCGCCACCACCCACGACAGCGGCGCAGCAGGCGATCACGGCGACCTTGGTCGCCACCGCGCCGCCGCCGACGATGGCAGCGCCGCCGCCGGCGCTGGCGGCGCCGCCGCCGGCCGCGGCGCCGGAGCCCGCGCCGCCGATGCCGAGGAGCTTCGCCGCGGTGGCGAGCACCCCGTGCCCGCCGCCCATGCCGTTGAGCTGGCGCAGCTCGCCGCGCATGGCCACGCGGTACTCGCGGCAGCCCGCGCACTCGCGCATGTGCCGCCGCGCCCGCCCGCTGGCGCGCACGCCCTTGTCGGCCGCCGCGGCGATGTCCAGACGGATCTCGCAACAGGCGGTGTCGCGCGCCTCGATCGCCTCGACGAGCCCGATGCGCGCGCGGACGAGCAGCGACTTGACGGCGGGGATCGAGACGGCGAGCGCCTCGGAGAGCTCCTTGTAGCTGAGGCCCTCCATCTCGCGCATGAGCAACGCCGAGCGCTGCTGCTCGGGCAGCCGTCGTACGTCGCTCACCAGGCGGCGCAGGTCCTCGCGGCGCTCCGCCTGCTCGAGCGGATCCTGCAGCGACGGGCCGCGCGTGAGATCGAACAGGTCGACGGCGGCCGGCAGCGGTCGCCGGAGCTGGTCGATGCAGCGGTTGTGGGCGACGCGGTACAGCCAGGCGCGCAGCGTGACCGGGCGATCGTCGGCCCGCAGCGCCCCGTAGGCGCGCAGGAACACGTCCTGCATCGCATCCTCGGCGTCCGAGCGCGAGCCGCCGAGCATCTGGCGGGCGTAGGCGAACAGGCGCTGGCGATAGCGCTCGTGGATGACTTGGAACGCGTCCTCGTCACCCTGGCGGAAGAGCGCAAGCAGCTGCTCGTCGGATCGCAGTCTCAGAAGCGGGACCGAGACCCGGTGCAGCCCGGCGGGTGCGTGGACGCTTGCGGCTTCCAAATGAGCTCCCGCCGACTGTAACCGCTGGCGCGGGTGGAAGTTCCGCGATCGGGGGTCAGGCTGAAGCCTGACCCCGGTCATGGGCCTACGACAAGGACGCCATGACGTGCTTGACCTGCGTGTACTCCTCGACGGCGTACATCGACAGGTCCTTGCCGTAGCCGGACTCGCCGTAACCGCCGTGAGGCATCTCCGACGCGATCGGAATGTGGTCGTTGATCCACACGCAGCCGAAGCGCAGCGCCTTTGACACGCGCAGGGCGCGGCCGACGTCGCGGGTCCAGACCGACGACGCGAGGCCGTACCTGGTGCCGTTGGCCCAGGCGATCGCCTGCTCCTCGTCGCTGAACGGCTGAACGGTGATGACCGGGCCGAAGATCTCCCGCTGGATCATCTCGTCGTCCTGTTTGAGGCCCGCGACGACGGTCGGCTCGAGGAAGAAGCCCGGCGAGTCGGGCTCGGTGCCGCCCGTGACGATCTCGGCGTTGTCGGGCTTGCGCTCCAGGAAGCCTTCGACGCGCTCGCGCTGGCGGGCGGAGTTGAGCGGGCCGAGCGTCGTATCGGCGCTCAGCGTGTCGCCCATCACGAGGCCCTTGGCCTGCTCGGCGAGGCCGCTGACGACGTCGTCGTAGATCCCCTTGCCCGCGAGCACGCGCGTGGCGGCCGTGCAGTCCTGGCCGGCGTTGTAGTAGCCGGTGCCCGCGATCGTCTCCATCGCGGTCTCCATGTCGACGTCGTCGAACACGACGACCGGCGCCTTGCCGCCGAGCTCGAGGTGCACCCTCTTGAGCGTCTTGGCGGCGTGCTCGGCGATCCACTTGCCGGTCTCGACCGAGCCGGTGAGCGAGACCATGTTCACGTCGTCGTGCTCGACCAGCGCGGCGCCCGGGTCGTTACCGCCCGTGATGACGTTCAGCACGCCCTTGGGCAGGAACTCACCGCAGATCTCGGCGAGCTTGATCGTCGTGATGGGCGTCGTCGGCGCGGGCTTCAGCACGATCGTGTTGCCGGCGGCGAGGGCCGGGCCGATCTTCCAGACGGCCATCATGAGCGGGTAGTTCCACGGCGCGATCTGGCCGATGACGCCGACCGGCTCGCGCCGGATCCAGGACGTGTAGCCCTCGACGTACTCGCCGGCAGCCTTGCCCTCGAGGTTGCGCGCGGCGCCCGCGAAGTAGCGCAGGTTGTCGACCATGAACGGGATCTCGTCGTCGCGGAATGCGTTGATCGGCTTGCCGGCGTTGGCGGCCTCGAGTTGCGCGATCTCGTCGGCGCGCTCCTCGATCGCGTCGGCGATCTTCAGCAGCGCGAGCGAACGCTCGCCGGGGGTGGCGTTCCCCCAACCGTCGAACGCGGCGCGGGCGGCGGCGACCGCGCGGTCGACGTCGGCCTGGGTGGAGGAGGCAACCTGGGCGATCTCCTCGCCGGTGGCGGGGTTGAGGACGGCATCGGTTGCGCCCTCAGCGGCGGCGACGAATTCGCCGTCGATGAAGTTCTGGAGCGGGGCGGTGGTGGTGCTCATGCGCTCGAAGCTACCACTCGCTTAGGGTTCCGCTCCGTCGTACTTGGCTCTGAAAGGGACTCCGCTGTGACCAACGTCGTCATCTCCTCTGCCGCGCGCACCGCGATCGGCTCCTACGGCAAATCGCTGAAGGGCGTGCCGCCGACCGATCTGGGCGCCACCGCGGCCACCGCCGCCATCGATCGCGCGGGCATCCAGCCCGACCAGATCGACCACGTCGTGTTCGGCAACGTGATCCACACCGAGCCCGCGGACATGTACATGGCGCGGGTCGTGGGTATGAAGGCGGGCATCCCGGTCCAGACGCCGGCGTTCACGGTCAACCGCCTCTGCGGCACGGGCGTGCAGGCGATCGTGTCGGCGACGCAGGCGATCCAGTCCGGCGACGTGGACGTGGCGCTGGCCGGCGGCGCGGAGTCGATGAGCCGTGGGCCGTACTGGATGCCCGACGCGCGCTGGGGCTCGAAGATGGGGCCGGCGAAGATGGTCGACCCCGTCATGGGCGGCCTGACGGACCCGTTCCACGAGATCCTCATGGGGGTCACGGCCGAGAACCTCGCCGAGCGCATGTCGATCAGCCGCGACGAGCAGGACGCGTTCGCCGTCGAGTCGCACCGGCGCGCCGCCGAGGCGCGCGAGGCTGGCCGCTTCGACGACGAGATCGTGCCCGTTCAGGTCAAGGTCAGAAGGGACCTGGTCGACTTCGACCGTGACGAGCACATCCGCGAGGACGCGTCGCTGGAGTCGATGGCCAAGCTGCCGACGGTGTTCAAGAAGGAGGGCGGCACGGTGACCGCCGGCAACGCGTCGGGCATGAACGACGCGGGCGCCGCCGTCGTGCTGATGAGCGAGGAGAGGGCGGCCGAGCTCGGCGCGCCGGTGCGCGCACGGATCCTGAGCTACGCGTCGTGCGGCGTGGACCCGGAGATCATGGGCATCGGGCCCGTGCCCGCGGTGCGCAAGGTGCTCGACCGGGCTGGCGTGAAGCTCGAGGACATCGGCGTCATCGAGCTCAACGAGGCGTTCAGCGCGCAGGCGCTGGCGGTGATGAAGGACCTCGACCTCGATCCCGCGCGGGTGAACCCGAACGGCGGCGCGGTTGCCCTGGGCCACCCGATCGGGGCGACGGGCGCCGCGATCACCGCCAAGGCGCTCTCCGAGATGGAGCGCGAGGACCATCGCTACGGCCTCGTGACGTTGTGCATCGGCGGCGGCCAGGGCATCGCGATGCTGCTGGGGCGCGAGTAGGGTGGCGCTCGAAGTGACGAGGTTCGCCGATGCCGACGCGGTGTACGCCACGATCGGGCGGGCGCTCCAGGAGATCGCGTCCAACCCGGACCTGGACCAGCTGTTCCGCGAGGCGGACACGTGCGTGCGCTACGAGCTGCACAACCCCGACGCACGGATCACGGTGGGCAGCCGCGGCGGCGAGCCGGTGCGGGTCGACCTCGGCCCCTCCGAGCAGGAGGCCGAGATCGTGATCACGATGGACAGCGACACCGCACACAGCTACCTGCTCGGTGAGCTCGACATGACGGTCGCGCTCGCCCGCGGGCAGATCCTGGCCGAGGGCCCCGTCAGCAAGATGCTCGCCGTGCTGCCCGTGGTCGAGCCGCTGCTGCCCCGCTATCGCGCGATCGTCGCGCCCGGCGAGATCAACCGCTGAGGTCTTGGCGGTGTGCCTCGACGGTCGCCCTGAGCGTCTCGAGCGCGTCGTGGCGCGGGCGCCAGCTGAGCTGTGAGCGCGCCTTCGCCGTGTCCATGAGGACCGGGATGCGCGCGGCCTCGATCCACGACGCCTCGTCGGGCAGGAACGGCAGTCGCGCGATCACCTCGGCCGTGGCATCGACGGCCAGCTCGGGCACCGGGCACCGTGTAGTAGCCGAGCGCGTCGGCGAGGTCGCGCATCGTGACCTCGCCCGCGCCCGCGAGGTTGTACACGCCGGGCGTGCCGCGGCCGAGCACCGCCGCGCGCAGCGCGAGCGCGACGTCGTCGTGGTGCACGAGCTGGAAGGGCACGCCCGGATCGGGCAGGACCGGCTTGAGAATCGGCACCTGGTCGAACAGCGCGCGCACTGCGCCGGGCAGGCGCTCGGAGAGCTGGACGTACGGGATCGCGTTGATCAGCAGTGGAGCCTCGGGGCCGGCGACGATGCAGGGCCGGAAGACGTACGCGTCGGTCTCGGAGTCCTCGACGATCTCGCTGAGCACGTCCTCCACGGCTGCCTTGTCGGCGCTGTAGGGATGCGCCGCGGTCCCGCGGGCCGGGATGTCCTCGGTCAGCGGCAGCGGGTTGTCCTCATGGAAGCCGTACGCCGCGACCGAGCTCGCGTAGACCAGCCGCTTGCGCCTTCGCGCTGACGGCCGCCTCGAAGACGTTGCGCGATCCCTCGAGGTTGATCTTCCGGCTCTCGTCGGAGCCCGCGACGATGATGAACGCCAGGTGCACGACGACGTCGGCCTCTTCGCAGAGCGCGTCGACGGCCGCACGGTCGAGCACGTCGCCCTGGCGGTACTCCGTCTTGCTCCACTTGTGCGCCTTCGGGTCGAACGGGCGCCGCGCCATGCCGAGGACCCGCGTGACGTCCTTCTGGCGCTCGAGCGCGCGGATGAACGGCTTGCCGATCTCGCCGGTCGGACCGGTGACGGCGACGGTCAGGGTCATGCGCTCGCCCTGCGCTTGGCGAGTTCGGCCTTGGCGGTCTTGCGATAGCGCATGACCTTCTTGAAGTTCTCGCGCAGGATCGCGACCTGGGTCTCGGGCACCTCGAAGCCGCCGACCACCTTGCGTGGCTCGAGCGCCCAGCCGCCGTCGGCCTGGACGAGGTTCCCGCGGATCTGGAAGTTGCGCTGCCAATCGAACTCGGGGCTGTGCATGTGGGCGGTCAGGCAGACGCGGCCCGCGGCGACCGGCATGCCGTTCGGGATGGCGCCGATGCGAACCAGCCCGGCCGCGCGGTCGGCGCTGACCGGGACGCGGGCGGCGAACGGGAAGCCGTCGGGGCCGACCACCGCGAGGACCGCAGACGGATACGTGGTGCCGAGCTGCTCGATGCGCGTGTTCCCACACGGGCTCGCCTCCGGACGCAACGCCGGGGACGGTGCCTGGAGTTGCGTCGGGCAGGAGCTCGTCGAGGATCACCTGGGGCTCGGCGGCGATGTCGCCCTTGGGCCAGACCAGGACGCGCTGGGGGATGACGTGGACGTAGATGCGGTCCACGTACCAGCTCATGAACCGGTCCAGCGCAGGCGGCGGCAGCCGCTCGGCGGCGTTCGGCAGCTTGGCCTTGCCCTCGCGCCGATAGCGCTCGCGGTTGGCGGCGAGGTCCTCCTCGTCGACGCGCGCAATGCCCTGCACGAGCACCATCGGTGGCTCGTGCAGGCCGCTGCCGTGCGGCTCGGAGAACAGGAGCGCGACGCGCGGGTTGCGCTGCGCGTCGCGTGCCTTCTTCGGGTAGCCGAGGCCGGTTGTGACGTCGATGCAGGAGCCGTCGTCGTGCGGATAGGGCGTCAGCGGCCACGCGATCGGCTGCCCGCGCCCGTCGATCGTGACGAACTCGGTCGTGTAGAAGCGATCGAAGACCGCGCGGAGCTCAGCTGGGAGCGTTGCGGCCATTACCGGCGGCATCGTATCCCTCGTCGCCCGGCAGCAGGACGCGCGCGGTCTCGCCGCTGAGCGACGATCCGCGGCTGCACCGGAACGACGTCGTGGGCGGTCGCATGGGCGACGAGCGCGTCGGCCGTCGGGAAGGCCGAGAACTGCTCGAGGTGCTTGATCGTCGGGAAGACGAGCAGGATCTCGCCGGCCTGGTGGGCGTCGAGCGCGCCCTGCGGAGTGAACCATCCGTGGTCGACGATCTCCTCGCCGTCGATCGCCGGCTGCGCCCCCTCCGGGATGGGCGCCAGGAAGAAGTGCGTGTCGAAGCGGATCTTCACCTCGGCGGGGGTGATCCAGCGCGAGTACTTGACCAGCGCGCGGGGGTCGACGCCTCCGATCCCGGCTTCCTCGTCGAGCTCGCGCACCGCGCAAACGCGGTGCGCCTCGTCGCCCTCGCCCTCGTGTGCGTCGACGGCGCCGCCGGGGAAGACCCAGGCGCCCCCCATGAACCGGGCAGCCGGGTTGCGTTTGACGAGCAGCAGCTCGAGCTCGTGCCCGCCCCCGCGCAGCACGATGACCGACGCCGCCTGGCGCGGGATCGTCTCGGAACCGCTGTCGTTGAGCTCCTCGCCGGGGCCCGGTCGGTCGACCTCACTCACGCCCTGCAGCGTACCCTTGGCGCGATGGAAGCATCGACGACGACAGCCCAGAAGTGGATCTGCGAGTCCTGCGGATTCATCTATGACCCTGCCGACGGCGACCCCGACGGCGGCATCCCGCCCGGCACGGCGTTCACCGACATCCCGGACACCTGGTTCTGTCCGGTGTGCGGCGCGCGCAAGCGGGACTTCACGCCCTACGAGGACTAGTACCTGACGTAGCGCTCGATGAGTGCCGCGTCGGCGCCGCGGCGCCGGCCCGAGCGGGCGAGCAGCTTCAGGAGCGGTACGAGCGCGCGGATCGGGCCGGTCACGCGCATCTCGCCCATCTCCATGAGCACGGCCGTGTGCACGAGGTTCTTCGGCATGCCCTTCGCGTTCGTGAGGCCGTCCTCGGCGAGGCCGTAGCCGATCTGGAGCGCCTGCTCGAAGCCGCGATGGCCGGGGTTCAGCTCGACGTGAAAGCGGACCTGCTCGTCGGTCTCGTTGGCGAAGCAGTGCAGCACGCCGGCCTCGGCGACCGCCTCGTCGCCCGGCTGCAGCACGTGGAGGAGACCGTCGACGCGGACGGTGAGCTCACCCTCGATGCAGACGAAGTGCTCGTCGTAGGTCAGATGGCAGTGCGGCTGGTTGCCGCCGCCCGGGGCCAGTTCGATCTCGAGCAGTGTCCGGCGACCGCCGGACTCCTCGCTGGTCTCGAGGAAGATCGCAGCGTCGAGCTGGACCGGGCTGTAGATGCGGCGCTGCTCAACCGTGGCGGACACATAGCCATCATCGGCGCAGCGCGTGCAGTGGGCGTCCTCCGTCGCGATGATCCGATGTCATCCCTGCGGAGGACGTGGCCGCCGCGATCGACTCACCGGTGATCGCGACCAGCCGCCGCAGTTCGGCGTCCGAGATCGACAGCGGCGGCATGAGCACGACGACGTCGCCGAGCGGGCGGATGATCGCGCCCGCGCTCGCGAGCAGCGAGCGTGACGCGGTGGCCGGTGCGCTCCTCGTAGTCGAAGCCGGCCAGCTCGATGCCTGTCATGAAGCCGCGGTGGCGGATCTCGCCGACCGCGGGCAACGGCGCGACGTGCTCGGCCAGCAGCGTGCCGAGCAGGTCGATCTTTCGGCGAGCCGGTCGAGGACCTGCTCGGATTCGAGGACGTCGAGCGTCGCCAGCGCGGCCGCGCACGCGAGCGGGTTGCCCGTGTACGTGTGGCCGTGGAAGAACGCCTTGAACTCCGCGAACTCGCCGAGGAACGAGCGGTACACGTCCTCGGTCGCGAGCGTCGCGGCGAGCGGCAGGTAGCCGCCGGTGAGGCCCTTGGCGACGCACATCAGGTCGGGTGTGACGCCCTCCTGCTGGCAGGCGAACATCGTGCCCGTGCGACCGAAGCCTGTCGCGACCTCATCGCAGATCAGCAGCACGCCGTGGCGGTCGCACAGCTCGCGTACCGCACGCAGGTAGCCCGGCGGGTGGACGAGCATCCCCGCCGCGCCCTGGACCAGCGGCTCCATGATCACCGCGGCGATCCGGTCGCCGTGCTCGGCGAGGATGCGCGCCATGTCGGCTGGCGTCGCCGGGCTCGGCCATGTGCGCGTCGAACAGCAGCGGCCGGAAGAGCGTGTGGAACAGGTCGATGCCGCCGACGGAGACCGACCCGAGCGTGTCGCCGTGGTAGCTCATCCGCAGGCAGACGAACTGATCGCGCTGCGGCTGGGCGGGTGGGGACGAATACTGGAAGTGCTGGAAGGCCATCTTCAGCGCGACCTCGGCCGCGGTCGAGCCGTTGTCGGAGAAGAAGACGCGGTTCAGGCCGCGCGGGGCGATGCCGACGAGCCGCTCGGCGAGCTCGATCGCCGACGGGTGGCTGAGGCCCAGCATCGTGGTGTGCGCGACCTTGTCGAGCTGCGCCCGGACCGCGGCGTCGATCGTCGGCTGGCGGTGGCCAAGGACGTTGCACCACAGCGATGAGACGCCGTCGATGTAGGCGTTGCCGTCGGTGTCGAACAGCGTCGAGCCCTCGCCGCGCTCGATGATCGGCGCATCCTCCGACTGCCATCCCCGCATCTGCGTGAACGGGTGCCAGACATGGGCGCGATCGGCGGCGCGGAGGGCGTGGGTGTCCATGCCCTCCACGCTAGGACTGGTGCCGGACGGTCAGGCCGTGGTGCGCGAGCCCTCGAACGCGGCGATCAGGCCCTTCACGTCAGCGGCCGCATTGACCTCGAGCTTGATCTCGTCGCCGCCACGGATCTGGAGCTTCACGACCTTGCCCGCGAGCAGCCGCTTGAAGTCGATCGAGTCGACCTCCTCGAGGCCGACAGCCCCGACGAGCTCCTTGACGTCGCCGCCCTTGCCGAGCCCGATGGGCGAGCCGATCGAGAACGACAGCAGCCGGCGCTGTGTGACCACGAGCGCCATCGGGCTGGCCAGCGGGAACCCCGCCTCGTCCGCCGCGGAGCGCGACTTGCCCTGCTGGTTGGCGCCGAGGTGGATCGACCCGGCATGGGTCTGCGTCCAGCCGCGCGGCCGCGCGATGATCGCCGCCAGCGCCTCCTCGCCCTCCTCCAGGAATGGGGCGACGCCGTCCTTGACCTTCTGCTCCTGTTTGCTCATGGAGCGACACTACGCCCACTCCAGGTCAGCGGGCAACGCGTCCGGCGACACCTCGGGCAACGCGTGCACCGGCACGCCTCCGAGCTGCTCGATCGTGTCGCGATTGGACCGCTCGATCGCCGACGGATCGTCCGGCCAGGGCGTGAGGACGACGCTAGCGGACGTCAAGGCCGACGGCGCGGGCGGCCTCGATCGTCAGGAGCGTCTGGCTGATCGTCCCCAGGCCGGGGCGGGCGGCGATGACGAGCGGGAGCCCGAGGTCCACGGCCAGGTCGCGGACCGAGTAGCCGGTCGTGAGCGGGACGAGCAGCCCGCCGACGCCCTCGGCCACCAGCGGCTCGCCGAGCGCGCGGGCATGCGCGACGAGCTCGGCCGGCTCTATGTGCGCACCGGCCAGCCGGGCGGCGAGATGCGGCGAGGCCGGCGGCCCGAAGGTGATCGGCGTGACCTCGTCCGGCTCCATGCCCGCCGCCGCGGCGAGCAGCTCGTGATCGGCCGGCCAGTCCGGGTCGGGCTCGTCGGTCCCGGTCACGACCGGCTTGAACGCCCGCACGGGCTCGCCGCGGGCGCGCAGCGTCGTGACGATCGATGCGGCGACGACGGTCTTGCCGGCGCCGGTGTCTGTCCCTGTGACGAAGACGCCGCGCAACTACGCGGCGACGCTGTCGAACGGGGGGCGGGTGGGATTCCGATGTTGAGCCGCTGCCAGCGGGACGCCGGCGCCGGGGCGGAAGCCCGCATGCAGCGCCGCCCGGCCGAGGGCCCGCGCGGCCTCGCGCAGCTCTGCCTTCGTGTGCGAGGCCATCAGCGCCAGGCGCAGCCGCGACGTGCCCTCCGGCACCGTCGGCGGGCGGATCGCCTGTGCGAACACGCCGCGCTCGATCGCCGCCTCGCAGACGCGCATCGCCAGCGCCGCGTCGCCGACGATCAGCGGCACGATCTGCGTGGTCGAGCCGGCGACCTCGAAGCCCTCGGACGCCAGCTCGGTGCGCATCACGTCGGCGTTGGACTGCAGCTTGTCGACCATGCGCGGCTGCTCGATCAGCAGCTCGAGCGCGGCCAGCGCCGCGGCGATGGCGGGCGGCGGCGGGGCGGTGGAGAAGATCAGCGGGCGGGAGGTGTTCGTGAAGAAGCGCGCCATCTCGGCGTCGCAGGCCGCGAATGCCCCGTAGGCGCCCAGCGCCTTGCCGAGCGTGCCGATCACGACGTCGACCTCCTGGTCGAGCCCCGCGTCCGCCACGGCGCCGCGCCCGCCGGGTCCGACGCAGCCGGTGCCGTGCGCCTCGTCGACCACCGTCCGCACGCCGTGGCGCTGGGCGAGATCCACGATCTCGGTCAGGGGCGCGACGTCGCCGTCCATGGAGAAGACCGAATCCGTGACCACGACCGATCCGCGCCTGCCGGCCTGCTGCATGCACCACGCGAGGTGCTCGGTGTCGTTGTGGCGATAGACGACCGTCTCGGCGCGCGCCAGCCTGCAGCCGTCGATGATCGAGGCGTGGTTGAGCTCGTCGGAGAAGACCACCTCGTTACGGCCGGCGAGCGCCGACAAGACCCCGATGTTGGCGAGATAGCCGGAGCCGTAGAGCACCGTCGCCTCGCGGTCCTTGAAGGCCGCCAGCGCCTCTTCGAGGCGGCGGTGGATCGTCATCGTCCCGGACACCAGGCGCGACGCCCCCGCGCCGACGCCCCAGCGCATCGCCGCGTCGGCGGCGGCCTCGCGCACGCGCGGGTGGTCCGCCAGGCCGAGGTAGTTGTTCGAGCACAGCAGCAGGACGGGCTTCCCGTCCAGGACGACCCGCGGGCCCTGTGGTCCGCTCACCAGGCGCATCCGCCGGGTGAGCCCGAGTTCGTCGATCTCGTCGAGGCGAGCCTGGATGTCGGTCATGCCGCGGCCTCGTTCGGCCAGCGGTTGGGCGCGCCGTCCGGCCTTGGCGGGACGGACTCCTTCTTGGCGAAGCGCAGCTGCTCCTGCGGGTCCCAGAGGCGGATCTCGATGCCGGCGCTCTCCGCCTCTTCGCGCGTGTCGAGGAACGCCTCCACGACGTCGGGCGTCTGGCCGTCGAGCCAGCCGTCGCGATTGTCCGGGCGCGGGTTGGAGCCGTTGTCGGGCTGGCGGGCGATGTTCAGCCCGAGCTCGGTGAACATCGCCCGGTCCTCCTCGGGCGTGTTCCCAAGCGTTGTGAGGAAGTTGCCCATCATCACGCCGTTGATGCCCGCCTTGACGGCGAGCGGCTGCAGGTCGCCGAGGTTCTCGACGCGCCCGCCGCAGAGGCGGAAGAGTGCGGCCGGCAGGATCAGGCGGAAGATCGCGATCCACTTCACCGCCTCCCACGGGTCCATGTAGTCGCGGTCGCCGAACTTCGTCCCCGGGCGCGGGTTGAGCATGTTGATCGGCACCGACGTGGGGTCGATCTTCGCCAGCTGGAAGGCCATCTCGACGCGCTGCTCGCGTGTCTCGCCGAGGTTGAGGATGCCGCCGACGCAGGTCTCCAGGCCCGCCTCCTTGACGGCGTCGATCGTGCGCAGCCGGCCCTCGTAGCGAACCGTCGAAGAGACCTCGGGGTAGTAGGACTCGGCCGTCTCGACGTTGTGGTGGACGCGCTGGATCCCGGCGTCCTTGAGCGCCTTGGCGCGCGCCACGCTCATGTGGCCGATCGACGCGCAGCGCTTGAGGTTCGTGTGCTCGGCGACGAGCTTCGCGCCCTCGCAGGATGCGCTCGAAGTCGCGCTTGGAGAGCCCCTGGCCCTGCGTGACCATGCAGAACCGGTGCGCGCCGGCTGCCTCGGCGGCCCGTGCGTGCTCGAGGATCTGCTCGGGATCCATCATCGCGTGCAGGGGCGTTTCCGCCTCGGCGAAGCGCGACTGGGCGCAGAAGCCGCAGTCCTCGGCGCAGCCCCCGGACTTCGCGTTGACCAGGGAGCAGAGGTCCGTCGCGTCGCCGAAGTGCTCCTGGCGCGCCTGCCATGCCCGCTCGACGAGAGCCTCGATCTCGGCGTGATCGGTGATCTCGCCCAGCTGCAGGGCCTCTTCGGGGGAGATGAGCGGCGGCATGGGCGCGCAGAGTAGGCCCGAGACCGGACGGGTACATCTCGTCAACAATCATCACTTCTGGGGATGTTGGGAGACCTCATTCGCACGTAGGCTCAGTGCCTCACGGTCCAGCGTTTCACCATGACCCCGCGTTTCGTCCGCAGCACCGGTGTCCTGTCCATGAGCTCCTCAGATGAAGGTGCCGGTGAGCGACCGGTGCGCGTCTTCCTCGTCGACGACGTCGGGGCGTTCCGCGCGCTGATGCGCTTCACGCTCGAGGAGGACCCGCGGATCCAGGTCGTGGGCGAGGCCTCGGACGGCTGCGAAGGCGTGGACGGCGTCGAGCGCCTGCAGCCGGACGTGGTGCTGCTCGACCTGGCGATGCCGGTGCTGGACGGGTTCGAGGCGATGCCGCTGATGCTCGAGCGCTCCCCGGGGACCACGATCGTCGCGCTCTCGGGCTTCACGGCCGAGCGGATGGCAGCCCTGTGCATCCAGTCGGGCGCGCACGCCTACCTCGAGAAGGGCGAGGACGTCGCGGTGATCCGCGAGGCCGTGCTCGACGCCGCGATCGCGGCTTAGCTCGCCAGCTCGACCAGCAGCGGAGCGTGGTCGGAGGGCGTCGGCTTGCCCTTGCGGAAGTCGCGCACCATGCCGCACTCCGTGAGCCTCGGCGCGAGGGATTCGGAGGCAAGCGCGTAGTCGATGCGCAGGCCGAAGTTCTTGTGGAAGTGGCCCTGGCGGTAGTCCCACCAGGTGAACTGGACCTCGTCGGGGTGCAGGTGGCGGAAGGCGTCGACGAGCCCGCCGCGCTCGATGATCTGCTCGAGCCTGTCGCGCTCCTGCGGCGTCACGTGGGTCTCGTTCGCGAACGCCGCGGGGTCGTAGACGTCGCGGTCGTCGCGGGTGACGTTGAAGTCGCCGCCGACGATCAGCGGCGGACCGGCGCGCAGCTGCTCGACGCGGGTCGCCATCGCGTCCAGGAAGGTGAGCTTCTCGTCGAACCACTCGCTGCCGACCGTGCGGCCGTTGGTGACATACACGCTGGCCACGCGAAGGTCGCCGACGTCGGCCTCGATCCAGCGCGCCTCATCGGCGCGTAGCTCGCCGGGAAGGCCGGCGCTGACGTTGCCCGGCTCCTCGCGGGCGAGGATCGCGACGCCCGCCCAGCGACCGGCGCTGTGGTGCACGGCGTGGTAGCCGGCCTCGCGAAGCTCGTCCTCGGGGAACGCGTCGTCCGCGGTCTTCGTTTCTTGGAGCAGCGCGATGTCGGGCTCGAACGCGTCGAGGAACTCGAGCACGCGCGGCATGCGCGCGGGGAGCGAGTTGACGTTCCAGGTGACGAGCTTCACGGCGGCGGTTCAGCTTATGGCTGTTGCTTTGCCGGCGTTGCGTCACGTTGGTGGCGCGCAGCGCGGTCGCTCGGGCGGGCGCTCCGCGCTGGTTGCCGTCATTGAGGGAGGGGGTGACATTGGGGTCTGACCCTTTTGTCCCCCCGCGTGGTGCGGACCCGTTCCCGCAATGCCCGAACCACGCCCCGCACACCGCCAACGCCCGAACTGAACGCCCACGCAACTCGGCCAACGCTCAGGCGCGGATCGACGCGAGGGCTGAGTCCACGAGCGACGCGGCCATGGCGCGCAGCTCGTCGTCGGTGCGGTCCTGGATGGGGTGGGGGGCCAGGGCGTAGGCGAGCTTCGGCTGGCCGAGGAGCTCGACCTGGTTGGCGGCGGCCTGGGCGAACGCGTCGGAGGCGATGAGGACGCCTGGCCTGCCGAGGGCTTCGAATTCGATGACGTCGCGCAGACCGCACGACACGCAGGAGCCTCAATCGGCGAGCGCTTCGATCACCGCATCGCAGCGCTGCGCGATGTCGCGGCGCAGGTCCTGCGGCGCGGGCTTGGTGAACGTGGGCTTGGCCTCGCGCAGGACCTCGTGGCCGCGCTCGCGCAGCAGGCGTTCGAGCTCGTCGAGGAAGACATCGCCGCGTGGCTTGCGGATGTCGACGAGCGCGATCGTCCGCGCGTCGCCACGCGCCGCCAGCGGGCGCTCGGGAGCGGCGTCGCGCTCGGCGGTGGGATCGAGGATCGTCAGACCCACGGCTGGATGCTCCGGGTCACGGGAGCCGAGCCTATCTCGCCAGCCGCCCAGCCTCCGAAGACCATCGAGAACAGGCCCGCGTCGCCGCCCGCGTAGGCGAGCAGGATGCGGTCCGCAGCGGCGAACTTCGCGACTGGCATCGCCGGATCGGTGACCCAGTGCGCCTCCAGCCCCTCGGGCGATCCGCCCGCGCCGCGGACGAGCTCGCCGGCGGGGGAATGCGTCAGCTCGTGGAGGCGCTCCTGAACCTGGGCGCGGCTCCAGCCGGCCTCCTTGAAGATCCGGCCGTGCTCGGGGCCGACGAGCAGCATCGCGTCGAACGCGAGCCGCAGCCGCGGGGTGGCGACGTTCTCGAGCGCCATCGCCAGCGACGCGCACAGGCCCTCCGGCTCGCGTGCAAGCTGGTCGACGATGACCCGCGGCGCCTCGAGCGCCATGACCGTGACGCCGGGCTCGCCCTCGGGAACGCCGCGGTCCTGCGCGAGGCCCGGCCATGGCGCCGTCTCGTCGAGGCGCTCGGCGAAGCACAGCCCGAGCTTGCCGGGCTGGCCGTGCGCTGCACGATCCTCGATGCCGGGCCGGCCGCCGCCGACGTTGCGAACGACGAGCTGCAGCGCACGCCCGGCGGTCATCGACGCGCGGTCGCCCTGGCCGAGCACGTTGACCGCGGTGTGGAAGCCGGGGAAGCCGGAGACGACGACGACCGGGCCTGCCGGATGCGTCGTGGCGAGCAGGCCGTGCATCGCGAAGCTCTCGTCGCAGACCGCCTCGACGGCGGCGAGCACCACCGGCAGCTCGGGCCCCGCGCAGCCGGCCATCACCGCGTTGACGGCGACCTTCTCGACCGTCGCCTCGCCGCCGTAGGGCGGGACGAGCCCGACGAGGTCCTGCGGGTCGCGCGAGGTGTGCTCGAGCATCGCCACGACGCGCTCGGGCGTGGGCGGCACGACCGGCAGGCCGTCGGTCAGCCCGCGCTCGTGCAGCGCCTCGAACGGATCCTCGAGCTCGCCCACGCGCAGCTCGCGCGAGCGGATCCGGCCCTCGGCGCGCGCGCGGCGCGCCGCCAGCCGCGCCGCGACCTCGGGGTCGCGCGTGAGTGACGCGCACCCGGGGCGCAGCTCCGGCAGCCCGTCGAGGTCGAGCGGAACCCCCGCCTGCGCGGCGAGCGCGAGCATCCGCTCGCGGTGCAGGCCTTCGACGCGGCCGCGCTCGTCGGCGCCGTCGAGCAGCACGAGCGTGGGCACGGCGTCGGGATCCAGGCGCGCGGAGAGCTCGAGGTCGGTGTCGAGCTCCGGGATCGTGGTGAGGCCCAGGCGGGTGGCCTGGGCCTCGGTGTCAGCCGCGTCCGACTGGCTCAGGACGCGCACGCCGGCCGCGTCAAGCGCCGGCAGCACCTGGTCGCAGACCGGGCAGTCGTGCTTGACGAGGGCAACAAGCTCAGGCACACGCCGACCCTATCGTTCGCGGAACCGATGGAAGGAACCGTCCAAGAGCAGGAGGTCACGCCGCTCGAGCTCTTCTTCGACCTCGTGTTCGTGTTCGCGATCACGCAGGTCAGTGGCTTCGTCTCCGATGACGCCACGTGGAAGCACCTGCTCGAGGGGCTGGCGATCATGGCGGTGCTGTGGTGGGCGTGGGTGTCCTATGCCTGGCTGGGCAACACGGCCGCATCGGACGAGGGCGCGATCAGGGTCGTCCTGCTTGCGGCGATGGGCGCCATGCTCATCGTGTCGCTCGCCGTCCCGGGCGCGTTCGAGGACGACGGGCTGATCTTCGGCGTCGCCTACCTCGCGGTCAGGCTCCTGCACCTTGGCGCATACATGCTGCTCGCACGCGCGGACCCGTCGCTGCGCGGCGTTGTCAGGCGCCTCGCGGTGTCAGCGATTCCGGGCGCGTTGTTGCTCGTGGTCGCAGGCGCCCTCGACGGCGCTCCCCGCGCGATCTGCTGGATCGCCGCGCTCACGATCGACTACGGCGGGCTGGCGGCTCAGGGCGTCGAGGGCTGGCGCGTTCAGGCCGGGCATTTCGCGGAACGCCATGGGCTGATCATCATCATCGCGCTGGGCGAATCGATCGTCTCGCTGGGGCTCGGCGCGGGTGGGCTGGAGCTCGATGCGCGGGTGGTCGCGGGCGCACTGCTCGGTGTCGCAACGGCGGCCGCGCTGTGGTGGGCGTACTTCGATGTGGTCGCGATCGTCGCGGAGCGGCGCCTGCGCGACGCGCCGCACAGCGACCAGGTGCGGATCGCGCGCGACTCCTACACCTACCTGCATCTGCCGATGGTCGCCGGCATCGTGATCTTCGCCGTCGGCGTGAAGCGCACGCTCGAGGAGAGCGCCGACCTCGCGGTCGTCCCCGCGACCGCGCTGTGCGCCGGCGCCGCCCTGTACCTCGTTGCGCTGAGCGCGTTCAAGCGCCGCAACGTCGGCTCGTGGAATCGGCCGCGGCTGGTGGCCGCTGCGGCGCTGCTGGCGCTGACACCGCTCGCGACGGCGCTCCCGGCATTGCTCTCGCTGGCGCTCGTCGCCCTGATCGCGTGTGCGCTGATCGGCTACGAGGTGACGGCCTACAGCGAAGCGCGCGAGCGGATCCGCCACGCCACCTAGGGCGAACGCCGACGACCGGGTTCGGTCTCCCGCTAGCGCCCGCGCCAGCGGGCCGGGCGCTTCTCGGCGAACGCGCGCACGCCCTCCTGCATGTCCTCGGATGCGAAGCAGGCCTCGCGCAGTGCGACCAGCTCGCGCTCGACGTCCGGGTCGAGCTCGCGCTCGGCGCGCAGCAGCTCGCGGATGACGCGCTTGTTGCCCTGCACCGACAGCGGCGCGTTCGCCGCCAGCTCGGTCGCCCACTCCAGCGCGACGTCGGCGAGGTCCGAGCCGATGACGACCTCGTTGACCAGGCCCCAGTCGAGCGCGCGCCGGACCTCGATGTTGCGGCCGAGCAGGAAGAGCTCTCGCGTGCGCGCGACGCCGACGATGTCGATGAAGCGCCGCAGCCCGGTGTGCGAGTAGACGAGCCCGAGCTTGGCGGGCGGCATGCCGAGCTTGATCCCGTCAGCGGCGATCCGCAGGTCGCATGCCAGGGCGAGCTCGAGGCCGCCGCCGATCGTGTGGCCCGGCAGCGCGGCGATCGTCGGCAGGTCGGTCGCGTCCAGTGCGTCGATCGCGCTCGTGAACGGGTGCGCCACGAGCTTCTCCGCCTCTGCGGCGAACACGTCCTCCGGGATGTCGCCGATGTCGTAGCCCGACGAGAACATCCCGTCGGCGCCCGTGAGGACGATGCAGCGCGCGTCGGCATCACGGACGGCATGTGCGATGCCGTCGAGGATCTCGTGATCCAGCGCGTTGCGCTTGGCCGGGTTGGAGATCGTGAGGCGGAGGACGCCCTCCGCCGGCGTGTCGGTGAGGAGGCGCCCGCTACTCAAGGACGACGAGGGTATCGCCCTCGTTCACGGCCTGTCCCTCCTCGCAGAGGATCTCCTTCACGGTGCCCTCGTCCTCGGCCTCGACGGGCATCTCCATCTTCATCGACTCGAGGATCACGACAGTGTCGCCCTCGGCGATCTCGTCGCCGACCTGGCATTCGATCTTCCACACGGTGCCCGTGATGTGGGCCTCGATGTCCGGCACGCGCTGCCTCCTGGAATGGGTCTGGGGACGCGGGCTGGCACGATAGCCGCGCCCATGGACGTCCCCGCCATCGTCGTGATCGTCGCCGCACACGACGAGGCCGACCGCATCGAGCAGACGCTCGCGGCGCTCGGCGAGGCGTTCCCGGGCGCGCGCGTGCTCGTGGCCGATGACGGCGTCGACCGACGACACCGCGGCGCGCGCGGCGGCCGCCGGCGCCGAGGTGGTCGCGGCGCCGCGCAACATCGGCAAGGGCGGCGCGAACACGCCTCGCGGCGCGGCGGGTCCTGTCGCTGGCGCTGACGCCCGGAGCCGCCGGTGTTCGTCCTGTGCGACGGCGATCTGGGCGACACCGCCGCGCAGCTGCCGGCGCTCGTGGCGGCCGTGCGGCGCGGCGAATGCGACCTCGCGGTCGCGGTCGTTCGCGCGGCGCGTCGGCGGTGGGTTCGGCGTGGCCGTGGGCTATGCGCACAACGCGATCCGCCGCCTGACCGGGCTCGAGCTCGACGCGCCGATCAGCGGGCAGCGAGCGATGCGCGGCGAGGTGCTGCCGGTCGTCGTTCCGTTCGCGCCGCGGTTCGGGATGGAGATCGGGATGACCGTCGACGCCGCGCGCGCCGGCTTCACGGTCGGCGAGATCGAGCTCGATCTGGCGCATCGCGCGACCGGGCGCACGCTGCGCGGGTTCGTGCATCGCGCGCGCCAGCTGCGCGATTTCGTCTTCACCGAGTTGTCACGCCGTTAGACACGCGGGCGACGACGATTCCTACCGGCGGTCGATGGTGGGCGCGGACACGCGCTCGTAGCCTGACCGCAGGCCCGGAGCCGGTGGCGTCGACTCTCCTCCTGACGCGAGCTCCGGGTAGGCAGTCGGCGGCGGCCTGACCCTCCGTCGCCGGCGATGGGGAAGAGACCCGCGGCGGGCCGGGAGGGACAGCCCGGCCCGCCGAACGGGGCGCTTCGTTCTAGGATCGCGCCGCCGTGATCCTCGCCATCGACCAGGGCACCACCGGGACGACATGCCTCGTCTTCGACGACGACGGCGAGCTGGTCGGCCGCGGCTATCGCGAGTTCGAGCAGCACTTCCCGCAGCCCGGCTGGGTCGAGCACGACGCGGCGGAGATCTGGCGGGTGACCGAGGCCGTCGCGGGCGAGGCGCTCGACGACGCCGGCGCCGACGCCGCTGCACGCGATCGGCATCACCAACCAGCGCGAGACGGTCTGCGTCTGGGACCCGTCGACCGGCGAGCCGCTGTACCGCGCGCTCGTCTGGCAGGACCGCCGCACGGCCGCGCGCTGCGACGAGCTGCGCGAGCAGGGGCACGAGGACCTGATCCGCGCGCGGACCGGGCTCGTGCTCGACCCGTACTTCAGCGGCACGAAGATCGAGTGGCTGCTGCGCAACGTCGACGGCCTCGAACGACGCGCGCGCGAGGGTCGCGCCGTGTTCGGGACGATCGACAGCTGGCTGACGTTCAAGCTCACCGGCGAGTTCGTGACCGAGCCGTCCAACGCGTCGCGCACGCTGCTGTACGACATCCGGCGCGGCGCCTGGGACGAGGAGCTGTGCGCGCTGCTCGGCGTGCCGGTGCGGGCGCTGCCCGAGGTCCGGCCGTCCGTGGGCGAGTTCGGGATGGCGTCGCTGCACGGCTTCGAGGTGCCGGTGGCCGGGATCGCGGGCGACCAGCAGGCGGCGCTCTACGGACAGGCCTGTCTCGATCCCGGCCTGGGCAAGAACACCTACGGCACGGGCTCGTTCGTCCTGCTCAACTCCGGCGACGAGCCGCCGGAGCCGCAGGAGGGCCTGCTCACCACGGTGGCCTGGTCCATCGGTCAGCGGACCACGTACGCGCTGGAGGCCGCGATCTTCGTCACGGGCGCCGCGGTGCAGTGGCTGCGCGACGGCCTGGGGATCATCGGCGAGGCGGCCGAGACCGAAGGGCTGGCGGCGTCGCTGGACAGCAACGACGGCGTCTACTTCGTTCCGGCGCTGACGGGCCTCGGGTCGCCGCATTGGGATCCCTACGCGCGCGGGACGATCGTCGGGCTGACGCGCGGCTCGGGCCGCGCGCACCTCGCGCGCGCGACGCTCGAGGCGATGGCCTATCAGACGTTCGACGCGGTCGAAGCGATGTCGCGCGGTGGCGCGCCCGAGCTGCGTGAGCTCAAGGCCGACGGCGGTGCGACGGTCAACAGCTGGCTGATGCAGTTCCAGGCAGACATCCTGGGCGTGCCCGTCGTCGTGCCCGAGGTCGAGCAGACGACGGCGCTGGGCGCGGCGTCACTCGCCGCGGTCGGCTGCGGGTTGTGGTCACAGGACCGCGTGGTCCAGGGATGGCGGGAACGGCGCCGCTTCGAGCCCAAGATGCGAGATGATGAGCGGCGCGCGTTGCTCGCCGGATGGGAACGCGCCGTGCGGGTAACACGAGTTCAAGCCGGGGGTACGCAGGACTGATGACCGAAGAACTGTCGAAGATGAAGGAGCAGATCTACTTCGACGAGCGGCCGAAGGAGTTCTTCGACCGCTACCACGAGCGGTCGCGCACCCGGCGGCCGAACTGGATCTACGAGGCGGTTCGCATCGTCACGTCGGTCTACGCGTACACGTTCTTCCGCGCGCGCTCGATCGCCAGTCAGAACGTCCCGCCGTCGGGCCCGGTGATCCTCGCGCCCAATCACTTCTCGTTCATGGACCACTTCTTCACCGGGGCGTTCATCCGGCGCAAGGTGCGGTTCATGGCCAAGTCGCAGCTGTTCAGCAAGCCACTCGTCTGGATCTACTCCCCGGGCGGCGTGTTCCCGGTGCGCCGCGGCGCGCGCGACGACGAAGCGTTCATCACCGCCGAGAAGATCCTCGCCGACGGGGGTTGCGTGGCGATGTACTGCGAGGGCGGCCGGTCGCGGACGGGCAAGCTCTCGGAGAGGCCCAAGCGCGGGATCGGCCGGCTGGCGCTGGAGTCCGGCGCGATGATCGTGCCGGTCGCGATCCACGGGTCCTCGAAGGTCCGCAACTGGAAGAAGCTGCAGTTCCCGAAGGTCACGGTCCAGTACGGCGAGCCGTTTCGCTATCGAGCAGGTGCCGTCGCCGGACCCGCGAACAGCAGCAGGCGGTCGCCGAGGAGATCTTCGCGGCGATCAAGGAGCTGTACGCGGGCCTCGACGAGCTCGGTCGCGCCGGCGCGCGCGCGAAGGCGCGCGTGGCGGGTACGACGCCGGCGTGATCCGGCGGTCGGCGCTGGGACTCCTCGCCGGGCTCGCCGTCGCGCCCGGCGCGCATGCTGCGACGCTCGCGCAGGTGGGCTCGTTCTCCGCGCCGGTGTCGATTGCCGGCGCGCCGGGGATCCGCACCGGGTCTACGTCGTCGAGCGGGGCGGCGTGGTCCGGGAGTTGCTCGACGGCGTCGAGCAACCGACGCCGTTCCTGGACATCCACACGCGCGTGCTCTCCGGCGGCGAGCAGGGGTTGCTGTCGATGGCGATCGACCCGGCCAGCCCCACGCACGTCTACGTCTACTACACGTCCAATCCCGACGGCGACATCCAGATCGACCGCTACGACGCGGCTGACGCCCGATCACGCCGACGTATCGACGCCACGCCGATCCTCACGATCCCGCACTCCGCTCGAGGCCAACCACAACGGCGGCCAGCTGCAGTTCGGCCCGGACGGCAAGCTCTACGCGGGCACGGGCGACGGGGGAGGCGGCGGCGACCAGCACCACAATGCCCAGAACCTCACGGTCACCGACTCCGACAGCACGCCGCTGCTGGGCAAGCTCCTGCGGATGAACCCGGATGGCAGCGCGCCGGCGGACAACCCGTCCGTCGCCTCGGCGCCGCTGTTGGTCGCTGGGCTGCGCAACCCGTGGCGGTTCTCGTTCGACCGCCTGACCGGCGACCTCCGATCGGCGACGTCGGCCAGAACGCGTGGGAGGAGGTCGACTTCGCGCCGGCGCCCGCCGCGGGAAAGGGCGTCAACTACGGCTGGAACATGCGCGAGGGCCTGCACGACTACACGAACCCGTCCGACACGCCCGGCCCGAACTGCATGCCGTGCACGACCCGCTGCTCGAGCACAGCCACAGCTCCGGCTGGTACGCGATCATCGGCGGCTACGTGGTCCGCGACCCGGCCGTGCCAGAGCTCGCGGGGCGCTACCTGTACGGCGACAACGCCAAGGGCGACCTCTACGCCGCAACGCTCTCCCGGCGGGCGCGAGCGGGACGGCCCGACCGGGCTGCACGTGCCGACCTCAGCGGCTTCGGCGAGGACGCGCGCGGCCGCGTGTACGCGGCGTCGCTCGACGGGCCGGTCTACCGGCTCGTCGGGGACCCGGCAGGGACGGGCTCAGGCCATGGGCGGGCGGCGGCACGGCTCCAGGGACGAGCGGCGACACGACGGCGCCGGAGGTCATGCTGCTGGTCGCCCGGCGCCAGCACGTCCTGCGCACGAAGCGCTTCCTCGCCAAGGTCTCGTGCGACGAGCGTTGCGCGCTGCGCGTCGAGGCCAAGCGCTCGAGGACGCGCCGCGTGACCGCCGCGGCGTCCGCGCGCCTGCGCGTCGTCGTGCACCCGTCGCGCAAGGCGCTGCGCCTCTGGCGCCGCGCGTGCGCCGCCACCGTCACGTCGTGATCCGCATGCGCGTCCGCGCCACCGACGCCGCCGGCAACGCGACCACCCGGAGCGCCCGCGTCCGCGTCCTGGACTGAGGGTCTGTCCCCTGAGTCGCGTCAGATGTGGACGTCCTCGCAGTCCGGTGAATCTGGTCGGTCGCGTCGGCGTAGACGCTGTCGACGCCGGGACCGCAGGTGACGGTGTCGAAGCCGCCGCCGACGGTGTTGATGCGGTCGTCGCCGGGCCCGCCGTCGAGCGAGTCGTCGTCAAGCCCGCCGTAGAGGGTGTCGTCGCCGTCCTCGCCGATGACCGTGTCACGGCCGCGCTCGCCCTCGAGATGGTCGTTGCCCTCGTTGCCGAGCAGCGACGTCATCACCGCCACGGCCGTGCAGCTCGTCGTCGCCGAGCCCGCCATGGAGCACGTCGTTGCCATCCTCGCCGTCCACGTAGTCGTTGCCGCCGTTGCCGAACAGCTCGTCATTGCCGTCGGCGGCCAGCAGCGTGTCCGGCAGGTCCGTTCCGACGAGGACGTCGTCGCCGGGCGTGCCCGCGATGACCCCCGCCGGCGGCGGGGCGTCGGTCGACGGCTCCGGGGCGGTCTGCACGACCGTCTCGCACGAGTCGCAGCGTGTCGCGGGCCGGCGCGTCGCTCTCGACGTAGGCCGTGTCGTGGCCGGGCCCGCAGTCGACCCTGTCCGCGTCGGTATCCGCGACCCGCACGACATCGTCGCCGCGGT